>NZ_CP016268.1:3406912-3733401 GCF_001677435.1 Woeseia oceani
TTATTCACGACCCCGGGTGAAACGCGGATGATCGATCACGCGCACTGATCGCAGCAGCGGATGCCTAGCTGCCGATCGGGTGCCAGGTTGTTTTGGTTTCCTGCACATCGGCAACGAAATAGGGACTCGCCGCCGTCGCCTTGCTCCAGTTGATGCCGTCCCGGGCGATGACCCGCTTGATATTGTCAGCGGCTTTGACCTGAATATCGGCCGCCGTGTCGTCATCGGCATCGCAGCAAATCACCGCATTCACATCCATGTGCGAGGCGAATTGTCCGGCCAGCTCGCTGCGGTAACCGGTCAGCAAATTCACAACGCCGCCTGGCACATCGGACGCGTGCAGCACTTCGGCAAAACTGACCGCGTTCAGTGGCAATGATTCCGACGCCAGCACCACGCAGCTATTGCCGCCGACAATGGTCGGTGCAATGTTCGACACCAGACCCAGCAAACCACTGCTTTCGGGTGCCAGTATCGACACCACACCGGTTGCTTCGAGAACTGAAAAATTGAAATGCGATGACGCAACCGGATTAACCGCGGAAAAAATCTGCTGGTACTTGTCGGCCCAGCCCGCGTAGTAAATCAAGCGGTCTACAGCCGCGTCCACTTCCTCAGTCGCTGCTTTCTTGCCCACACCCTGCACCGTCATTTCGGCGATGAACTGTTCACGACGGCCTTCCAGCATTTCCGCAATGCGGTAAAGAATCTGTCCGCGCAGATAAGCACTGGCTGACGCCCAGCCGGGCTGTGCGGCACGCGCGGCAACTACCGCATTGCGAAAGTCCTTGCGACTGGAGCGACAAATATTGGCAATGACTTTGCCTTTCGCGTTTTGCAGATCGTAGTAGCGCCCGGACTCCGTACGCGGAAACTTGCCGCCGATGTAGATCTTGTAGGTCTTGGCGACCGGGATACGTGCTGCTTGTGTTGCCATCTCAGGACTCCAGGTTCAGATAAGCGCCAAGACCGTGCAGACCGCCTTCCCGGCCCACGCCCGATTCCTTGTAGCCGCCGAACGGCGAGGTCGGATCAAACTTGTTGAAGGTGTTCGCCCAGATCACGCCGGCACGCACGTTCTGGGTCATCTTGAAAATCCTGGAGCCTTTATCGGTCCAGATGCCGCCCGACAAACCGTACTGCGTGTTGTTCGCCTTGCTCAGACCCTCCTCCAGCGTACGGAATGTCTGGATTGCCAGTACCGGCCCGAAAATTTCTTCCTGCACGACCCGGTTGGATTGCGACACACCGGTGAATATCGTCGGTCGGCACCAATAGCCTTTGGCCGGTACGCTACAGGAACTCTGGTGCATTGCCGCTCCTTCCGCAACGCCCAGCTTCAGGTAGGACTCGATGCGGCCGAGTTGTTGCTTCGAATTAATCGCGCCGATGTCCGTGTTCTTGTCGAGCGGATCACCGACGATAAGCGTTTCCATGCGTTCACGCAGTCGCTCGATCACATCGTCGGCCACCGACTCCTGCACCAGCAAACGTGAACCTGCACAGCAAACGTGCCCTTGATTGAAGAAGATGCCATTGACGATGCCTTCCACTGCCTGATCGAGCGCCGCATCGGCGAAGATAATATTGGCAGCCTTGCCGCCCAGCTCCAGCGTGTACTTCTTGCCGCTGCCAGCGATCGATTTCATGATTGCCCGACCCACGCCGGTTGAACCGGTAAAGGCCACTTTGTCGACATCGTCGTGATTCACGATGGCCGCACCGGTCTCACCTGCGCCAGTGACAATATTCACAACGCCGTCCGGTAAACCGGCCTCCTGAATCACTTCAGCCAGTTTCAACGCGGTCAACGGCGTGGTTTCCGCCGGCTTGAGCACCACGGTATTGCCGCAGGCCAGCGCCGGTGCAATTTTCCAGGCCGCCATGAGCAATGGGAAATTCCAGGGTATGACCTGGCCCGCCACACCCAGTGCCTTTGCTGTGCGGCCGGGGTACGCGTACTCAAGTTTATCAGCCCAGCCGGCGTAATAGAAAAAGTGCGCCGCCGCCAACGGGATATCGATGTCGCGGGATTCCCGGATGGGCTTGCCGCCGTCCAGCGACTCAATGACCGAAAATTCGCGCGCACGCTCCTGCAATATCCGGGCGATCCGGTAGATGTACTTGCCGCGCTCGGCCGCCTTCATCTTTGACCACGGACCATTGAATGCCTTGCGCGCGGCTGCCACAGCCTTGTTCACGTCGGCATCGGTCGCCAGTGCCACGCGACTGAGTTTTTTCTCGGTTGCCGGGTTCACGGTATTGAAGTAGCCACCTTTGGCCGGCGCGACAAACTTACCGCCAATGAACAGCTCGTATTGCTTGTCGATCTTCACGTGATCCGTGCTTTCGGGGGCTGGCGCGTACTCCCAGCCACCGTCGAATGCGAGTTTGTTTGCTTGTGTGTCCACGCTTAGGCCCACTCAGTCTTTGGAAAAGTAATCGGCCGACTGGTACACGCCGGTCGCCTGTTTCTGCAGCTGCATCAATACGTCATTCGCCAGTGAACTGGCACCGAAGCGAAACCACTCCGGCGTCATCCAGGCATTGCCCAGCGTTTCACGCAGCATGACCAAGTAATGAATGGCGAGTTTGGAGTTCGAAATTCCGCCGGCCGGCTTCATGCCCACCATGCGACCGGTCTCGCGATGGAAGTCACGAATCGCCTGCAACATGACAAACGTAACCGGCAAAGTGGCTGCAGGTTGAATCTTGCCGGTCGAGGTTTTGATGAAATCAGCGCCTGCATGCATAGCCAGCACGCTGGCACGACGCACATTGTCCAGCGTGCTCAACTCGCCGGTTTCGAGTATCACCTTGAGATGTGCTTCGCCGCAGGCTTCCTTAACCGCCGCAATCTCGTCGAATACAAAGCGGTAATCGCCTTGCAGAAAAGCACCGCGAGAAATCACCATGTCGATTTCGTCGGCGCCTTCCGCCACCGCAATTTTCGTTTCATCAATTTTGATGTGACGCGGCGCCATGCCACTGGGGAACGCCGTCGCAACCGATGCGACGTTTATGCCGCTGTCGCCCAGTGCTTTCCTGGCAATGCCGACCATGGTGGGGTAAACACAGACAGCCGCAACGTGCGGCAGGCCCGGCAACTGATCGTGCAAATGCATGGCCTTCTGGCACAACTGGCGCACTTTGCCCGGCGTATCCTGACCTTCGAGCGTGGTCAGGTCGATCATGCTCAAAATCATTTTCAACGCGGCGGTTTTGGATTCCGTTTTGATCGAACGGGTCTGGAAGCGAGCGACCCGCTCGGCCACGCCAACCTCGTCTACCCGCGTCACCTGGCTCAGGTCGGGCAGCGGCGGCGCCGGCGTCAGCGCGGCACTCACTGGGGATCTCCACTCATGCGCACCGTCTCCAGGGCCACGGTGATCATCTCGTCAAAGGTATTCTGGCGCTCATCCGACGACAACGCGTCGCCACTGACGATGTCATCGCTGACCGTGCAAATGGCGAGTGCTTCAACGCCGTGTTCGGCAGCGATCGGGTAGATACCGGCCGCTTCCATTTCCACGCCCAGCACATTGTACTTCGCCATAGTTTCGAACATCTCGGGCTGCGGCGTGTAGAACAAATCAGCCGAGAAAATATTGCCTACGTGATAGCGCACCTGGTTTTCTTCAGCGGCGAGGACCGCATTGGCGACCAACGAAAACGTGGCCAGGGGCGCGAGATCAAAGCCGCCGAAACGCATCCGGTTGACATTGGAATCGGTGGATGCGCCCATCGCAATCAACACATCGCGCAACTTCACGTCAGGGTGCGTCGTGCCGCAACTACCGACGCGGATCAAGCGTTTCACGCCGTACTCGGTAACCAGTTCGGTGCAGTAAATGGACGCGGACGGAATGCCCATGCCGTGCGCCATGACCGAGACCGGTATGCCGCGATAGCTGCCGGTGTAACCCCACATGTTGCGCACGTCGGTAACGCGACGCGGTTCGTCCAGCCATTTTTCGGCAATGTACCGGGCACGTAAAGGGTCGCCAGGCATCAATACCGATGGCGCAAAGTCGCCCGGAGCCGCATTCATGTGTTTTGTTGCCATTGCTACTCGCCTGCTTGCTGCGCCCCGTGGCGCGCTGGGTCAAAAATAGACCGGAACCGGCCGGATCGGCGGCACCGAAGGCAAAGCATAGCACCGCCGCACCCACGGCCGCCCTCGGCCGGCCATGCGACCGGCAACCTTACGCCGCCGCTGCGGGCATGGGAAGCCCGCCGCAAATCGCATTACCATAGGGCTGTCCAGCCGCTCATCGAGACCATGCAATGTCGAAACCACTGTTCCCTGTCACTGCCAGCCGCGAATTTTTTACCCGTGAGCGCTGCTACATTACCGAACTGCTGAACGTGCCCGGCGAACCGCGTTTGTCACTCGCGCG
The DNA here is from genome assembly GCF_001677435.1 of Woeseia oceani. Classification (GTDB taxonomy): domain Bacteria; phylum Pseudomonadota; class Gammaproteobacteria; order Steroidobacterales; family Woeseiaceae; genus Woeseia; species Woeseia oceani. The sequence goes on from NZ_CP016268.1 coordinate 3,411,313, forward strand.
TTGCCGGGTCGAGCCCGGCGTGACCACGGAACTGCACAGCCTCGCCGTTGACGAGTGGTATTTCATCGAGCAGGGTACGGGCCGGATGGAGGTTGGAGACGGCGCGCCGTTTGCGGTCGGGCCCGGCGACACGGTCGCCATCGACCGCAATGTCGCCCAAAGAATTCACAATGACGGCCACACTGACCTCGTATTCCAGTGCATTTGCGTGCCCCGCTTCGCGGCAGAACACTACCGGCCACTGGAGGCCGGGAACGCTTGATCGTGGGCGAATAACCACAGCCACCGCTGCGGCTGCCAGCCGGCGATTTGCGCAAAAATATGGCCAAATCGGTAGTCAAGAAGGCTATACTCCCGCGATCGTTTCAGGGAGACAAACAATGCGTGGTATGAACCCAACAATCGCTCGCCGGACGCTCGCGAGCAGTGCTGCGGCACTCGTTCTGCTGTCCACAACGGCAGGTTTGAACACCGTCGTGGCGCAGGAGCGTGCGGACCGGGGCATTCTCGAAGAAATCACGGTTACGGCGCAGCGTCGTGAAGAGAACTTGCAGGAAGTGCCGTTCTCAGTGTCCGCCTTGCGTGGCGACCGCTTTCAGACGCTGGTTGAAGCCGGCGAAGACATCCGCGCCCTCGCCAACCGTGTTCCCAGCCTGTACGCCGAATCCTCGAACGGCCGCCTGGCACCGCGCTTTTACATGCGCGGCCTTGGCAACACCGACTTCGACCTCGCTGCGTCGCAGTCGGTATCCATCATCATGGACGAAGTCGTGCAGGAGAACGTTATCCTGAAGAGCTTCCCGTTGTTCGACATCGAACGGGTTGAAGTGCTGCGCGGACCGCAAGGCTCGCTGTTTGGCCGCAACACGCCGGCGGGTATCGTCAAATTCGATACGCGCAAGCCGACCAGCGAACTGAACGGCTACGTCAATGCGACGATCGGCAGTCTGGGCACGGCCAATATCGAAGGTGCGATAGGCGGCAGCCTGACCGAGTCCAACGTGCTCATGGGCCGGTTTTCCTTCATTGACCAAAACCGCGATGACTGGATCAGCAATGGCTTCACCGGTGAAAGTGATGTCATGGGCGGGTATGACGAGACAGCATGGCGCGCACAGCTGCTGTTCGAGCCCAGCGACAACCTGAGCGCATTGCTCAACGTCCACGGCCGCAATCTGAACAACGGCACCGCGTCGATTTTTTACGCCAACATCATCGGGCCCGGTGACAACAACCTGAATGAGAACTTCATTCGCGATGTTGTGTATTTCGACGAAGGTGAGAACAACCCGCAGGAAGCAGACGCGCTGGGTTTCAGCCTGAAAGTAGACTGGGATTTCGGCAACGATCTCGTTCTGACCTCGATCACGTCTCACGAAGAACTGGAAAACAGCAGCTACGGTGACATCGACGGCGGCAACCTGGTCAGCGGCCCCGGCTTCATTCCGTTCCCGTCACAAACGCGCGACGGCCTGGATGACCTGGAACAAATCACGCAGGAATTCCGCCTCGCATCAAACGCGCGCGACAACGTTTTCTGGCAGACCGGGTTCTTCTACTTCAAGTCTGACTTCACGGTGAACACCGAACCGTTCTTCGTGCCGCCAACAGAAGTCCGGCACAAGAACGACTCCTGGGCCGTGTTCGGTCAGGTCGCGTGGGATTTGTCCGACAGCACAACGCTGACGGCCGGCATCCGCTATACCGACGACGAGAAGGAAATGACCACCGGTTCCACACCCAACCCGCAACCGCTGGTTGAAGTGGGTGACGACCAGGTCAGCTGGGACCTCAGTCTCATGCATGTACTGAACGACAACGTGAGCGTTTACGCCCGCGTTGCCAGCGGCTTCCGCGCACCGTCGATTCAGGGACGCAACATCGCGTTCTTCGATGCAAACCCGTATTCGGTCGCCACGTCCGAAACCATCCTGTCCACTGAAGTCGGCTTCAAATCGGAAGTCAGCGATCGGGTTCGTATCAACGGTGCGGTTTATTACTACACCATTGACGACCAGCAGTTCTCGGCCATCGGCGGCAACACCAACTCCAACGTGCTGGTCAACGCTGACAAGGGCGTCGGCATTGGTACGGACGTAGACGCCGAGTTTGTGCTGAGCGACAACTTTGTCATGACCATTGGTGCCAGCTACAACGACACCAAGATTGACGATGCCAACCTCGTGACCGCGGTCTGCGCCCAGTGCACGGTCATGGATCCGCTGGACGGTAACGGGTTCGCCATTCTTGACGGCAACCGCTTCCCGCAGGCACCGGAATACCAGTTCAACATCACGGCCCGTTACAGCACGCCAGTGGGCGACGATGACGAACTGTACTGGTACGCCGACTATGCCCATCAGGGCGACGCAAACTTCTTCCTCTACGAAGCCGCCGAGTACCATTCCGGGGACATTTTCGAGGCAGGGTTGCGTGCCGGTTACATTGCCAACAACGGCCAATGGGAAATCGCGGCGTTTGCCCGCAACATCACGGACGAAGAAAACCTGAAGGGCGGCATCGACTTCAATAACAACACCGGCTACGTCAACGAGCCACGTATCTTCGGCCTGAACTTCCGGATGAATTTCGGGGAATAACTGCTCCTCTAACATTCGCGGTTACAAAGCCCGGCAATCGCCGGGCTTTTTTTTGCTTGCCAGTACAAGCTGACCGCAGCGATTACCGACCGGATGAGCAGGCTCCGCACGCAACTCGCGCGACCATCTGCACCGCCAGCAAACGTCGACGCCGAATCGCATAGTTGGGCGCCTCGATCCTGCAACCGCCTGCACGGGAAAATCGACGGCCATGCAATTCATAACAAAACCAGCAGCCAGCATTATCGCCGCCGCCCAATTTGCGTAGACTGTCGCACACCTGACTTGCCATGGAGCTGACCATGAACGCTGCGTACCGACTTCTTTGCTGCCTCGCGTTGACGATGGTAGCCGGTGCTTGCCAATCGCCTGCACAGCGTGCGCCAGCGGCATCCACAGCGGCCGTTACGATCATGACCTTCAACGTCGAAAACCTGTTCGACAACACCGACGACCCCGGCAAGGACGACGCCACTTACCTGCCGCTGGCGGCAAAGCAGAACGATGCTCACCGTCAGGGCTGCGCCACGATAGAAGTCGATCGCTGGCGCGAACAGTGCCTGTACTGGGACTGGAGCGACGAGCTGGTCGAACGCAAGCTGGCCGTAGTCGCGGCTGCCATCCTGCAAGTCAACAATGGCCGCGGCCCTGACATTCTCGCCCTGCAGGAAATCGAGAACGTCCGCATCCTGGAGCGGCTGCGTACCGAGTACCTGACCGATGCCGGGTACCTGCCGGCCATACTGATAGAAGGCACCGACCTGCGCGGAATCGACGTGGCCTTCCTGAGCCGGTTGCCACTAAACAGCGAACCGCAACTGCATCCGATCACATTTGATGCTGAGTTTGCGTCACGGGTAGCTGATACGCGCGGCATTCTTCAGGCAGACTTCGAGCTCCCGGACGGTTCCGTCCTGACCGGCTTCGCCGTGCATTTTCCGGCACCGTTTCACCCAACTGACATGCGGATCTCGGCCTACAAGACGCTGAACGCGCTGCGCGCCGGATTGCCGGGCAGCCGCCCGGCATTTGCCGCCGGGGATTTCAATACGACATCGACGGAAGATGCGCGGGAAAAATTGCTGGATCGCTATGCACGCCCCTACTGGCAGGTCGCTCACGACCTCGGTTGTGGTGACGATTGCCGCGGCAGCGCGTATTATGCGCGCGACGATACCTGGTCCTTCCTGGACATGCTCCTCTGGTCGCCCGCCAACCGTGGCGCAAACGCAACATGGGACATTCGCGCGAATTCCGTCAGACTTGCCAACCAGACCAGCGGTCAGCGCCAGAACAATGGCACTCCAGCCCGCTTTGATCCGGCAGGCGGGCCCGGCGTTTCCGACCACTGGCCGCTGCAAGTCACTATAGAATCAAGGTAAAAACAGTGTCTTGCGGGGCTTTGATGAAGCACCGCTGCGGACCGGTGCAAACCCTGGCCGGGCCGGTCGCGGCAAGCCTTGCCGGAACGGCACCGGGTGCATATTGCGCCTCCCGATAGGCTGCGTTAGATTTACAACAAAATCACGCGGCGGGTTCCAGCTGCCCGCACTTTCCAACGATCGAGCGATTCGCTTTTGGCGACCTAAATGACACCCGGTTGTAACACTGCAATCGCAAAATCGCGCTCTTTTCACTCTCAGGGATCCAAAATGAAGAACAAGTTCAGGCTCTTCGGCTTTGCAGGACGGCTGGCAGCCGGATTAATGCTGCTTGCTGTTGCATTGCCACTTACCGTGAATGCACAGGAAACCACTTCCTCCATTCGCGGCAAGGTACGCGACGCGGCCGGTGCACCGGTTGCCGGCGCGACAGTCATCGTACGCAACATGCGTACCGACGTTGTCTATAACTACGAATCCAACAGCACCGGTACATTTTTCGCCAGCAACCTGCCGGTTGGTGGCCCGTACCAGGTAACCGTTAACGGTGTCCGCACAGTAGAAGTCGCCAGTATCTCGCTGGGCGACATTTACAACCTGGCCATTGAATTGCCGGGTGGCGGCGCAGTTGAAGAAATCGTCGTGACCGGGCAGGCCGTGCAGGGTGTTGACGTCGCTGCCGGTCCCGCTGCGACGTTCACGAGCTACGACATTGAAACCTCGGTGAACTTCAATCGCGATATCGTCGATGTCTACAGCATCGACCCGCGCCTGAACCTCGACAATCAGGACGATGGCTTTGAAATCAACTGCGGCGGCAAGCATCCGCGCTTTAACAGCGTCACGCTTGACGGCATCAGCCAGAACGATCGCTTCGGCCTGAACTCTAACGGCTACTCGACCGCTGTCGGCATGCCCTTCCCGTTCGATGCCATCGAACAGGTCGCGGTCGAACTGGCACCGTTTGACGTTACTTACGGCGGCTTTTCGGCCTGTAACATCAATGCCGTTACCAAATCCGGCACCAACGAGTGGCAAGGCAATGTCTTTTACGAGTACACCAGTGACAGCCTGCGCGGCGATACGGTTGTTGTAGACGGCGTTGATCGCGATCTCAGCACGCCGGCGTTCGATCAGACCAAGATCGGCTTCTCCGTTGGCGGCCCGATCCTGAAAGATCGTCTGTTTGTGTTTGCCGCTTACGAAGAATCAGAAGATCCACGCTTCCTGGCTCGCGGTTATGCCGGCTCGGGTGTTGGTGAAGTTCGCGACTGGCTGAGCGAGTCGGACTACAACCGCATCGTTGACATCGCCAACAACGTTTACGCTTACGATCCGGGTGGCCTGCCGAGCGACGGTGTGCAGGAAGCCGAGAAGTACATGGTACGTCTCGACTGGAACATCAACGACAGTCACAACCTGGCCGTCATCTACAACTATTTTGACGGCTTCCAGGACCGCGATTCCGACGGTGACAGCGGCGAATTCGAATTCGCCAACCACTTCTACACCAAGGGCGCCGAATCAAAGACCACCACCGTCAAGCTGTTCTCACAGTGGACCGATGCCTTCTCAACCGAAGTGTTCTTCAGCCAGAACGAGATGAATGACTCTCAGGTTACGGTCGGCCCGCAGGATTTCGGTGACTTCCAGATTTCAATCGGCAACGACACTGTTTACCTCGGCGCGGACGATTCCCGCCAGGCGAACGCGCTCAACACCGATTCTGACTTCTTTAAGATCAGCGGCCAGTTCCTGCTGGGTGACCACGTCATTACCGGCGGCTACGAACGTGAAGAACTGACGATCTTCAACCAGTTCGTACAGCACTCACGCGGTGGTGAATGGGACTTCTTCGACGACAGCGGTTTCGCCAACAACCCGGCGGCATGTGATGCGTTGACAGCACAAGGTCGCTTTGACGACCCGGCTTGTTCGATTTCGGGCATTGACCGTTTCGAATTGGGTCGCCCGAGCCGTATCTACTACGGCAGTGGTGGTGGCACCAACGACCCGGCTGACGCAGCTGCCCTGTTCAGCAACACAACGAACAGCCTGTATTTGCAGGATGAGTTCTTCTTCGACGAATTCGACCTGACCGTCGTCGCCGGTGTTCGTTATGACTGGTTCGAAAGCAGTGATCGTCCAAACTTCAACCAGGCCTTCACCGATGCCAACGGTGTACGCAATGACGCCAATATCGACGGCCTCAGCCTGATCATGCCGCGCATTGGCTTCACCTGGGGTGCACGTGACGACCTCAGCGTACGCGGTGGCATCGGCCTGTACTCCGGCGGTAACCCGAATGTGTGGCTGTCCAACGCCTGGTCGAACGACGGTCTGACCAACGTCCAGCTGAGCCTCAGTAACTTCAACGCAGCAAACTCGGTACTCGACGGCACCATTCCGTTGACCGGACCGCGACCGGGTTACGACATACCGCAGGCACTGTATGACCAGGTAGCTGCCGTTACGCCAGCCAATGCGGTCAACCGTGGACTCGTGCTGATTGACCCCGGTTACAAGCAACCGCGTGAATGGAAGTTCGCACTGGGCGCAACCTACGACATGCCCTGGTTCGACATCGTTGCTGACATCGACTACTTGCACACCGAGCAGAAAAAATCAGCCATCTACGTTGACCTGTCCCAGGAAATCGTTGGCGAGACCATCATTGGTCAGCCGATCTACGATTTCACCAACGGCCAGGACAACCTGATGCTGACGAATTCCACGGCGGACGGTTCGTCTGACGTGTACTCGTTCTCGCTGCGCAAGAACTTCGACTGGGGTCTGGACCTGATGCTGGGCTATGCCTACACGGACTCGGAAGACGTCAACCCGATGACCTCATCGGTTGCCGTCTCCAACTTCGAGAATCTGGCAACCAACGACATCAATAACCCGATCGCCGGCACCTCGAACTACCTGGTTCCGCATCGCCTGACATTCCGTGCCAGCTATGCGAACGAGTTCTTCGGCGACAACACCACGCGCTTTACGATGTTCGCGTTTGCCAGCGAAGGCCAGCCACAGAGCTACGTCATGGGTAGTGGTGACCTTGAAGGTGACGGTTTCTTCGGCCGCCACTTGCTGTACGTACCGACCGGCGCTACCGACCCGAACGTACAGTTTGACGCTGGCTTCGATCAGGCGGCGTTCTTCGCCTGGGTTGCCGATGAAGGTTTGAGCTCAGGTTTGCAAGAGCGCAATGCTCAGCACGCCAAGTGGACCACCCGGTTTGACTTCAAGGTTGACCAGGAATTCCCGGGCTTTGGTAACACGCGTGGTCGCGTATTCGCCAAGATCTACAACGTCGGCAATCTGCTGAATGACAAGTGGGGTCGCGTCAATGACGCCCAGTTCTTCTCAGTGCAGGTTGTCAATTCGGATGTAGATGCGGTCACCGGCCAGTACATTTTCAACACATTCAACGATCGCACTATCGAAGACGTGTTGGAGAGTCGTTCGCTCTATGAAATCCGTCTCGGCATCGAGATCGACTTCAACTAAAGCACCATTGCAAGACGAGAAAGGGCGGCCATTGGCCGCCCTTTTTTTTTGCATCACGAATGTGTGGTATTTAACGCGGCCAACATTCGCTGCGCTGGCCATCCAGTATCACGATCCGCGGCTGATTGGGATCGGACACAGCACCGATCGCTCTGCCCTCAGCCTGCGCACGAACGATCCCATCGACAACCAGGTACTTCAGTTCTGAGCCTGGCCGCGAAACGTTGCGGGCAGCTGAGAAATCGTAGCCGTCGCCACCGTTGTACAAATAGTCCGGCGCCACCAGCGTGTAATCCTTGTCTGGCTCGATTTCCTGCCAGCCATCGGCGACCGGCACCTGCAGTGAAACCACGCGCTGGCCTTCCGGGCGGCGCCGGTCAGCGCAGATCCGGTAACCGGATATTTGCGGGAAGTAGCCTTTGCTGGGACCGGCACCGCGATAGCCGGCCTCCATCAGCCGGCGAAAATCGGCGCCCGACATCGTCATGTGGCGAAGGTAAGATGAAAAGCCGAAGGTACGGCCCACGTCCTCGAAGGTAATGTCGCCAATAATGAAGTCGTCGATACGCAAGGTCCCGCCGTTGACGAACGCGAGATCGGCCTGCGGCTCACCGAACGCCGGTCGCATTTGATCGGCGATAAACACGCCCCAGTTGCTTTCTTCATTGCGAACGGCCGTCTCGCGGGCATCCAGCGGCACAGCCGCTTCGCCTATCTTGGCCTCCAGGTAGGGAATCAGCTCCAGGAGTGACTCGCGCCACTTGTCCGCAATGCGCTGGTACTCAAGGTCACTCGGGATGCTGTCATCAATGGCAATTTCACTGGCGGTAACCAGAATGCCTTGCGCCGCATCCCGCCTGACATCGACACGCCAGATCGTGCGCGCATTTGAAGCGCCTTTGATAATTGTTGCGCGGTCCGGACTGCCCGGCTCGTATTCAGGCTCATGTTCATGCCCGCCCGCGATGATCTGCAATTTCGGGTACGTGGCACGCAGGGCGGCAATGTCGCGGTCCTGCTCAAGATTCAAATGTGTAAGACCAATGACAACATCGACGCCCTGGCGTTCGAGGTCCTGCAGTGTTTGTTCGGCCTCTGCCAGGTAGTCAATGTCGACAGGTGCATAGTCCCGCTCATTGCCGCCGTGCTCCGCGTGCACTGTCAGCGAAAGGAACCCGACCCGCATGCCGCCCATTTCAACAACGTAAGACTGGCGCAGTCGCCCATCAACCACCTTGTTGCCGGTGGCGAAGCGGAGATTGTCGCCGATCCAGTCGAAACGCGATTGCGCCACCACAGCTTCGAGCACGTTGGCATCACGGTTGTCGAACTCGTGATTTCCGGGCACCACGTACATTGGCGCAAGATCGTGCATGAAGTTCATGGCCTCGATCATCTGTTCGCCATCCCACAACTGACTTTCGAGTGAGGGGTAAATGAAGTCACCGCCATGCAGCAAACGAACGTCGCGCCCCTCATCCCGTAATTGCCGGATAAGTGTCACAACCCGACCGAAGCCACCACGATGTCCGTCTTCGACGGCATCAATCCGGTAGGTATCGTTCAGGTGCAGAAATGTCACCGCTCCCGCAGAGTCGTCAGGTGACGGCGATAAGGCACAGGCCGACAACGTCATTGTGGCCATAAGTAGAAGTACGGCTAACTTTCTCATCTCAGCTCCTGTTCGATCGCTGAATACAATTCCAGTAATCGTGAATTGTGCCCCCAGCCCCGTTCAATTGCGATTACGGGCGAGGCCGCAAAGGTCAGCGAACGGTCAAAGCCGATGCGACGACCTTGCTCGTACGGAATTCGCTGACCGATGCGAGCCGCCGATGTACAGGATCATTCCGGCATTACGCTGGCATTGCTACGCTGATGGCTGCTGGCCGCAATCGCCAAGGCCATGCTAACCTGAGTCACTGCATCCAGAGCACCGCATTCGAGCCTTCGCGCAGGAGACCTGCCGCACTATGAGAGAGATGATGAAACGGGTATTGGCGTTAACTGTTGCTGTTGTTATTGCTGCCGGCTGTACTAGCGCACCGCTTGCCGGACCAGAGCCTTACATCCACCCCGGAATCCGCTGGGTTCAGCAATCCGCTGAATTCGAAGCGGTTGCGATGCAGGTCTATCGCAAGGCCGGCGACGACCTCGCCGCCAAGGTCAACGACCGTTCATGGAGCGCTTTGCCAGATCAGAGCAACGCTGAGGACCTGCCGCCCGCGATTATTTTCGATGTCGATGAAACCGTCGTCAGCAATGCAGAATTTCAACTGACGCTGATACCGCCCTTCAGCGACGAAAAACTGAATGCATGGAACGCCGCCAACAAAGCGACCGGCATTCCCGGCGTTGCCGAGTTCGCCGCTAAGGCGCGCGCCATGGGCGTGGAACTGTTTTTCGTTACCAACCGGCCGTGCATTAAAGATGAGCGCACCGGCGCCGCCTGCCCACAGAAAGCCGTATCCACTCAGGACGTCGTCGAAGCCGGCATTCCGGTAAGCGAAGAATTCGTCATGCTGTCGTATGAACAGCCAGGCTGGAACAAGGAAAAGAAAAACCGTCGTGATGAAATCGCGAAGAATTACCGCGTCATCATGTTAATCGGAGACGATCTCGGTGATTTCATTCCGTGTTCCCGTCGGCGCGCCGTCAGCCCCTGTACGCAGGGTGCCAGTGCGCAAAGTCGAAAACTCGCGACGGCGCAGCACCGCAACTACTGGGGCAACGGCTGGTACATTTTGCCGAACCCCATGCACGGCTCCTGGACCACGGTTCTCACCCAGTGAACGACGAGGAACTGATTGACGCCGCCAGCACAGTTCGGGAACGGGCTTATGCGCCGCATTCAGGCTACTACGTGGGCGCCGCACTGCTGGATGAATCCGGCAAACTGCACCTGGGCTGCAATGTAGAGAATTCATCGTTCCCACTCGGCTCCTGCGCCGAGGCGGGCGCTATCAGCGCAATGGTTGCCGCTGGCGGCAAACGCATCGCGAAGATCGCCGCTGTCGGCGGCCGTTCTGTATTGGAAACCTGCACGCCGTGCGGCGGCTGTCGCCAACGGATCGCCGAGTTTGCCGATGACGACACCCGCATCCTGCTACTGGACGAATCAGGAGACGTCGTCAGCTACTCAATAAATGAGTTGTTACCCGCGTCGTTTCATCTGCACGAGTAAGCCCTAGTTCGCAAGCAATGCCAGCGCAGCCGCACGGTCGGGTAATCCGGCCTGCGCACCGTGTCCGGTCGTTGAAACGGCCGCGGCCGCGCAGGCGAAGCGCAGTGCCTCAGCCGCATCCTGCCCCTCCGCCAGTCCCAGCGTGAGTGCCGCAGTAAAACAGTCACCGGCGCCAGTCGTATCAACCGGTACCACCTCAGGCACTGTGGTCGTGGCCACGATCTCCCCGCGCCGGTAAAGAACAGCGCCGCGCCCGCCCAGCGTCGTTGCAACCAAACCGCCCAGCCGGTGTAGCTTGTCGCCGTAGTATTTCGCTTCACCTTCATTGACCACCAACAGGTCTGCGCGCTGAAGTAGGGCCTCCGGTACGTCCGTCACTGGCGCGAGATTGACGCACAGGAATCCTTCAAAGGTGCGCGCAATAAACTCCAGGGTTTCGACCGGCACCTCAAGCTGACAGATCAGTGCGTCCGCCGGCGGAAGCTGTAGTTTGTCAGCGGACAAACGGCGGTTGGCCCCCGGTGCGACAACGATCTGATTCTCGCCCCGGGCATCAACGGCGATCAAGGCCACACCCGTTGCACAACCGGGATCAACGATTACGCCGGACAAATCCACATTCGCAGCGCGCAACAACGCCAACGCCTCGTCGGCCATGGCGTCGTTGCCGACACAGGCAAGCAGGCTGACCTCCGCTCCCAAACGGCGGGCGGCGAGTGCCTGGTTAGCGCCTTTGCCACCCGGCGACCGGCCCAGTTCGCCGTTGGTGACCGTCTCGCCGGCTTTGGGCAAGCGAGCAACACGGGCGACCAGGTCGAGGTTCACGGAACCGGTTATGACGATGCGTGTCGCTTGCACTGTCATGCGTTCACGAACTCAGCGAGGAGCCGCCAGCCGGCGTGGCACCGAGTTCGCGATAGAGCCATTTTTCTCATACTAATCAGAAGCTTAACAGAAGTCCGGCGAGTGCCGCACTGAGCAAATTCGACAGCGAACCGGCGGCAACCGCACGCAGGCCGAAGCGGGCAATGAGTTCGCGTTTTTCCGGTACCAGGCTGCCCAAGCCACCGAGCAGGATGGCAATCGACGACAGGTTGGCGAAGCCGCACAAGGCGAACGTGGTCACCGCGACCGTGCGCTCGCTGGCATCCGCGAGGTAATCGCCAAGATGACTGAAGGCGACGAACTCGTTGAGTATCAGCTTCTCGCCGAACAAGGCACCTGACAATTCCGCTTCGTCCCACGGCACACTCAATAAGAACATCAACGGCTGGAACAATTTGCCGAGCAACAGTTGCAGGGTAATCCCCTCGAAACCGAACCAGCCGGCAATACCGCCGACAATGCCGTTGAATAATGCGATCAACGCCACGAAGGCCACCAGCATCGCACCAATATTTACCGCGAGTCGCAGTCCGTCAGCAGTGCCAACGGCCGCGGCCAGTATGACATTGGCGTGCTTGCTCGGTTCCATTTGCAGCTTGTGGTTTGTCTGGCTTGCCGCCGTGTCTGCGGTATCCGGCATCAGTATTTTTGCCATCAGCAAACCACCGGGTGCCGCCATAAAGCTGGCCGCCAACAGGTATTTCAGTTCCGCGCCCATGAATACATAGGCGGCGAGCACCGTTCCGGCAACCGACGCAACCCCGGACACCATCACCGCGAACAACTGCGGTTCCGTCAGGTTACGCAAGTAGGGCTTGATAACCAGCGGCGCTTCGGTCTGGCCGACAAAAATATTGGCCGCCGCGTTGAGTGATTCCACGGGTCCGGTCCCGACGAGCCAGCGCAAGCCACCGCCCACCAGCTTGACCACCCACTGCATGATCCGCAGGTGATAGAGCACCGACATCAGGGCGGAGAAGAAAATAATGATAGGCAAAACATTGATCGCGAAACTGAATCCGACCACATCGCCGGCCAGTGGCCCGAACACCATGTCGATACCCGCCTTCGAAAAATCGATAACAGCCTGCACGCCATCGCTCAGCGCCAGAATGGCGAGCTTGCCCCATTCCGAATACAGGACCAGGGCGGCGACGACGACTTGCAACGCAAAGGCGGCGCCAACGACGCGAAAATTGATTGCGCGCCGGTTCGTGGACAAGAGAACAGCAATCGCCAGAATGACGATGAGGCCCGCGATACCGATCCAGTTTTCTAACATGCGCGCCCCTCGCCAGATTCAGTCCCCGGCCCTGTTTATTCTTGCTCCCGGATACCGCCCGATTAACCGGCGGCAGTGGACAGGATAACCGCTGCCGGGTGGCAGGTCATGCCGCGTCGATGGTACGGCAGACGACCGCTCGTGCCTCGGGCGGTACAGGCGAAACGGCGGCGGCGGCGCGTAGCCGCTGAACGGCCTGGTTGGCTTTCTCCACCGTTGATGCATGAACCATCGCAACCGGATGCTGCTTGTCGACGGCGTCACCTATCTGCTTAAAGTCCGAAAAGCCCACGGCCAGATCAAGCGCCTCGCCAAGCACTCTGCGACCGCCACCCAGTTCGATGATGGCGTTGCCAATCGCGTGGGTATCCATGCTGTGCAAATAGCCGTCCTGCTCGAGATAAACAGGTTGAATCACCGGCGCGGTTGGCAGGTGATGCTCGTACCTGTCGATAAAGTCGGCCGGCCCACCAAGCTCGGCCACCATGCGCGCGAAGCGCTCGGCTGCCGCGCCGGAACGGATCGCTTCGTCGACCCGCTTTGCTGCGCCGGCCGCATCGCGTTCGATACCGGTCAGTAACAACATCTCGGCAGTCAGCGCGCGAACCACCTCGTCCAAGCGCGCCTCACTGCCTTCGTTGCGCAAATAGCGTACCGATTCCGCTATTTCCAGTGCGTTGCCAGCCGTGTAGCCCAGCACCTCGTTCATGTCGGTGATTACGGCATGGGTCTTCAGCCCGGCGCGGGCGGCCGTGCCAATTATCGAGCGCGACAGTTCTTCAGCACGGGACATGGACTGCATGAATGCACCGCTACCCACTTTGACGTCCATGACCAGACCATCAAGTCCGGCTGCTATTTTCTTGGACAATATCGATGCCGTAATCAACGGCACTGATTCCACCGTCGCGGTGACATCACGGATGGCATACAGGCGGCGGTCGGCTGGCGCGAGATCCGCTGTCTGGCCGATAATCGCGCAACCCACTGATGCAACGACTTTGCGAAACAGGGCGAAATCAGGTGTCGCCTGATAGCCCGGAATACTCTCGGCTTTGTCCGTTGTTCCCCCTGTGTGACCGAGACCGCGGCCCGAAATCATCGGCACGTAGCAACCGCAGGCCGCCGCGATCGGCGCAAGCAGGAAACTGACTTTGTCCCCGACGCCGCCCGTCGAATGCTTGTCCACTACCGGGCCATCCAGACCGGCATCCTGCCATTCCAGCACACTTCCCGACTGCGCCATTGCGATCGTCAGCAGGCCCGCCTCATCGAATGACATCGAATTCAGAAAGATCGCCATGGCCAGCGCCGAGACCTGTTCCGCCGGCAATGATCCATCGGCAAGTCCATCCACCAGGTACTGAATTTCGTCCGCTGACAGCTCGCCACCATCGCGTTTTTTTCGAATGACATCCGTGAACAGCATGAGGCTCCTTAGCGAAAGCCGCGCAACGGCAGATTTGCCGGACGCTGCAGCCAGTTGTCTGCTGGATAGTGGCAACGCTTGTCGATAGCGTGCAGCGTATAAGCATGACGCGACGTTGCCGAGCGGTTCGGGCCACTCAGATGCGGCGCACGACCGTCAAAAATCACCAGCGCACCCGCCTTGGCTTCGGCCGGCAGCTTGCGTTCCTCCGGCCACGGCGTCGCATCCAGGGTATCGGTTCTTAGTTGGGTTGCGCTTACCCGGCGGTTGCGCTTCTTCAGCGGTCCTTTGTGTTCGCCCGGAATGAAATACATACAACCGTTGTCGATGGTCGCATCTTCAAGTGCAAACCAGAAACCGGTGCAGGACTCGGGCTCGGTGTACAGGTAGGTCGAATCCTGATGGCAAACCACTTCGCCACCTATACGCGGCGGCTTGAAGATGTACATCGACTGAATAATCGCCGGATCTTGCTGACCCAGGCTATCGCTCAACGCTGCCAGCTTTTCAGTGTGCGAGAAACTGCCGAACAGCGGGTCAAGGTCGTGCATGGCATGACCCATCTTGTTGAGGCATTGCTCTTTCGACTGCCGCAGTTGACCGTTTTCGTCAAACGCATCGCTTTCCAGGAAGAAACGAATTTTGTCTCCGGAGTCGATAAAGTAGGTGTCATCAAGCTGCGTCTGATCGGTGGTCGAAAATATACTGCGGATACTGGCCGGATCGAAGTCAGCAACCAGTTCGAGCGCTCTGTCACGCAGTGCATCGCATTGCGATCTCGAAACAAAGCCATCTAGGATCAATACACCGTGCATGCGGTACGCCGCAAGCATCTCGTTGCTCAAACAACCATCGGCGGGGGCCGTGTAGCGCGGCAGTGCGCTGACGGCCGTTTCAGGGTTCAATGACATGGCGCATTAATATAGGAATCAACCCACAGGCGCAATAAGTGCGCTTTTGACCGCCACAGCAATACCCTAACTGCCCGTGCGCTCATGGCATTCCTTTGCTGTGCTCGCCGGCCAGACAGCCGCACGCCGTTCCGCACTGACGAAGCTGGCTGCCGCCGCTATTTCGTTGCACGCGGCAAACTCCGCTCCTGTGTAGTCGTGCTCTTTCGCCAGCAGCCGGTATTCGTGGTTGAGGTCGATGCCGAACAGGCTTGGGTCGTCCGAGTTGACCGTGACTTTGACGCCAGCGGCCTGCAATCGCCTGATCGGGTGCTCTGCCGTCGAACGCACCGAACTCGTCAGCCAGTTGCTGGTAGGACAGACTTCGAGCACAACATCGTTGTCGCGCACCCGTTGCAAAATACGAGGATTGTCGATGATGTGTATGCCATGCCCTATTCGTTCAGCGCCCAGAATATTTATCGCGTCTTCCACCTGCTGCGCGCTACCGGGCTCCTCGCCCGCATGAACCGTCAGGCGTAATCCTGCACGCCGGGCAATATCGACGAGTGGTCGGTAAGCCTCAAGCGGGTGTGTGTCGCGGTCCGCGAAATCGATACCGACAAAACTCTCCGCATTATCTGCCATGAAAGCGATCGTGCGTGCCGTATCCCTGAGCGGTAATGTCTTCTGCACGATGCCGATCAGACCGACGGCGAGCGCTGGATGCTCAGCGCGAGCGAGGCCGCGCAGTATCGCGCCATGGATCTTGTCGAAGGTCAAACCCGGTTTGCCGGCCGCGATAAAGTCGGGTGAATAGCGAAACTCCATGATGCGGATATTCTGCGCACGCGCATCTTCACAGGCTTCGAAGGTCAGTCGCTCAATGACTTCTTCACTGCACCAGATTCGCTGAATATCGACAAACCGCTCCAATGCCACCTGCAAATTCTCAAGTGGCCGGGTAAGCAGCCAGTCGTCATGAAAGTGTTGCGGATCCGTGGGCATGTCGATGCCCAGTGACTTGCCAATATCCAGCACCGTCCGGCTGCGAAAACAGGCTTCGAGGTGGCAATGCAACTCGACTTTGGGAATCTCGGCAACGTTCATCAGGCAGGCATACTCCGCTGGGTGAGTGCCCCAGCCCGCAGGTAGCGCGGACCGGTGCACGGGTTAGAATACCTTCTTTGCACTCGTCGGCGCACGGCCAACAGGGATTCAGCATGCTCAGGAAGTTTCGCTTTATTTATAATTTTCAATTGCTTATACCGATTGCAGCAACGTTACTCCTGGCCGCCTGTAGTGGTGACGACGGCAACAGCGCCGCGCCTGCCAGGCAAGCCAGCAGCGCACCAACGGCCAGTGACAATGAGAATGCCATCGACCTGATTGTCGCCGGCAAGTACGTGGTCACCATGGATGCCGCCGGCACCGTCATCGTCGACGGTGCTGTCGCTGTCGATGACGGGGTCATACTCGCGGTCGGGCCCGCCACCGATATTGATGCGCAATACGTCGCCAAAGAACGTCTGGATTCCGAAAGCCGGGTGGTAATGCCGGGCCTCATCAACGGACATTCGCATGCGGCAATGACCCTGTTGCGTGGCGTGGCGGATGACCTTGCGCTAATGGACTGGCTGAACAATTACATATTTCCGGCCGAAGTTGAGTTCGTCGATGCCGAGTTTGTCCGCATCGGTACCGAACTCGCCTGCTGGGAAATGATCCGCGGCGGCACGACCACTTTCGTCGACATGTATTACTACTCCGACACGATCGCCGAGGTCGTCGAGCGTTGCGGCATGCGGGCGTTGATTTCGACGACGGTCATCGGTCAGCGCAGCCCGGATGCCGAGGGCGCCGGTGACGGCATTGAAAAAGGTCTGGCGTTCATCAATCGCTGGAAAGACCGCAATAGCCGGATCACACCCATTTTCGGTCCGCATGCCAACTACACATTGAATGCCGAGCAACTGCAGGCAACCCGCGCCGCCGCGAACCAGGCTGGCGTGGGTATCAGTATCCACCTGTCTGAATCGCCTTATGAATTGCAGTACTCGAAGGACAACTACGGCGGCACGAGCATAGCGTTCTTTGACAGCATCGGCTTTTTCGACGGACCCACCATCGGTGCACACGTGGTCTGGCCGACAGCCGATGAAATACCGATCCTCGCTGAACGCCAGGTTGGCGTCATTCACAACCCGACCTCCAACATGAAAATCGCCTCAGGTATCGCACCCGTGACCGAGATGTTGAACGCGGGTGTGCGCGTTGGCCTGGGTACCGACGGCGCGGCCAGCAACAATGATCTTGATATGTGGGAGGAGATGCGGCTTGCGTCGTTCCTGCAGAAGGTCGATCGCATGGATCCGGAGGCACTCAGTGCAGAAACCGTGCTGACAATGGCCACCCGTGGTGGTGCTGAAGCGATCGGCCTCGCCGGCCGCACAGGCGAGCTTCGGCCGGGCCTGCGCGCGGATCTCATCCAGGTGTCTTTCGATGACGTCCATTTTGTCCCGACCTTTGACGTCATTTCCCACCTCGTGTTTGTAGCTGACGAGCAGGATGTCGTCGCCACTGTGGTTGACGGCGCCATTTTAATGCGTGATGGCCAGTTTCTTACCCTCGATACCGCACGAATCAAACGCGAGGCAACTGCACTGGCAGCACGCATTCAGCAGGCGCTCAGCGAACGCAACTCGGGCGACTGATTTGCCACTATAAGCGGCCGATCGCAGCAGCCGCCATGTAAGATCGGAGCTGACGAATCGATGGATGAAATAATGTACGACCACAATAGCGTACTGATATGCCTGATCCTGCTGGTGACGATGGTTGCCGGACTCGAAATCGGCTTCCGTGGCGGCAGCAAATGGCGTGAACGCATCGGTGACGGCCAACGTACCCAACTGAATGCCGTACAGGGTTCCCTGCTCGGTATGCTGGCGTTGTTACTGGGCTTCACTTTCTCGCTGGCATTGCAGCGCTTTGATGATCGCAGCAAAGCGGTCGTTGACGAGGCCAACGCGATAGGCACCGCCCTGTTGCGCGCCAGTGTGCTGGATGCCACGGTATCGACTGAGGCCACTGCCAGCCTGCGGGCCTATATTGACCTGCGGGTACACTCAGCCGGCGTGTCGCTCGACTACCACGATGAACGCGACGATCTGCTCGTGCGATCCGAACAAGTCCAGGCTGAGCTCTGGTCCCAGGTTCAACGCGCTCTGCAGATCGACGACCGGCCGGCCACGACCGGTCTGTACCTGCAGGCTTTGAACGATATGTTCGACGCTTATGGCCGACGTGACGCGGCACTGTCGCGGCACGTACCGGAGGCGGTGCTGTTCCTGCTGTTTCTGACCTTTGTCATGGTCAGTACGATTGTAGGCATTACCTCCGGCGCGCACGGTGGTCGGCCACCAAAGTCCATGATCGCCATGGTGACACTGATCGTCATGCTGGTGTTCATCATCATCGACCTTGACCGACCACGGCGCGGTATTATCGAAATAGACCAGAGCAGCCTGATCAAGCTGCAACAACCAGCAAGTTCAGGCAGAACTCCCTGACTAACAGCGGCCGCCGGAATCACCATGGACAAATTCGCGTTGCCGGAGAAGTTCGCATGCTTTGATGACCTCTGGTCACCGAAAATCGTGGCAGAAATGAATGGTCAGTACGTCAAACTCGCCAAAGGGCTGGGTGAACTTGACTGGCACAGCCATGAACAGGAAGACGAGTTTTTTATGGTGGTGAGCGGGCACCTGGATATCCACCTGCGCGACCGTGTGGTGGCACTCGATGCGGGCGACTGTTTTGTCGTTCCCCGGGGTGTTGAGCACCGGCCGGTTGCCCTACGCGGCGCTGAAATACTGCTGATCGAACCCAGGAGTACACTACATACTGGCAAACAGCAGACCGCACAGACTGTCGCGATCGAAGATCAGGAGTGGATTTGATGAACGCCTTGAGAATCGCCGGACTCGCTTTAACGGCATTGCTTGCAGCTGGTTGCGCCAGCCATACCGCCCCTGCAGAACCCATCGTGTGGTCGGCAGAATGGTTCCAGTGTGACAGCCGTTTCGACTGCATTGCCGTGCAGGATGCCTATTGCAAACACACGGCCGTCAACATGAATTATTCACTGGTGTATCAGGACTG
Source organism: Woeseia oceani (assembly GCF_001677435.1). Classification (GTDB taxonomy): domain Bacteria; phylum Pseudomonadota; class Gammaproteobacteria; order Steroidobacterales; family Woeseiaceae; genus Woeseia; species Woeseia oceani. The sequence continues at coordinate 3,430,642 of NZ_CP016268.1, forward strand.
GGCACGACAGCAAGTTGAAAGCATCGGCGAACTGGCCCCCTGCGATCGCGACAGTGAACAGGACCGTATGCCGATCCCTGCCGTTTGCCACAACAACACCTGCCAGCACCCGGGTCACACCAGCCGCTGATGCGCCAATCATGAGCAAGCGACGAAAGCGATCGGTGTCATTGGTACTTGGCAGCGGCGGCGCCCGCGGCGCCGCGCACATCGGCGTCATTCGCTGGCTCGCCGAAAATAATTACGATATTCGATCGGTCTCCGGCTGTTCCATCGGCGCACTGATCGGCGGCGTTTACGCGGCAGACAAGCTTGACGAATTTGAGGACTGGCTTTGTGCCATTACCGAACGCGAAATGTTCCGCTTAATGGATCTCTCCTGGCAAATCAGTGGCCTCGTCAAAGGTGACCGGATCATCGACACGCTCAAGGACCTTGTTGGGGACCGCCTGATTGAGGAACTTCCGATTCGTTACACCGCCGTTGCCGCCAGCCTGGATGGAGAAAAAGAGGTCTGGCTGCAGGACGGTCCGTTATTCGACGCCATCCGCGCGTCCATATCCCTGCCGTTGCTGCTGACGCCGACCCGGCGCGATGGCAAGACGCTGATCGACGGCGGCGTATTGAACCCGGTACCCATTGCACCCACGTTCGGCGATGGCACCGATCTCTGCATTGCCGTCAATCTCGGCGGTGCCGCCGACGGCCACTGCAATACCGACAAGTCAGCCGATGACGATTCTGACCACAACAGAACCGGACTGCGCGCAAAAATCGATGCCTTCATCGACAAGCTGGGCATCAATAACGGCAGCAAGGGCGACAGCAGTAAGGACTGGGGGCCGTTCGAAATCGCCAATCAGGCATTCGATGCGATGCAGGCAACAATTTCGCGGCAAAAGCTGGCGGTGTACCCGCCGGATGAACTGATAGAAATCCCGCGTAACGCTTGCGGCACAATGGATTTTCAACACGCCGCGAAAATGATCAAACTGGGCTACGAACAAGCCGAAACCGTAATGGCCGGCAAACGCCACTGATCAGTAAAGCAACGCCTGGTTGCAGCAAGTAGGCACTGGAGTGCCCTGGCCGGGCGTCCGGCTACGACTTCAGAAAATTCGTGCCGTAGTCCATTTTCTCGAGACCGAAGAACGTGGCCAGGCTCTGGCCGATATCGGCGAATGAATCCCGCAAACCCAGTGATCCGGGGGCTACAGCCGCACCGTAAGCCAGCACCGGAATGTGCTCTCGAGTGTGGTCCGAACCGGGCCACGCCGGGTCGCAACCGTGGTCAGCGCAGATGAGCAACAGGTCGTCGGCATTCATTTGGGCCATCAACTCGGGCAGTCGCGCGTCAAAGTATTCCAACGCTTCCGCATACCCTTGCGCATCGCGGCGATGACCGTAGAGCATGTCAAAGTCGACGAAGTTGGTGAACACGATTGACCGGTCCGGTGCCTCTGCCAGGGCCGCCAATGTGGCATCGAACAACGCGGCATTGCCGCTCGCTTTTATTTTCCGGGTAATGCCCTGATGCGCATAGATGTCGCTGATCTTGCCGATACTGATGACTTCGCCACCCGAGTCCGCCAGCTTGTCCAGCACCGTCGGTGCCGGCGGCGGCGTGGTCAGATCCCGTCGATTGCCCGTGCGGACGAAGTTGCTGCTGTCGGTCCCGATGAACGGCCGAGCGATCACGCGACCAATGTTGTAGTCATCAACCAGCTTGCGGGCGATCTCACACAAGGCATACAAACGCTCGAGACCGAAGCTTTCTTCGTGCGCGGCGATCTGGAAAACACTGTCCGCGGAGGTATAAAAGATCGGTTTGCCGCTACGCATATGCTCTTCACCGAGCTCGGCGATAATGGTGGTGCCCGAAGAATGGCAGTTGCCGAGATAACCCGGCAGATCGGCTTGTGCAACCAGGGCATCCAGTAATTCGGCAGGAAATGTATTGGTCAGCTCGGTGAAATAGCCCCAATCGAACAACACGGGTACGCCGGCAATCTCCCAATGCCCGCTCGGCGTGTCCTTACCGCTCGACAGTTCCGCTGCGTGGCCGTAGGCACCAATGATTTCGACATTCGTTTCGGTGCCCGCCGGAAACGCACCGGCGCTATCACGAGCGGCGTGCAACAAACCAAGGCCCGCGAGGTTCGGCAGGCAGAGTGCCCTGCCCGTCGACTCCAGGCGCAACTTCGCAATACTTCCCAGCGTATTGGCGCCAACATCGCCGAACTTGTCGGCGTCGGCCGTTGCGCCGATTCCGAAGGAGTCGAGTACCAGAATGATGGCTCTAGCCATAATCTCTCCTTTGCCGGCCGCACTTATTGCAATGAGTAGAACAAACCTGCCAGCGACGCGCTCATCAGGTTGGCCAGTGTACCCCCAATCACCGCACGCAGCCCAAATCGCGCTATGTCACGCCGCCGCGAAGGCACGATACTGCCCAAACCGCCCAGCAAAATGGCGATGGAGGCCAGATTCGCAAAGCCACACAACGCAAACGTGACGATCACCTGGGTCTGTGCTGAGAGTGATTCCTTGATTAATACGAAATTTGCATAAGCATAGAATTCGTTGATCACCATCTTCTGACCGATGAGACTGCCGGCCGTGTTCGCCTCGTCCCACGGCACACCCAGCAGATAGGCGATCGGTGCAAACAGTTTGCCCAGCAGGAATTGCAGAGTGAGATCTTCGAAGCCGAACCAGCCGCCTATGCCACCCAACAAACCGTTCAACAGAGCGATCATCGCAACAAATGCCAGCAGCATTGCACCAACATTCAGCGCCAGCGTCAGGCCGGTCGCAGCGCCGTTACCGATAGCCTCGAACACGTTGACGGCCCGCTCTTCGCCGCCGGTCTCGGCAGGATCGAAACGCGTAGCGGAAGGCGAGGTCTCCGGCATCATCAGCTTGGCCATTAACAAGCCCCCGGGCGCCGCCATGAAGCTGGCGGTGATCAGGTATTTGAGATCAACCCCCATCGCTGCGTAACCGGCCATTACCGCGCCGGCGATAGTCGCACAGCCACCGGTCATGACGGCGAACAGTTCGGAATCGCTCATTCGTTCGAGATACGGTTTCACGACCAGCGGCGCTTCCGTATGGCCCACGAAAATATTGGACACAGCCGACATTGATTCCGTTTCGCTGGTACGGAGCAACTTGTGCAACAGACCGCCCAACGCACCAACCACCCGCTGCATGATGCCGAGGTAGTAGAGCAATGACATGAGGGCCGAAAAGAACACGATCACCGGCAGAACGTTCAGAGCTATGGTGAAGCCCAGACTTTCGCCGGTCTTATTGCCGAACACGAACACAATGCCGTCGTTGCCGTAGTTAATGACGTGCTGAACGCCGTTCACCACCCATTGCAGCGCGTCGCGCCCTGACGGGACATACATGATCAGACCGGCAATGCTGACCTGCAGGAAAAAGGCGATACCCACGGTGCGCAAATTTATCGCCCGCCGATCTGTAGAAAACACGACTGCGATCGTCAGCAGCGCCACTATGCCAAGAAGTGCTATCAAGTGCTTGTCCCCGCTCGGTCAAAAAAAAATCGCCGGGCGGCGCGAGCCGCCCGACGATCTCCATGATACGGCTTCCGGAGCCGTTAGTGGTGCGGACTTTCCGGAACGAAGCTGCTTTCGCCAAAAAACTCGATGCGGGTAAGGAAGGTGTAGTCCCCTTCCAGAGACATAAGTCCGATCAACACCAATATCGCCACGGGTGGCACCAGAATGGCGAGCTGCAATGCTCGCCGTTCCCAGGTCATGTGCATGAATATGGCAATGATGAACCCTGCCTTGATGAACATGAACACGAGTATCAGCGTCCAGCGCAAGTAGCCCTGAAAGCCGATGTAATCGACCATGTAAGACAATGTGCTGACGACGAACAGCAATCCCCATATCCAGAAATAGATCGCCAGCGGATGTTGTTGTTGCTCTTGCGCCATGGAAAACAACTCCTGTCGATAATTACCAGAGATAGAAGAAAGCGAAAATAAAGACCCAGACGAGGTCAACGAAATGCCAGTACAAACCGACTATTTCAACGATCTCGTAATTGCCGCCGCGCTTCTCGTAGAAACCGTTCTTGACCCGGAACGCGATGACCAACAGGTAAATGACACCCGCGGAAACATGCAGACCGTGAAAGCCCGTGATCATGAAGAAACTGGAGCCGAATTGTGCCGCACCCATCGGGTTGCCCCACGGGCGCACGCCTTCATCGACGATCAGCTTGGTCCACTCGAACGCCTGCATACCCACGAAGCTGGCGCCCAGCGCGGCTGTCGCCAGCATCAACCAGAAGGTTCGTTTGCGGTCCTTGCGATAGCCCATATTGACCGCCATCGCCATCGTGCCGCTTGAGGTGATGAGGATGAACGTCATGATTGCGATCAGAACCAGCGGGATCGGGTCGCCACCGAAGCTGAGCGCAAAAACCTCGCTGGGAATCGGCCAGGGGTCGGCCGTGGACATGCGCACCGTCATGTAACCAACGAGGAAGCAGCTGAAAATAAACGTATCGGAGAGCAGGAATATCCACATCATTGCCTTACCCCACGGCACGTGGAACGCCTGCTTGTCGGCAGAGAAGTCCTGAACGACTCCTGATCCTTCCGCGGTAGTACTTAGCGCAGCTTCCGACATCTTTTTTTCCTTATCAGGTTGTTAGCATCAGCCCGAACAGCACGATCCAAACCAGCAGCAGGTAGTGCCAGTACACAGTGCAGAGTTCAACGCTCAGCCTGACCGTGTTGGCGTCGGCACCACCAAAGACGCGGATCAACGACCGTGCCCAGACCCAGACACCGCCAAGCAAATGCAGCCCGTGCAGTGCTGTGAGCAGGTAGAAAAACGCGTTGGCCGGGTTGCCACTGACTGTCACACCCGTCGCGTAAAGGCCTTGCCAGGCCGTGAGTTGCCCGACCAGAAACAGCAAGGTAAAGGCACCAGCCAGTATCAAACCGGGTTTCAGTCGCTCACTGCGACCGGCAACCGCGGCGTTGCGGGTCCAGTGATAGGCAATGCTGGACAACACCAGAAAACCCGAATTGAGCCATAACAATTGCGGCTCAGTCAGTGGAATCCAGTCAGCGCCCATCCGCATTCGAATCGTGTAAGCACTGATGAACAAAGCAAACAGCGATGTCGCCACTGCAAGAAACGTGGTCAGGCCGATAGTCTTGGCGTTGGTTTCCAGCGAATTGCCGCTGACCGCATCATCTGCGGCACTGGACACCCAGGGTTGCGTACCCAGCGTCTGGCGCAGGAGCCAGCCAATGACTGTTGCCATGATCGCAGCAAGAAAAACCAGGGTAATCGTCATGTGCGCAAACCTAATTCAGAGTGCATGGCCACTTAGTGTTCGGAACCGACCGGAACAACACTCGCCGGTACGTTTTGCGGCGTAAAGTCCTGCTCCTGACCCGGCACGCTGTAGTCATAAGCCCAGCGATGCACCTCGGGCAGTTCATGGCCCCAGTTGCCGTGCTTCGGTGGCGTGTCCGGTGTCTGCCATTCCAGCGTGGTTGCACCCCACGGATTGCCCTCCGCTTTCTTGCCGTGTTTCAGGCTCCAGAAAATATTGATGAAGAACAGAATCTGGGTCAGCGCAACAATGATCGCCGAGATGGTAATCGCCGCATTCAGGTCGTGCGCGGACTCCGGCATGAATTCGGTATTACCCATCGCAAAGTAGCGCCGCGGCACGCCGAGAAAGCCAAGGTAATGCATCGGCAGGTAAATCGAGTAGGTGCCGAGAAACGTCAGCCAGAAATGCCAGCGGCCAAGTGTTTCATTGAACATGCGCCCGGTAATTTTCGGGTACCAGTGATAAATCGCGCCGAACACCACGAGGATAGGCGACACCCCCATCACCATGTGGAAATGGGCAACGACGAAATAGGTATCCGATAACGGCAGGTCGACAACGACATTGCCGAGGAAAATGCCGGTCAGGCCGCCGTGAATGAAGGTGAAGATGAAGCCGATGGCAAACAGCATCGGCACACGCAGGTGAATATTGCCCTGCCACAGTGTCAGCACCCAGTTATAAACCTTGAGCGCCGTAGGCACCGCGATAATCAGCGTAGTGGTCGCGAAGAAGAAGCCGAAATACGGGTTCATGCCGCTGACGTACATGTGATGCGCCCAGACAATAAAGCTGAGACCGCCGATGGCCAGAATTGCCCAGACCATCATGCGATAGCCGAATATATTTTTGCGCGCATGAGTCGCCAGCAGGTCCGACACAATGCCGAACGCCGGCAACGCAACGATATACACCTCGGGATGCCCGAAGAACCAGAACAGGTGCTGGAACAGGACTGGTGTGCCGCCGGTATGTTCTACCTGTTCACCAGCCGCAATCATCGCCGGCATGAAGAAGCTGGTGAGTATGGTCTTGTCCAGCAACATCATCAGCGCGCTGACCAGCAACGCCGGAAACGCCAGCAAGCCAAGTATCGTCGCCATGAAGATGCCCCACACCGACAACGGCATGCGCATCAGGGTCATGCCGCGGCAGCGTGCCTGCAACACCGTCGTAATGTAATTGAGGCCGCCCATCGTGAACGCCACGATGAACACCACCAACGACACCAGCATCAGAATGATGCCCCACTCGATACCCGGTGTACCTGGCGATATGGCCTGCGGTGGATACAAGGTCCATCCCGCACCGGTCGCGCCGCCGGGCACGAAAAAGCTGGCCAGCAGGATAAGAACGGACAGCAGATAGACCCAGAAGCTCAACATGTTCAGGTACGGGAAGACCATGTCGCGCGAGCCGACCATCAGCGGAATCAGATAATTACCGAATCCGCCAAGGAACAATGCCGTGAGCAGATAGATCACCATGATCATGCCGTGCATGGTGACGAACTGGTAATAACTCTCAGGCGTGATAAACGAAAAATTATCGGGGAAGCCGAGCTGCAGGCGCATCATTACAGACAGCGAAAGTGCGACCAGGCCAACGAATACGGCCGTCATACCGTACTGGATGGCAATGACCTTGTGGTCCTGGCTCCAGACGTATTTCGTAATGAAAGTCTGCGGATCGTGGTGCTCGATCTCGTGGTCACGATCTGCGATTGCAACGTAAGCCATCTGGCATTCCTCGTAGTGTTTACTTGTTTATCGCGTGCCTGGCATCTGTCTCCGTCTGCTCACAAGGTGTTGATGTAAGCAACAACGTCATTCAATTTCTGTTCGTCCTGCAACACCTGCGACATGAAACCCATCTGCATGCCGTAGTAGTCCTGCGGGTGTCCGCCGCGTACTCCGTTACGGAAATGTTCCAGCTGCCGCGCCAGGTACCAGTCGCTCATACCGGCGAGGCGTGGTGCGTTCATGGTCTGATAGCCCTGTCCGTCCGGCCCATGGCAGTAAGAACAAACGGTGTACAGCTTTTCGCCGGCAGCGGGGTTGCCCTCAACCGTTGCTTCCGGGGCGGTATCCGGCAAGCTCTGAATGTGGGCGATCACGTTGTTGACGGCCGCGTCGTTCGCCAGAATCATGGCCATCGGCGCCATTTGCCGTCCGTAAATGTCGTCTTCGTGGCTGCCTCTTAGCCCGGCTTTGAATGCCTTGATCTGGTTGCTGAGGTACCAGGCGCTCTGCCCCGCAAGCTTCGGCCCGTTCATAGCAACAACACCTTCGCCTTGTGGGCCGTGGCAGGCCGCACAGACAGCGTATTGCGCCTGACCTACTGTGGCATTGCCAGCGGCCACTGCCAGCGTTTCAGCGTAAGTAGGGTGCGTGTCGACCCAGGCCAGGTAGTCCGCTTTGTCTTCGACGATGACCGCGCCGCGCATTGCGTAATGCGCGATACCGCAGAGCTCTTCACACAACAATTCGTAACGCCCGTTCACCGTTGGCGTCAGCCACATGTAAGTCATCATGCCGGGTACCAGGTCCATCTTGACCCGGAACTGTGCGACCGCGAAATCATGCAGCACGTCTTTGGAACGAAGGTTGAATTTGACCGGGGTGCCAACAGGAACATGCACCTCCGCACTTGAAACCAGAATATCGTCGAGCCCGTTCGGGTCCTCCGGGTCCATACCAAACGGGTTGTCCGCGGTAACAAAAGCGTTGTGGACATTACCGAACTCGCCGTCTTCACCCGGCAGCCGATAACTCCAATGCCATTGCTGACCGATCGCTTCGATCTCAATCGCATTGTCGGGCACTTTGACGAAACTGGCCCAGACAAAGAGTCCGGGTGCCAGCATCGCGGCAACCAGCACGGTTGTCACGACGGTCAGTATCCACTCCAGCTTTTGATTTTCGGGTTCGTAGTTCGCTTTGCTGCCGGCTTTGGCACGGTACCTGATGACGCACCAGGCCATGAACAGGTTCACGGCGACGAAAACGAATCCGGTGACGACGAAGGTGATATCGATGGTGAAATCGATCGCGCCCCAGTTAGAGGCGAGCGGCGTAAAGGTCCAGGGGCTCAGGAAATGGAAGACGAGCGAACCCACTACTAACAGAATCAACACTACTGCTAAAGGCATACCTGTCGCATCCTTTGTTCGTGACCGTGCGGATTTTTGTGGACGGCAATAGGTGAATGCCGCTCTATCTGGTCAGCGCGCCGTTGTTCTTTGTTCGTTCGTAGTCTTGCGTATCCCCTGTTCGCGGTTGTCTTGGCAAACCGTCGTTTGTATTTCCCGGAATGTCTGACTGCCGCGCTCGTAATTGAAACGGACGGACTGATTCCAGCTGGCAGAATAGAGGAATCGGAATTCGATTTCCACTGGCAGACTGCACAGCAGAGCGTTGCACTTGAAAGGTCCGTGTACGGCCTCCTGCCGAGCGGACAAAAAAACCGGTACCGCAGCCGCTAGAAAGAGCGACGCAAATCGCGTTCTATCGACCGCCGGGCCTTTTCGACATCCGCTTGCAGATTAAGCAGTTCCTGCTGTAACGGTTGGGTCAGATCCACCGGCTCGACCTCAAGCGGCACCGGCATGAAGACCTCCTGCGAATACGGTGGCACCGTGGCCAGCGGTACCTCCTCTACCGAGGGCGTGCGCTGACTCAGCGTTATCGCCACGACCAGCCCAAGCAAACCCGCTGCCAGTCCGGCGAAACGCAGAGCGGGCAGCCGCCGCCGGTTGGCATTCGTTGCCGGCCGGACCTCCCGCCAGCGCGCATCCAGGCGTTGCCGCCACGCGTCCGGCAGTTCGGCATCGATCGCCGCTGCATCCTGAGCCAGTTGTTTATCGAGCTTATCCATAGGCCTCACTCTCGGGGCTTGCCGCCTCCTGTGCCATCAGTGCCGCCCGCAAGCGCCGTCGCGAGCGCATGAGGCTGACTTTGGTCCAGGGCAATGAGCGTTGCAACGCCCGCGCAATGTCCTTGATGGCCATGCCCTCTACGCTGTGCAACCACAACGCGGTCACCGCATCTTCGCCAAGCAGACGACGTGCGGTGCGCCACAAATTCTCGCGCTCGTCCGCGGCTATGCAAACCGCCAGCGGATCCCCGCCAGGATCGGTCGCAACCTGCTCACCCGGCGTGGCGTCGTTGCGTTGCCGCGCTGCCCTGCGCAGCGCAATGCGGTAGAGCCAGGTACTGAAGCGCCAGCGCGAATTGTAACTGTGCAAATAGCGCCAGGCATCAACGAACGCGTCCTGCAGCGCATCCTCCGCATCGGCGCGACTGGCGCAACGCGTCTGCAAGAAGCGGAACAGGCGCTGCTGATAGCGAGTGACCAGTTCGGCATAGGCCTCCGCATTGCCTTGCTGAGCGTGGGCCGCGAGTTGTTCGTCACTTTGCACCTGCAGCAGTGGTAATCAGTCCGACAACAACTGCACAAGCATCGCCGGATCGAACACCGTACTGATACTCAGCACCGCATCGGCCACACTGACCTTGGTGTTGCTGATCATGGTCCGGATCTGCGGGTCGATATCACTGTTGAATGCCTGCAATCCGATCAGTCCGTTAATCACGCTGCCGATTGATCGTGCCATCATTTCGTCAGTCGATTTGAGTTGCGCCTCGACTGCCAGCAAGCCACCGCGATCCGCCACCAGCAAGGCGGCCTGCTCGGTATTGCGGAGAATGTTCGAGTTCCAGTCATCACCGTCATCACTGGCGAAATGTTCGGCGCGCATCCCTGCCTGCACGAAACTCTTGTCCGCGGTCATCACGAACAACGCACCTTTGTGGCCGCCGCTGCCAACAATCTTGCCGCCGCTGCGCAGCAGCTCCTGCATCTGGCCCTCTGAGGACGACACCAGCACCTTGTTCGGCACCGCGAAACTGAAGAACGCAGCTTCCTGAAGATTGCCCAGCGGATCGGACGTGTTCGACTCAGCATCATCTTCGCCGGCAAAAAAGTAAGCCTTGCCGTCGTGTTCCCGCGGGTCGAATTTGCCCTGCAACGCCACCATCCCCATGAGCTTGTCTTTGGTCTCCTGGCTGAGCGTACCTTCGAACACAATCGTGACTCCCGGCCCATCGGCGGAGAAGGCTGTCACACGTTCAAGCTCACGACCGATATCAATACCGGTCTCTTCGTTGACCTCGACGAACACTTCGCCATCCAGCCAGCGGTACAGCTCGCGACCTGACTCGCTGCTGCGCATACCGGCGAGATCAGCGTGCAGGTACCAGACGGTGTCGCCCGGCAAGTCGTCACTGTCAACCGCATATGCCTGCGAACCACAGGCAAAGGCAACAGCCAGAAAAGCGCATAAAACCTTGTTGATGGTCATCGTAAGTCCCGCAAAGAGTGATTGTCTGCAGGCTTATAGTCACGCCGGCGGCAAAAGGTTACACCTGCCGCAAAAAAGTTACCGGGCCGGTTTATTGCTGCCAGACAACCTCACCGTCCATCAGGGTCAGCAGCACCTTGGTCTGGTGGATCGAATACGGCTCCACTTCGAAAATATTCTGATCCAGAACAATCAGATCCGCCTTTTTGCCGGTCTTGATGGAGCCGATCTCGTCATCCATATGCATCTGCCGGGCCGCGTCAATGGTGAAGCCGCGCACCAGCGCCGCCACGCTTAACCGCTCTGACTCCCTGGGCTGCACGGGCGCGTCCGCCTCGCCGGCACTTTGCCGGGTATGTCCGATCTCGATCTGCAGTACCGGGGACATGCCCAGCATGCCGGCACCGCTGGCCGGGAAGTCGCTGCCAAAGCTCAGTGCCACGCCAAGATCAGCGAGGCTCTTGAAACGCCAGTAGCGCTGGAACTGGTCTGCGCTGACGAACTGCTCGCCGTAGGTGTCGTAGGAGGCCCACAGCGGTGTGCTCTGCGCGAAGACATCCAACTCGGCAAACCGCGGCAGGTCCTGATCCGTGATCACCTGAATGTGACAGATGGCGTAGCGCGACCGGCTGTCTCCATGGCGCTCGCGTGCGACCTCTATCGCGTTCAGTGCTTCGTGTACCGCACGCTCACCCAGCGCGTGTATGTGCACGTCGATATCGGCCGCGGCGGCACCCACCACCATTTCGTTCATCTGTTCCTGGGTATAGACAGTTTCACCACTGTTGCCGGGCTCACCCTGGTAGTCCTCGAACATCGCGGCGGTACGGCCTTCTACGGTACCGTCGTCCATGATCTTGAGCCCCAGGTAGTGATAGCGTTCGCCCTTGATCGTTGCACCCCACTCTTTCGCCCGGGTAACCGCATCGGCAACGTCTTTGGGCCCGCCGGGTCGGTAAGCACCGACGATACGCACTGTCATGTCGCCGGCCCGCTCAAGGCGCGACAGGATTTCCGGCAGTTCATCGCCGTAACCGCCTGCGCCCGCATCGAACACCGACGTAACGCCGTACTGGTTCAGCACATCAAATACGTAGGCCGTGCCCTCGACCACCGTATCGGTCGTAATCGCATTGAGTCCGTCCATGGCCATACCCGCGGTGCCTTCCAGCAGGTAACCGGTCGCATCGCCGTTCGCATCGCGCTTGTAGTAACTGAAGCCAGGTGCCGGGTCCCGGGTATCCTGGGTGATGTTCAGCAATTCCAGCGCACGGCTGTTGGCCCATGCGCCGTGAAAGCCTTCATCCATGATCAGCACGGGGCGATCCGGTACAACGCCATCGATCATCTGCCGGGTGGGACCACCCGGCCCGAAGGTGCTGGCCAGAAAGCCGTAGCCGAAAATCAGCGGCGCATCGGGATTAGCCTCGGCGAATTCGTCTATGGCTGCGATCCATTCATCGACTTCACCAAAGGTATTCAACGACAGCGCTTTGGCGTAAGCGCCGCCACCGATCGGGTGCATGTGCGAGTCGATGAATCCTGGCAACAGCAGTTTGCCGCCCAGGTCGTGCACCGCGGTCTGTTTGCCGGTCAGCGCCTCTGCGCCGGCGTTGTCGCCAACGTAAACGATCCGGTCATCACGCACCGCCACCGCTTCTGCCCACGGTTGTTCGTCATTGACGGTGTAAACGCGCGCGTTGATGAACACCCGCTCAGCCGCGTCGGGATCGGGAGCGGCGTCGCCACAACCGGCGAGCAGCAGGACGGGCAATAAAATGGCAGACAACAAATAACGGCAGGTATAGCGATCGGTCATATCAGGCCTCGTACGTGGTACGGCCGCCCATGACCGTACGAACTATGGGTATGTTAACTAAACGGCTGGCATCGACCTCGTGCGGATCTTCAGCAAGCAGGACAAAGTCGGCCAGTCTGCCGGGTTGCAGTGAGCCTTTGCGGTCTTCCTCGAAAGACGCGTAGGCACCGTGCACCGTACAGATCCGCAACGCCTCGGCCACCGCCACCCGCTGGTTTGCACCCCATACACGGCCGCGCGTATCCGTACGCGTCACCATGCTTTGCAGGGCCATCATCGGTTCGTAGGGGCCGGGTGTGAAATCCGAGGCCGGTGCTACGGGAATGCCGGCATCCAGGAAGCTGCGGTGCGCAAACATCGATTGCATTTTTTCTTCACCGTAGTCGAGCCACTTGTTGCCGTGGTAGTAGATGTAAGTGTAGAAAGGTGCTGGCACGACGCCTGTCGCGCGAATTCTTCGCAGCAGTTCATCGTTGATCAATGAGCAATGCTCGATGCGATGTCGCGGGTTCTGGCCGGTATGACCGGCAAGCACCCGCTCATACGCTTTCAAAACCATGTCAATCGCGACATCACCGTTCGCGTGTATGCCAACCCGAAAATCGTGCGCCACCGCATCGTCCACGGCCGCGTCGATCTGCTCCTGGGTCATGGTAAGAATGCCGAAGTTATCCGGTTGACCTTTGTAAGGTGTGCTCATGCTCATGGTGCGTTCCGAGGCCGAACCATCCGCCGAGTACTTCACGGCACCGATACGAAGCATGTCGTCGCCGAAGCCGGAACGTATGCCCGCGGCCTTCAAACCCTCGAACATGTCGCTGTTGCCGCCCGGCATGAAAGCCACGCGGCAGTTCAGTTCACCGGCGGCGAGCGCGTCCTGGTAGGCGCGCATGTTGTCGGCGTTGCCGTAAGCGTCAGTGGTTGAGGTGAGTCTCGATGCTGCCATATTCGCGGTCGCCACTTTCGCCGATGCCTGGCGAACTTCGCGATCCATTTTCGGCCAGGTGCCGACTTTGCGGAACACGTCGAGCGCATGCTCCGCGATCTTGCCGCTGAGCTCACCGTTCTCACGGAAGTATTTGCCACCGGTGGGATCCGGCGTATCGACGGTGACGCCTGCAATCTCGAACGCTTTCGAATTGACGACTGCGGTGTGACCGCCACGATGGCCGACGAATACCGGGTGGTCGCTCACGACCTCGTCGATATCCCGGCGCTCAAGTGCCCGCTCTTCTTCAAACTTCGTATCGTCGTACATCACACCACGCACCCAGTGACCGGGCGGGGTTTTCGCCGCTTGCCGGGCCAGCGCGTCTTTAACATCGGCAATGCGTGGCAGGTTGACGTTGACGCCCAATGCTTCTTCACCGAACAGAGGGTGACTGTGCGCATCGATGAAGCCGGGCGTAATGGTCAGGCCGCGCGCATCGATGCGTTTGGTGGCAGGCGATGCATACGCCAGTATGTCGTCGTTGCTGCCAACCGCCAGCAAGCGATCACCCCGAACCGCAAGCGCCTCGGCCCGCGGCTGTGACGAATTCATGGTGTAGATTCTGCCACCGGTCACGATCAGGTCGGCCTTGCCCGCCGCCGCGTCTGCCCTTGCCGCCGTGGCAAGACCGGCAAGCCCGAGGCCGAAAGGCAATGCACTGCCGGTACCGAGAAATCGTCGTCGTGTGAATTTCATCATGAGGTCCCCTTCGGGTTCGGTGCAACGCCATGCGCTCGGGGCACAGGCAATTACCGCCGCGGCGTATCGGGCTCCCGCGAGCCAGCGCTCAGAGCCCGTTCGATACTAGACGCGCCGCCACACCCTCACAAGGCAGGCCACCCTGGCGGTTCATATCGTGACCTGGAGCCGTCGCAGTGACCACGGCGTTGGTCGCACCAGCAGCGGAGCTCAGGAACCGATAGGCGATCCCGGCGGCACTGGAACCGACGGCAATTTGCGAATGCTTTGCGGGTCATCCTGCGCTTGCGCAATTCGTGACAAGGCGATTCGATAATGGCCGCGCCAAATCGCATTGCGCTCGCCACCGACCCGCGCCGTCAACCAGTCGTGCAAACCCGCTACCGTATCCAGCACCAGCGCACGCACGGCCGGTGACACATCCTCGTCGACCTGCAGACGCAGGAGTGAATCCAGCACCAGCAGGTTCGTGTTGCGTTGAATTTCTGCCTGCTGGCCGCTCTGGCGTTCCGCCAGCCAGGTACTTGCCAGCAAGGATCGCAGGACTTCATCGAATCCTGGCATATCCGCGTCCAGCGCATTGGCGGCCACCAGCCGGGCGGCGCGATGCGGTTCGAGCAAGGCCTGCAACGTCAGTGCCGCGGCGCTGCGCGCAGGACTGAAAGGATCAAATGTCGGGCCGGTCTCGCGCGGGAACGATTCCCGACCGAGCGTGTACCCGGGTGGCCGCGGTGACAGCGTCGCCAGCAACTCCGGCGACAGTGCCAGCACATCGGGGTTCAAGGTTGCGAGCATGGCATCCAGCGCCGCGCGCTGGCGACCGGCGGCGACAGGCCGGGTTGCTTGTTGGCCATCGCCGCGTAACGCGTAACTGAAGTAATCGCCGCCCAGTAACTTGGCGACAGCCTGCAATTGAAACCGGTGCAGCAGGTATACCGGCACCAATACTTCCTCGAGCGTCGCCAGGGGCCGTCCTTCGCGAATATTATTGATCGAGAACTTCGCGAGCGCCTGTTCGCGAACCGCCATCAGGTGCTGCAACTCTTTGATGGCATCCGCGCCGTTGTCCCAGAGGTTGCCATCGGGATGCGCCGTACCCACTGCGCGCGAGTCTTCGTCCGATACGTATTTCAACGTGGCCAAGGTTTCCGCGAGGATCTCCTGCCGGGCGGCCACTGCATCAACGTCGTCCGCGAAATCCTGATAACCGTAAAGCACGACGCGCTTGTCCCAGGCCGCAACACCCACTCCGTAGGCATCGCTGAGGTCGATATCGCCGTCGGCGCTGAGACCGATGACCGGGAACGGATAGTCCATGACCGACGTGCCGCCCTGAGTGCTGGCCGCGAAGTTGTGCTCGATACCAAGCGTATGGCCGATCTCGTGCGCCGATAATTGCCGGATACGCGCCAGGGCCATCGCCATCATTGCGTCCGGCCGCTCGGCATCGCCGTACGGTGACAGCAAACCTTCGGCAATCAGGTAGTCCTGCCGAACCCGCAGCGACCCCAAGGTGACATGACCCTTCATGATTTCACCGGTACGCGGGTCCAGAACGGATGAACCGTACGACCAGCCGCGCGTCGAGCGATGTACCCATTGTATGACGTTGTAGCGAACGTCCATCGGGTCCGCGCCTTCCGGCATCAGCTCCACGCGGAACGCGTCTTTGTAACCGGCGGCTTCGAAGGCCGCGTTCCACCAGTTGCCACCTTCGATCAGGGCACTGCGTATCGGTTCGGGGGCACCACGATCAACGTAGTAAATGATCGGTTCCACCGCCTCGCTGACTGTCGCCGAAGGATCCTTTTTTTCCAGGCGGTGGCGACGCGCGTAACGCACCAGCAACTCGTCACCGACCGGCGAGGCGTAATCGGCAAACCCGTCTGCCCCGTAACTGAGTCCGATCAGGCCGGCACGCGGATCGTACGGCAAGGGTTCGTAGTTGTCGTCCGGCAAGCGGATGAAGGAGTGATGCAGATGCACGGTAATGCTCGTCGGATCCGGAACGACAGTACGCAGAATGTTGCCGCCGGGTTCGCCCTTGTAGGTCACCACCGCTTCAACTTCGCTGTTATCCGGAAACGCCTTGGTGCGCGGTGCGTAGATTGCTGAGCGGGCCGCATCCACCGCATACGTGCCTTCACCCGTGTTTTTCAGGCGCCGCGCCAACTGATGCGCATCACGCAAGAAGAAGTCGGTTGCATCGATAACAAGCGCGCCACTGGTGTGGCCTGCGATACTGAACCCCCACAGCACGGAGCGCGCGAATGACGCCGCAATTGCGTCACGCTCTTCCTCGCTGTCGCTTTGCGCGCGGTAGTCCAGGTTGTCGGCAACCAGCAAGACCTTGTCGCCGTGTCGCTGAAACTCGACCACGTAGGCGTCGCCCAGCTGACCGCGATCAAGCCCGAGATCGTTGGACCCTACACCGCGGGCCATCGATGACTGGTAAAGAAACGGCGCGTCGAGCGCGTCGAGCCGCAGGTAAACTTTGCCGCCGTCAAGATCGTGGTAGAGATCGATGAAACCGGGCAGGTGCTGAAAGCCAGCCAGTTTTGAATTGAAATCGCCATCAGTGGCCGGTTGCCCGCAACCCGCCATTACCAGCAGTGCCAATATCAAGATTTTGCGCATGATTCCCCCGCGAATTTCCCGGATTATCGTTCAGTCAGGCGCAGGAATTTTTTCCAGCACACTGGCGAAATGTTGCAGAAACAGGTCGGCGTGTTCCCGACTGAAGACCATCGGCGGCCGCAGCTTCAGAATATTGCTGTGCGGACCGATCGTGTTGGTCAGCACACCGACGTCTTTCAAACCCTTTACTACGGCTCGCGCGGCCGACGTTGCCGGTGCGCGCGTCTCCCTGTTACTGACGAGATCAACGGCCAGGAACAGACCGTGACCGCGCACGTCACCGAGCAAGGCGTGTTGGCTGGCGAGCGTCGCAAGCCCGTATTTCAGGTACTCACCGACGGCCAGTGCATTGGCCTGCAACTGATCACGCTGCAGCACCTCCAGTACGGCGAGCCCGGCCGCCGCGGAAACGGGGTTGCCACCGAAGGTATTGAAGTAGCCGGTCTTGCTGGCAAAACGCTCGAGCAAGTCACGGCGTGCGACGGTGGCGGCGAGCGGATGACCATTACCCATCGGCTTGCCCATGGTCACGATATCGGGCACGACATTGTCAGCTTCGAAGCCCCAGAAGTGCCGTCCCGTCCGGCCAAAACCAGGTTGCACTTCATCCGCGATGAACAAACCACCGGCAGCCCGAATCTTTTGCGCGGCAAGGCGCAAAAAACCAGCCGGCAGGTCAATCACGCCACTGGATGAGGAAATAGTGTCGACAATAAAAGCCGCCGGCCGGATACCGCGCAGCGCCAACTCCGCAAGTGCATCGTCCACACAGGCTGCGTATTGCTCGCCCGCGTTCGCGTCACGGTACTTGCCGCGGTAGGTGTCGGGGAACGGCACCGTCACCACGGCATCGGGACGGCGTTCGGGCGGCGTGTCTTCGGTCGAGATATCCGCAATCACCTGCGAATTTCCGTGGTAGGAAAACTCCGTGACGACAAGGCCGCTGCCGCCCGTCACCAGGCGCGCAATTCGCACGGCAAGTTCGTTCGCTTCGGTTCCGGTGCAGCTGAACATCGCGGTATCAAGCTCGGCGGGCAACGTCGCCAGCAAACGTTCGGCGTAATCCAGGACGTTTTCGTGCAGATATCGGGTATGGGTATTGAGTACGCCGACCTGCGCGCGGATCGCCTCGACCACCTCTGGCCGGCAATGACCGACGTGCGGCACATTGTTGTACATGTCGAGGTAACGGCGGCCGTCTGCCGCGTACAACCACACGCCCTCGCCACGCACGATGTGCAGTGGTTCGTCGTAGAACAGGCGATAAGCCGGGCCCAGCAGGCGTTGTCGGCGTTGCAGCAATTCACTGCTGGCGGCCGCGTCTGCCGGTTTTACGGGCGTCATAACAAAACCGGCCGCTGCCTCAACCGCTGTGCGGCTCGGCGTCCGCAGGTCGCTGACTCAGGCGTCCGGCAATAATGCCGCTGATCAAAATGAACAGCGCCATCGCAAACAGAAACTCAGGGTAACTGCGGGTAATACCGCAATAGTAAGTCGCGGCGAAATTGAAACCCTGAAAGGTATTGATCAGGACGTTGTCCCGGCGCCGGATCTTCGGAAAGCGGATATTCGATATCATCGCCAGCGCGAGAACGAACATCAGCACCGGCAAGTAGGCATGCAAAGGCAAAACGGCCGCAAAGTCTTCGTGTTTCGCCAGCAATATGACGATGGTCGAGATGAGGCCGCCGCCCGCCGCCGTGATGGGGATACCCGAAAACCAGCCGTCGCTGGGCTTGCCCGTGGAAAGATTGAATCGGGCGAGCCGCATGGCACCCGCCAGTACGAACACACCCACCGACAACAGCAATACCCAATAGGCGTTGCTTTCAAACTCGACGCCACCGATTCTCGTACCTGCCTGATAGACCAGCATGCCCGGAGCCACGCCGAAGGACACGAGGTCCGCCATCGAATCGAATTCGGCGCCGAAGGTGGAGGTTGCTTTCAGTAAACGTGCAGCCAGGCCGTCCAGCACGTCGAGCAAACCGCACCAGACGATCATCCAGCCCGCGAGTTCGAGGTGGCCGAGTTGACTGGTAACGATTGAACCGAGTCCCAGCAGCAGGCTGGCTGCTGTGAAACTGTTGGGAATAGTGTAACGAAGAACACTCACGTTGACGGTTGCCCCGCGGCATTACCTTTAACCGGCAAACATTCTGCATGGCGTTGCCGCCGATGACCAGCTTGCATTCCCGCCAATGACCTGCCTGAGCACTGCCTGATCGACAGCGGAGCATTGCGGCCCGGACGTTCCGCGCGCAACTAGCGACGCTGGCGACCACCCATGATGCCCACCGCGCCGCGTGGCAACGCTACCTGCATCGGTATGCCGTCACGCACGATATCCACCAGCACGGTCTGGCCCGGCTGCCCTTGCACGATTGCATTGTTCAGATCCGACATGCTGTAGGTGCGGTTGCCGGCGTAACTGACTATCTGGTCGCCGGGCCGCAAGCCGGCTGCCTGGGCGGGCGAACCGTCCAGTACATTGGACACAGTCACACTGGTCGAGCGACCGGTGGCTTCCAGGTAACGTTCGTAATCCGCTGCGCCCAGTTCCTGGCGAAACGCTTGGGCGCTCGCATCGCGGGCCTCACGCAAACCGCTGAAGTCGCCATTGCGTTGCGCCTCATAGCGAGCCTCCAGCATCTCCAGCTCCAATTGCGATTCGCGTTGCGCGATCCACTCGGCCCGGTCGGGCGCAAACCCGGCTGCCAGCAGCTGCTCGCTGCGCGGCTCGCGGGAATTGCGGCGGAACGATCGACGGGGGCCAGCTTCTTCCGCCGCAACACTGGCTGCGGCAGTTGCCGGATCCGCACCGCGACCCGGGGCGGGCCGCAATCGATCGATTTCTGCGGTTAAGTAAACCAGTTCTTCCTGCAGCAACTGGCGAGCCTGACGTTCTTCGCCCAAGGCCCGCTCCAGTGCCAGCAAACGCTGTTCTACCGGCTGCTGGTCGTCGAAATGAACGGTTGCTTCGCTCGGCAATGCCGCTTGGCCTGCGGGCGCCTCACCGGGCAAAAAACGGGCTGCAGCGAAGCCTGCCAGCAACATAATCACGGCAAGAGGCAACGCTCGCAGCACTTTATTTTCCATAGCTCAGCTCGTTGTCTTGTTTTGAACGTAACCCGCGAACGCGGTTCCATGTTTTGTCGCGCATGCATTGCCTTCAGCTGGCACCGGCTCATCGCCGCCCCGCGGGACTCTACTGGTACGTGTCGCGGTTGTCGCCGGGCATTGGCCGGACCTCTTGCAGCTGCCCTGGCAACAGGTCTATCCGGTTGCCGTCCGCGTCTGTTCCGATCAGCGGCTGCTTCGGTGCATCCGTCCGGTCCATGCCCTTGTCGGCCAAATCATTGTTGTCTATCGGCGTCGTGTTGACGTCCGGCTGCCGTCGGCTACCCAGTTTGCTGTCGAAGCCAACCGGCGATGGCCGCGTTGGCCCGCGCAACGGACGATCAAACTCGTCAATAAACACGGCTGGCGGCGTGGCCAGCCGTTGCGGCTGGCGCGTATCCAGCGGCACAAACGCATGTTCGCCGGCGCGCAATTCGATGCTGCCCGTTTCATTGCGAAATACAATGTGACCTTCGATGACTCCAAGGTACAAGCCATTCTCCGCTAACGCGGTGCCACTGCCTGCGGGACGGCAATCCGCGTTGCAGAAGACCAGCATGTAGTCGGTACCGCGTATTCCGAGCACGCCAACCGGCGTCCGGACTTCGTAGGCCTTCTCGTCATCCTTGCCGATCGCCCCAGTAATCGTGCGCAAACCGCCTTTCAGCAAGCGGGTCACGCTGCGGTTGGCGCTGCGACTCGTTGCCGGTGCCGCGCTGCTGCCCGCCGCCTGATAAACGTACTCTTCGATGCGTATCGCACTCTCCGGGCGAATCGCGAGCCGCGCACCGTCCTGCATCAACAACTGGGCGCGTGCGGCCGCACCCGTGCGGACCGTATCAGCAACGAACACGTCATCGCCTTTGGCCAGACTGGCGGGAGGTTGCCGATCGGCGGTCACCTCGCCGGTGCTGAACATGACCTGTCCTGCGACAGCAGCCAGTACGCTGACCGGCATGGCCAGCAGACCTGCGCCCAGCAGTAGCCAGCGTTGCAGTCGACAAATCATTGGTGCGTCCATTTCAAACCCACGCCGAACTCGGAGCGGTCATAACGGTAGAGCAATACGTCGGAGCGGTTGTCGATGAAACGCACGCGTGGCGACACCGACAAGCCGTTCAACCAGACATCGCGAAACTCCAGCTCCAGGTTTGCAGTCAGCTGCTGGTCTTCCCTCGCTGCGCCAAAAAACAGGCCATCGTAATCACGACTCAGGGAGCGGATGGATGCCGCGAAACGCGCGGCAGGGCCTATGGGCAGCGCAACACTCGCCCGCGCGCCGGACTGCCGGTTGCCGTACGGAGAGCCGGCTTCGCGTTCCTCGTCAGCGCCGCGCAGCAAGGCAAGACTCAGGCGTGCGCCATTCGCGAAACGTCGCGCCACGGTCAACGCATAGAGGATCTGGTCGACATCGAGAATGTCGATGGCGTCATCGTAACGTTGCGCGCCGCCATGCACGCTGACACTGAGGTCCCAGTCGTCTGTCAGTTGCCGCCCAAGCATCGCCTCGATGCCCGTGAACGATTCATTGGAATCGCCGTCACGCGAACCGTAGTAAGCACCGACCGAAGCCCGGCCAAACAACTGACCGTGCCGCCACTGAAAACCGGCGTCACCCATGGTCACGGTGGCATCAACAAAATCCGCATCCGGGTTTTGCCGGTGCCCGGCGTGACCGGAAACGTGCCACGAGAAACGTTCACTGACGGGTCGCAGCCAATCGAATCCTGCACCGATACCGGCAAACACGGAGCCCTGTTTGACGTTATTGCGACTGAGCTCGTAACCGAGAAACCGTTCCCTGGCCGTGGAGCCGTTGGCATTGCTGTCGTGCCCGGCAGTGAGCTCAGCGTAGACCTTGAGTCGGCTCTCCGGTGCGGCAGGTGCCGCGTCGATCGCCAGCAGGTAGCGGACAATAGTGTCCCGCAGCGCAATGGGCGGGTTTTCGTCCAGAGTCTGCGCGAACAGGGGCCGCGCCCGCTCGGGATAGCCGGACTCAAAGTAAGCGCGCGCCAGCTCAAGGCGCGCCCCGGAAAAACCGGGCTCCACCGACAGCGCCCGCTGCAGACTGAATACGGCGATGCCATGACGGCCGGTATCCAGCGCCGCAACGCCGAGCAGGTAGTCAAACAGTGGATTGCCCGCGTGCTTGTGTTCTACGTTGACCAGCCGTTCATAGGCCGGTTGCGCACGATCCACCGCCAGCAGGTCTTCGGCGTCCGCCAGCAGTGTGCGCAACTCGGCATCAACGTCGGCTGCCGGCGACTCCAAAGCGGCCCGTTGCGCGTGTGCCGCGACAGGGACCAGCGAAATTGCCAGCAACGCAGTACAAGCCAGACCGCCGGCAACTGCGCGCGAGGTTTTTACAGGCATCAACAGTTCCTGAATGACCAGTGGCCTTGAGTATGGCATTTTATGTCAGCACTGCGAACCGGCCCAACAGTGACTACTTGCGGTCGTGTTCAAAGACACCGTCCCAGTCAGCCGGAGGCGGCTCGTTTCGATAGCGGCGGATGCGCGCACGGTAGACCTCCTGCACGGTTTCCTGCTGTTCGCTTGCCATTGAATCCAGTAGTGTTTCCGCTCTGTCCCAATCGCCTGCGCGATACGCCGCGAGCATGGTGCTGAAGGTTTCAGCGGCCGCGAGGCATTGCGCCGGTAGCGTTGCTTTAAGCCCCAGCGGTTGCATGATGTCGACCGCTTCCTGGCGACCTTTTACCCGCACCCGGTCAAGCTCGCGGTAGGCGTATTGCGGCGCGAGCCTGGCCGTGTCCGCGCTGACAAGCATGTCGACGCCGTACTGCCGGGTCAGTCCTTCCAGACGGGAGCCCAGATTGACCGTGTCGCCCATGACCGTATAGGCAATCCTGAATTCGGAACCCATGTTGCCGACGTTCATCTCGCCACTGGCGACACCGACGCCGACCGCTATGGCCGGCCAGCCGCGCTGACGGAAAGGACCGTGCAACGCCGCAACCGCCGCAATCATTTGCAGCCCTGCTGTGACAGCGTTGTGCGCATGATCCTCGTCCGCCAGCGGCGCACCCCAGAAGGCCATCACGGCATCCCCCATGTATTTGTCGATGGTACCCCGGTGTTCGTGAACGACTGCGGTAATCGGCGTCAGAATTTCGTTCATCAGTCGAGTGAGTTCGCGCGCCTCAACGTTTTCCGACAACGACGCGAAGCCGCGGACGTCGGAGAACAACACCGACATATCGCGGCTTTCACCTTGCATGGAGGCGTCCTCGCCGCTGGCTGCGAGCTCAGTAACCAGGCGCGGTGGTATGTACTGACCAAACAAGCGCGACAAATGCCGGCGATTGCGTGACTCGATGAAAAAGCCATAACTGATCTGCAGCAGCCCGGCAAACAGGATGTACAAGAGCATTGATGCCAGTGGCACGACCAGATCAAGTGCCGTCCACAACCAGAAATTGACCGCTGTCGTGGAAACCAGCAGCAGCGCAACGAACGCCAGCGCCGCCAGTGGCGACAGTCGCGGTAGCAACAGCGCTGACAAAGCGGCGATCAACAACAACAAGACGAACTCGAGACCGCCCGACCAGGACGGTTGCCGGCGGATCGTACCGTCCAGCAAGCCACTGATCAGGTTCGCGTGCGCTTCCACGCCATAGTAGCGCTGGGCAACCGGCGTCGATCGCACATCCAGCAGGCCGGCAGCCGTAGCACCCAGCAAAACGATGCGGCCGCTGAGTACCTCGGCCGGCACGGCACCTGACAAGACGTCCATGGCTCTGACGAAGGGGAAACTGCCCTGGCGGCCCCGGTAGGGAATGAAGACGGCGGCTTGTTCATTAACAGCAACGTGCTGACCGCCAATCGACAAAGCCTCGAGGTTCAGGCCGCTGTAGTCGTCGCGCTCCGTATCAAACACGAACGACAGCGGCGGTGAATCAAGCGCCAGTAACGCAACCGCCAGCGCCAGTGAGGGGTAAAGGTCGCCCTCGTATTGCTGAACCAGCGGCGCGCGTCTGAACACGCCATCGGCATCAACGAGCGGTGCATCGAAGAAACCGCCGGCGGCCGCATTCTGTTGCAGTGCCGGCAGCGTACCGACGTAGCCCGCTGCGCGAACGAAGGGCACATCGATACCCGCCACCTGCTCTTTACTCAGCACTGGCTCGGGCAATCGCCCGGTCGCCTGCGGCTCGCCGCTCCGCAGCGTGTCTTTGAAGACAAAGCCCGTGACGACATCGCGTGCGATCAACGATTCTGCAAAGCGCCGGTTGCTGTCGAGATTATTCTGCAAACGCATAAGGATTGCGGCTGCATGTGGATCATCGCCAAATTCGCCGGCGGCGAGTTCATGCAGCAATCGCTCAAGCGGACGCTCTTCTTCCTCGGCAAACAACACGTCCAGGCCGAGCACCTGCACGCCGTAGTCATCGAACAAGCGGTCCACCAGGGTGGCCAGGGTATCTCGTGGCCATGGCCATTGGCCGAGTTC
Organism: Woeseia oceani; assembly: GCF_001677435.1. GTDB lineage: Bacteria > Pseudomonadota > Gammaproteobacteria > Steroidobacterales > Woeseiaceae > Woeseia > Woeseia oceani. The sequence goes on from NZ_CP016268.1 coordinate 3,455,138, forward strand.
CAACTGACTGGCTTCGTCGATTTCGACAATCACGATGCGTGGATCGACAGTCCCAGGCATGCTGGCGCGCAGACGCGCGTCGTACAAATAATGTTCAACGCGGTCAATGAACTCAACGCGGGGACGGCCGCCGATGTGCATCGCGAACAGCAGCAACAAGGCGCCACTTATGGAGAGTCGAATCAGGTGTCGCGCTAGGCGGCGTCGGCTGGCCGGGGTCATCGCGACAATGTACACCAAAACTGGCAAAGTACCGGACCTTGGCCAGTTTCAGGCCCGAGACCGGCAAAGCTGGCGAACTGATCCCGACCGGACTGTCTAAGTCCCTCAATAAAAGAAAATGGAGATTTTCCGATGCGAGTATTTCTGCGTACCGCAATTGCCGGCGTCATGCTGTTTTGCGCCAGCGTCGGTTTTGCCGACGACACGGTCGATGAGCGCTATACCTGGGACCTCAGCGAAATATTCCCGACGCCCGAAGCCTGGGACCAGGCTCGCGAACAGGTGCTTAGTGACCTTGGCAAGATTGAAGCCCGCCGCGGCACGCTCGGTGACAGTGCCGAATCGCTGGCTGACACGCTGCAACTCATATCCAAAACGTCGCGCGATGCCTATCGGGTCTACGCCTATTCAAGCCTCGCAGGCGACGAAGATCTGCGCGACACCGAAAGCCAGGAACGCAATCAGCTTGGCGACATCATGTTCGCACGTTTCTCGCAAGCCACGGCCTGGGTAGATCCGGAACTCCTTGGCGTGGGCAAGGAAGTGATCAACGCTTATCAGAAAGAAGAGCCGCGTCTTGCACCCTTTGCCTTCCAGCTCGAAAACACATTGCGCAACGCACCGCACACGCTCGGCGAAGAGGCGGAACAAACACTGGCGTACCTGTCGCAGACTTTTGGCTCACCGAACAATATTTACAGTCTCGTTGCCAATTCGGATATCCCCTGGCCGGAAATCACCCTGTCCAACGGTGAAACGGACGTCATAGATTCCCAGGGCTACGGCCGCTGGAGAGGTAGCGAAAACCGGACTGACCGCAAACTCGTGTTCGATACCTTCTGGACGAAATGGAGTGAGTATCGCAACAGCGTCGGCTCCATACTGAACACCCATTTACAAACTCAGGCTTCGCTGGCCCAGGCACGCAACTACGACAGCGTGCTGCACCGCGAACTGTTCAACGACAACCTGCCGCCCGAGGTCTACCACACGCTGGTCGACGAAGTGAACAAGGCTTTACCGACCCTGCACCGTTACTTCCGGCTGCGCGCCCGCATGCTTGGCGTCGAGCAGATGCACTACTACGACATCTATCCGCCGCTGGTCAGTCTCGACAAGAAGTTCGATATCGAAACCAGCAAGGAAATAACGCTGAAGGCGATGCAGGTTCTTGGTGACGACTGGGTGGAACTGCAGCGCGAAGCAATCAATCAGCGCTGGATGCACGTTTATCCGCAACGTGGCAAACGCTCCGGCGCGTATATGAACCCGATTGCCTTTGACGTGCACCCGTATGTACTGCTGAACCACAACGATGATTACGAATCGCTGTCCACGTTCGCGCACGAATGGGGCCATGCGATGCATTCGATTTATTCGAAACAGGAACAGCCGTTCGAGACTGCATTCTATTCAACGTTCATCGCGGAAATTCCGTCGACCTCACTGGAATTGATCCTGCAGGATTACATGACGAAGAACGCGAAGTCCGTCGATGAAAAACTGTTTTACCTGGGCTTCGGTCTCGAGAGCATGCGGGGCACCTTCTTCCGCCAAACAATGTTTGCCGAATTTGAACTCGCCCTGTACGAAGCGGCTGAACGCGGTGAAGCGCTGTCCGGCGAACGCATGACCGAAATCTATGGCGACATCCTGAAGCGCTACCACGGGCACGACGAAGGCGTGGTCATCATTGATGACCTGTACACCAACGAATGGATGTTCGTGCCGCATTTCTACTACAACATGTACGTTTATCAGTACGCGACATCGCAGACAGCGGGAACCGCGTTGTACGAGAAAATCAGAACAGAGGGCAAGGCCGGTGTGGACAACTACAAAAACCTGTTGCGCGCTGGCGGTTCCGACTACCCGTACCAACTGCTGAAGAATGCCGGCGTCGACATGGCTACGCCTGGCCCCTACCGCGCAGCGGTCGCGAAGATGAATGCCATCATGGACGAAATGGAACGCCTGCTCGAAGAGCGCGACTCCGGCAATTCACGACCGGCTGACTGATCCTGCACCGAGCGGGGCTGCGACCCGGTGTCGCGCCCCGCGCTGTACGGCGCCAGTGAGTTGCGCCGCTACTCAGCAACCTGCGCATTACTGATAACGACCGGGCATGCGCTGCCAGCCGCATACGGACCCAGCCCGGTTGCCACGCTCGCCACGGCGCCCGCCGCCAGCGTGCCGCTGACCCGACGCTCCATTTGCCGTTGCAAGCTGCCGTCGTTGTAAGTGACCAGTATGGCTATATTGCGCAACGGTAATTGCGTGGCATTGCGTACCGAAACCACCAGGTTGCCATCGCTGCCGGGGTCGCACCGTTTCTGCACGTAGTTGCCCGGATTTTCGCCTACGTCCAGTCGCACGAGGTCGCTCTGCGCCTGTTGCGCAACCTCGCCCTCGCCCTGCGCCACAACCCGGTAGTGTTCGATAGCCCGGCTACGATCGCCGCGCCGCGCCGCGATCTGGCCAAGCGTCAGGTGCGCGGGCGCGGTTGGCAAAAGCGTCAGGCTTTTCTCCAGATCAGACTCGGCCGCCACATCATTGCCGGTGCGTTCATAGGCGCGGCCACGCTGCAGGTAGTAGTAAAAAAACTCACTGCGCCGACGAATCGCCGAATCGTAGTTGGTGATCGCCATGTCGTATTTCTTGTCGAGCAAACGCGCGTCGCCACGCAGCGCGTAGAAATGCGCTTCGTCGGGCAATTGCTGGATCGCGGCTTCTGCTTTTTGCAAAGCAAGCGCGGTATTGTTGTCGGCGAGCGCCTTGCGGCCTTCCTCGTACGCTTCGTACGCCGGGATAGCCGCCATTGTTTTGGCCATCGCGCGCCGATAACGCTCCTCGCCCGATTCACCACCAGCTGGCAGCGCCGCGGCGGTTTTCAGATTCGCGTCAACGCGTTCCTGAGACGGCGGGTGGCTGGCGAACAAGCCGCTCAACCAGTCCGTGCGACGGCCTTCGCTGAGCCGCACAAAAGTCTGTTGCAGCGAGACCGCACCTTCCGGGTTGTAACCCGCGCGCGCCATGTACTGCATGCCGTAGTAGTCGGATTCGAGCTCCGCACTGCGACCATAACGACTACTGAGCAATTGCGCCGCAACCCCGGCACCGCCCACGGCCATATTGCCGTAGTCGCTGTCGCTGGTCGCAACGGCCGTTGCCAGCACCAGGCCTTGCAACAGCATGCCCTGCTCCATTTGCCGGGCAGAGTGCCGGGCCGCGGCATGGACTATTTCATGACCGAGCACGGCGGCCAGTTCGGACTCTGAACCCAGTTCCGTCAACAATCCCCGGTTGATTGCAATCTTGCCGCCCGGCAAGGCCCAGGCGTTGGGCACTGAATTATTGAGCACAACAAATTCGTAGGGCAGTTCGCGATCACTGACCGCGGCAAGGCGCTGACCTACGCCCTGTACATAGTCGCTAAGCAATGGGTCGATGTCGTACTCACCGCCCTGCGACTGCCGCATCGGCAAATAGTTTTGCTCGCCCATTTGAATTTCGGTGGCTTCACCCACCAGGGTCAGCTCGCGTTTACCGGTGACCGGGTTGACGGAACAAGCCGTCAACGCCAGCAACACGGCACACGAGACGATCATTCGATGCAAGGCTTTCATAGACAAAATGACTCCTGCGAAGTTATTCGCTTACCAGCTCGGATTCACGCATTGACGGGTCTTCGAATCCGGCGACTTCACCGCCGCGCGGCCAAACCACCAGGACTCTTACCCCCTCTGGCGAGGCACTGCGATGCACCACCAGGTCGGGCTCGCGCACTACACCCACCATACCCGGCTCCAGCAGGTTTGATACGCCGTTGACGATATGGTCCAGCCGGCCTTCCAGTACAAATATAATTTCAAACTCGTGCGGATGCGTTGTGCCGTGATAGTCCGGCGGAAAAAATATCTCGGCCATTTCGACGTCGTTGCTGCCGAGGTTCCGCGATTCCAGCAGCACCTTGATGACGCCCGGCTCAGTTTCCGTATCAAACTCAAACTGTCGCGTGCCAGCCGTTGCCACGTCGTAGTTGTACGCCTTCGGGTCGGATGTTTCGACACCGCATGCAGACAGGACAGCGAGCACAACGATAGCCTTCAGTACATTGAACATTCTGGTATTCATGGCACTCCAGCGTGGCAAATGGTCAGGAACCCCTGATCCCGGGTGACCGAGTTTACGGCACAACGGCCTGCTTCTCACCGTGCCCGCACGGCCACAGCCACCCGCGCCGGCGGCAATACGCCCGGGAACTGCTACATTAACCTTGTGATCAAGGTTCTTTCATGCAATCTGTTTTCCGGCCGCGCCGACCCGGAAGCGCTGGGTGCATTGATTGATGAGCACAGTGTGGACATTGTCTGCGCTCAGGAATTGTCGCCGGCACATGCGCGCGCATTGCAACGGCGCTTGCCGTACGGCGATCTCGACCACGACCAGATCATCAAAGGCAACGGCATCGCCGCCCGCAGACCCGTCACCAGCCGGCGCATACACCTGCCCAAACGAGACGCCTGGGAAGTGACGCTGACGCCCGAGCACTGGACCCCATTGCAGGAAACAGTGCAGGTGCTCAACGTGCATATCTCGGCCCCGCATTTGTGGCCGTACTTCCCGCACCCCGTGCGCCGCGGCGAACAACTTCGCTTGTTGTTGCAGGACCGGGCGGCCTACGCGAACACACCACATGCTATCTTTGGCGACTTCAATGCATCGCCAGCCTGGCCGGTCTACCGACGCATGCGCGCACGCTATACGGACGGTACCAGCCAGACGGCCCGGAACGGCGCGGCTACGGCCACATGGCCGCGCATTCCGCGTCTTGGCATCAACGGCTGGTGGCGCATAGACCATTGCTTTCTGTGGAAGCTCAGCGCGCTGAACGTCTGGCGGCTGGCGATTGCGGGCAGCGATCATTTCGCGCTGCTGGCGGAGCTGGATTACGAACACCCCCTGTAACGGCAAACTCCGCTTGCCCACGACCCGGATATTCAGGCAATGGCACGAACACCAGTAATCAGCATGCAGGACCCGATACGGACCGCGGAAGTCGTCGAGCTCTATCGCGCCAACGGCTGGTCGTCCGCCGACAAACCCGGCGAACTCATGGCGGCGCTGCGCGGCTCGCATTCCCTCGTCACAGCCCGCATCGGCCAGCGCCTGATCGGTATCGGCAATGCGATTTCTGACGGTCACCTGGTCGTCTACTATCCACACTTGCTGGTACACCCGGATTACCAGCGAGCCGGCGTCGGCCGCCTGATGATGCAGGCCCTCAGCGAAAACTACGCGGGCCTGCACCAGCAAATGCTCACCGCCGACGAGGCAGCGGTCCGTTTTTACGAATCGCTCGGTTTCGAGCGCGCGGGCAGTACCGTGCCAATGTGGATTTACGCCGGCAACGAACATTGAGCGACTGAGGTGATCTTACTTATTGATAAATAAAACTTTTCTCAATGCAGCGCCGCCCCAGCAGCGCCCGCAACCAGAAATCCCATGGCATACGTCTAACAAGGATGTCAGCAATAATTTCCCGAATTGCCCATCGTCAGGATCTGAAGCTCGCCCGACAGCTGGATGCGGGCGACGAGCAGGCATTCACACGTTTCTTTAACGAGAACTACGACCGCGTATACCGCTTTGCGCTGAGCAGACTCGGCGACGATCACGTCGTTGCGGAGGACATCGTGCAGCAGTGCTTTGCGAACGCAATCGATGGCATGTCAGGTTACCGGGGTGAAGCGCAGCTGTTTACCTGGCTGTGCACGATCTGCCGCAACCAGATTACCGACTGGCAACGCAAACACAGCGGCTACAAGGAACGCGTTGTGTTGTATGAAGATGCGCCGGAAATTCAGGCCGTGGTTGACTCGTTTCGTGCCCCGCCCTGCGACGACCCGCTGGTGCAGGCACAACAGGAAGACGCATTGCGACTGATACAGGTCGCGCTGGACCGGCTCCCGGTCGCCTATGGCGATGTTCTCGAGTGGCGTTACATCGAAGGCTATTCGGCGCAGGAAATTGCCGACCGGCTAGAGATCAGCACGGATGCCGCGAACTCCCTGACGGCGCGCGCGAAACGCGCGTTTAGTGACATTTATCGACCGCTGGCAGCAGCAGTCACCGCTCCCTAGTGGAGAAGTTGGACACCATGGACAAACAGACGAACGACGAAACCCGCACCGCTGATGACCAGGTCGCCGACCTGCTGCGTCACGCCCGCCGCCGTGCGCCAGCACCGCAGGCGGCACGCGAACGTGCATTTGCCAAGCTGCACGGTCACTGGTCGGCGCGGCAGCAACAAAAACGCCGGCGACGTGCAGTGCTGGGTATGGCACTGGCAGCATCGACAGTACTGGCGGTAGGCATGGCCTTTTTCGCGACCGACAGCAGCCTGTTGCCGGCAGCCGTAGCCGTCGCCGAGCTGCAGCGAACCAGCGGGAATGGCATTCAGGTCATCGGCGCTGATGGCCAAGTCAGCCCGGCCGCAAACGCTGAACTGCTGCTTGGGCAGACCTTGCGCACGAGGGCGGGCTCCCGGGCAGCGCTGGCATGGAACAGCGGCGGCTCATTGCGAATGGATGAAGCAACGGAAATTGAACTGATCGCGGCGGATCGGGTACGACTCGTGTCCGGTACAGTCTATTTCGATTCCGAACCAGCCGTCGCGGACAACGGCATTGCCTTGGCATTTTCGATCGAGACGCCGTTCGGGCTGGCGACGCACGTCGGTACCCAGTTCCAGACGCGCCTGCACAACGACCGCCTGACACTGAGCGTGCGCGAAGGTGAGGTGGCGGTCGCCGCCGCCGGTCAACGGGTGTTATTGCCAGCGGGTGACGAAGTCGACTTCGACCGATCCGGCGTAAGTGCCGAACGCAAGATTCAGACCTGGGACGAACGCTGGCAATGGGTGCAGGCTATCGCGCCCGCCTTTGCCGCGGAAGGCAACTCGGTGCAGGCCCTGCTCAACTGGATTGCGCGGGAAACCGGCTACGTTGTCAGCTACCGGGACAATGCAACCGCCGAGTTCGTCAGCCGGGTCATCGTGCACGGTTTGGACAAACTGTCGCCAATGAGTGCACTGCAAAGCATTCCCTATGTTGCCGACCTGCAATACGAATTGCACGACGGCGTTATCGTGGTCAGCTTGCTGGACTTACCCCGTTAGCACTCCATAATCAGGTGTCGTAGACAATCCTTCAGGCAATGTCCGATGTGCAGTGCCTGAACCGCCGCCTGATTGAACGGATGCTCTCACCCAGACTTTACACAGGCCCATGCCTGCCGCGTTTCGCCTGGACCCCGTCGCGGACGTCGGGCCGGATGCGAATCGTCCTGACGGCGTTGCTGCTCTGCGTGGCCCTGACCGGTTACGCGGCTGACTGGTCCGAGGAACCGGTACCGCGCCGCCTCGTCGCTGGCGAGTCGATTGCCGCTGTCCTGGAGGAGTTGCGGGCCAGCGGCGTGCCACTGGCTTACAGCAGTGCCCTGGTACCTGCCGGATTACGGATCGTCAGTGCACCGCGCAGCCGGAATCTGCTTGCCGCCGTTCGCGAAATTCTCCGGGCTCACGATCTCACCTTGTTCGCTGTCGACGGCGTCTTTGTCGTCGGCCACCAGGCGGTATCAGCCGCCAGCCGCGAGCCGGGCACGGTGCTTATTCAATTTCGCGATGCGCAATCGGACGCGGTGGTGACCGGCGTCAGGGTCAGCGGACTACCCGAATCAGCAATACAAACGAACAACCGCAGTGAGCGCAGTCTTGCGATCAATGTACCAGCGGGCGAATACCCGGTTGTGGTCACGGCACCCGGCTACAAGACACTCGAAGCGACGATCAGTGCCGCCAGCAAAGAAACCCGTACAGCCACGTTGCGCCTGCTACCCCTGGAAACACCGTTAACTGAAGTCGTCGTTGCCGCCAGTCGCTACGAACTGTTGCGCGATGCCATCGACAACCCGAGCGGTCTGGACCGCACCTCCATCATGCAGACACCGGACACCGGGGATGATCCGATACGTGCGGTACAGCGACTGCCCGGCACGACCTCGGGTGCCTCGGCACAGCCGCATCTGCGCGGCGGATCTACCCGCGAAACGGGCATCGTCCTCGACGGTCACCGCTTGCTGAACCCGTTTCACGTGCGCGACTACCAGAGCCTGTTCAGTGCGATAGACGTCCGGGCTATTAACGGCATCGAAGTCTACACCGGCGATTTTCCCGTGCGTTACGGCGACCTGACCGGCGGTCTGGTACTGGTCGATACGCTGACGCCCGACGAGGACATACGCAACGAGTTCGGTCTGAGCGTTTTCAACGCGTCGATCCTCTCCGCGGGACAACTCGCCGACGGTGCGGCGGATTACGTGCTGTCCGTACGGCGCGGCAATCTCGATCTCATATTGAACGAGGAAATCGGCGAGCCGGCGTATTACGACGTGTACAGCAAGATGTCCTACCGGCCGTCGCCCGACACCACGCTGGCGGCGAACCTGATGATCGTCAAGGACAGCGTCATCATCATCCCGGCAGCGGATATCGATGAACGCGAGCAGACAACCAACGACACCCGCAACAGCCAGTTCTGGCTGTCCTGGGAGCAGCAATGGACGGATGCACTCTCGAGTCTCACGGTGCTCTCGGCCAGTGACTCCATCAGCGGCCGTCACGCCCTGGTGAGTGATCCGGAAAAAATTACAGGCTCGCTCAGCGACGAACGAACAATCACAATAGTCAGGCTGAATCAGGACTGGCGGCTGGACCTCAACGAACGCCACCTGCTCGGCTGGGGTGCCGAGTTTCAGCAGGTCGATGCCGATTACAACTACCGCTCAACGGTCGACTACTACGGCATCTATCAGGACTTGCCGGATCGTTCGAACGCGCAATCACGCGCTGTGCTGTCCAGCGTCGACGGCGACGCGATGGCTTTTTATGCGTCGGACCGCTGGATGGTGAACCGCCGCCTGATCGCCGACCTCGGCATACGCTGGGACAAGCAAAGCTATACCGACACTGATGACAATGGCCAGTTCAGCCCGCGTGCCAGCCTGCTGTACCGCCTTAACCCGAGAACCAACCTGCGCCTCAGCTGGGGTCGTTACTACCAATCGCAGGGCGCCCACGAATTGCAGGTGGAGGACGGCGTGACGAATTTCTTCCCGGCACAGCGGTTTGACCAGTCCATTTTCGGTATCGACTACCAGCTCAATGCTCATTACTCATTTCGCACCGAGCTGTATGTAAAAACCAGCAAGAGCATTCGCCCGCATTTCGAGAATATGTTCGATCCCCTGAGCGTCGTTCCGGAACTGGAACCCGACAGAGTGGTGATTGCCCCGCAGCGTGCCGATTTGCGGGGGCTTGAGATTTCAGCGGCGTACGAAGGTGACAACGGCTTCGACTGGTGGGCGTCGTACACCTTGTCAAAAGCCGATGACGTGGTCAGTGGTCAGACTATCGCCCGCAGCTGGGATCAGCGACACGCCGGGCAAATCGGCGTTGCGTTAAGCGGCGACCGCTGGAGCTTCAGCGCAGCGGCCAAAGTTCACAGCGGCTGGCCGATGACCCGCGTGTACCTGTCGGCCGACGACACCGGGCCTGCCGTGATTTTCGGTGAGCGCAACGAAGCACGTTATCGCGATTATTTCTCGCTCGACATGCGTGTCGATTTCCGACGACCCACCCGATTCGGTTACTTTAGCTGGTACTTTGAAGTATCCAACTCAACGAATCGCGAGAATCCCTGCTGCGTTGATTTCGACGTTGCAACCGACACGGCCGGCAACCGCGTGCTGGACCAGAGTTTCGACTACTGGTTCCCGTTACTGCCGGCAACCGGCATTCTGCTGGAGTTCTGACCGCGGGAACGAACGCCCGCATTAGCGACGTACCGCGGCCTGATAAATGGCCGCGGGTTCCGAACGGCTGTCGTAAGCATCGGCGGCTGTTTGATAGAACGCGATAGTGTCCAGCTTTGCCGTGGGCGCGACCGGAATCCGCGATTGCGTACCCGTCGCGGAATCGTAGTGGAAAGCCTCGGCACGCGACACCGGCTTCAGCACAGTCAGAGTCGCCCCCTGCAGGAGGCCGAGACTCTGGTACGTGCCCAGCAACGCCCGACCGTCTTCTGCCGCCATGCCCAGTATATCTTTGCCGAAGAACTCACTGGCGTAAGACCAGTTCAGCAACGAGAACAAGGTCGGCGCGTAGTCGATCTGACTGCTCAATGTTGTGACAACACCGGGCGTTATCAGCCCGGGTGCGTAGACCATCAGCGGTATACGGTAATTTTCGACGGGCAGTTCGGTCTTGCCAGCACTGCCCGCGCAATGATCCGCTACGATGACGAAAACGGTATTCCCGAACCACGGCCTTTGACTGGCTTCCTGCAGAAACTTGCCGATCGCGTAATCCGTGTACTTGACCGCGCCTTGCCGACCGCTGTGTGACGGAATGTCGATCTTCCCTTCAGGGTATGTGTAGGGGCGATGATTGGATGTCGTCATCACGAAATCGTAGAACGGCTGGCCGGCGGCGGCTTTGCGGTCGGCATCGTCCAGCACCCAGGCATACAGGTCCTCGTCGCTGACGCCCCAGGCATTGGTGAATGAAATGTCATCGGCAGCGGCCGACGCCTGATCGTGTATGACGAAGCCATTGCCGCCGAAGAACGTGTTCATATTGTCGAAATAGCCGCGCCCACCGTAGAAAAAGGATGTCTCGTAGCCTTTGTTGCGGAAAACGGTAGCAATTGAAAACAGACCTGAATTATCCGGTCGCTTGACGATCGAACGCCCGGGCGTTGGCGGCACCGACAGCGCAAGTGATTCCATGCCGCGTACTGTTCGTGTGCCGGTGGCCATGAAATTGGTGAAGCTCAGACTCTGACTGGCCAATCGGTCCAGGTTAGGTGTCAACCCTTCGTCATTGCCAAACACTCCGAGATAGCTGGCACTGAGGCTTTCCACGGTAATCTGGATGACATTCAATCTGCGTTCTTCACCTTCGGCCTGAATGAATCGTCGGTAAGGTTTAGAGGGATCGTGGTCGAACTCGCTGGTAGCTTCGCTGACCAGCGCCCGAATCCGCGGCTCCGTGAGCGATGCGTCCGCTGTCTGGTAAAAATCCCGGAACCCGAGCTCGTTGTTGCGAAATGCTGCAAAGAACGAATAGCCGCCGTTCTTCGCCACTTCCTGCACGTAGCGATTGTCGAAGTGCGGCATGTCCTTTTGTGCGTAGATCGTGGTCGTCATGACCGGCACCGCAATCAACAGGACTGCGACTTTGCCGCGAGCGGCGAACGGAGTCTCACTTATCAGCCAACGTTTATAGGCTGTCGTTCTGGACACGAACGCCATACTCGCAAACGCAGCGAGTGCTATCACCGTCAATAATGCAGCGACCGGATAAGACTGCAGAATGTTATCTACGACCTCAGTCGTGTACACGAGGTAATCGACAGCAATGAAGTTGAAGCGCACCCCGAATTCGTCCCAGAACACCCACTCGGCTACGGCGACGAACAACATAGACGCATAGGCGCAGGCGAAGAATAAGAAACTCAGTACTTTGTGCCCGCCAGTGCGGAACAGACGCTGCGGAATGAGCAACAGGTACAAGACCACCGGCACAGAGGCGTAGAAAGCGAAGACCGTGTCATTCAAAAACCCAACGGCAAACGCGGCCAGCACAGAGTTCAGCCCGGACAGCTCGGACCAGGTGATTGCGCAGAGTAGCAGTCTTACGACGAGCCCCAGCAACAGGACCGGCACTATCACGAACAGGACGGCAGACAAACGATGCGACCAACAGCCGCTCACGTGTAGTTTTGCAGACAAAGTAGTGCTCCGTGTTGTTTACAAACCGCGATGACGCAGAGACGTCGATTGCGTGTGAGGTAGTGCTTAGACGACGCCACAGTGAAAACTTGTCGGCATGGCTACTCAGCGAAATCCAGCGACCAGTTCGCCCCTCGAATTTCGTCCAAGCGGAATAAGCGGTATGCGCTGGAGACAGCGGATTGCCGTGCACACACCCGGGGAGACGCCATGAGCAGCATGCAACCAGACCCTTGGGCGACGCTCGCCCGCCTGTATGGTCTGCAGAATCAGCCAGCACGAACCCTGGTCTTGCTGGCCTTCATTGGCGTCTCGTTCACCCTGCTGCCGCTCTCAGCTGCCGCCGGTGACGGTGACAACGACAGTACGTTGTCAGCCCTTACGGGCTCTCTCGCGACCGACAATCTGTCGACCGCAGCGCTGGAACTAAGCGGCGCCGTCATCGGCAGTATCGTGATCGAGAACGGCAACGTCTTTAATACCGACATCGCCGCGGAGAACAAGGTTCTTTACCGGACAGCGAACGCTATCCACAAGCGGACCCGGCAACAGGTGATTGAGCAGCAACTGCTGTTTCACAGTGGCGAACCGTACTCCGGCCGCCTGCTTGAGGAATCGGAACGCATCCTGCGTAGCGACCCCTATCTTCAGGAGGCACGCATTCAGCCGGTACGCAACAGCGATGGCGAAGTCGACGTGGTGGTGACGACCCGTGATGCCTGGACCTTGCGCCCGTCCGTTGCCTTCGGTCGCAGCGGCGGCGAGAACAGTGGCGGTATCGGCTTTGACGAGCTCAATCTGTTCGGTACCGGGATCCGTGTCGGCCTGAAGTATCGCTCGGATGTGGATCGCGACTCACTAAGCTTCCAGTTCCTTGATAACAATCTGGGGTCCAGCTGGACGCAACTGCAAGCCACTCATGCCAACAACAGTGACGGCTTCCGCCGCGGTCTGAGAGTTGAGCAACCGTTCCATGCGCTGGACTCGCGCCGTGCGTACGGGCTGACACTCCGGCAAAACGAACGCATCGACTCACTCTATGACCGGGGCCTCACGCAGCGTCAGTACCAGGGGCGGTCCACTGAATTTGATCTGTACACCGGCTGGTCGAAAGGTGTCGCAGATGGCTGGGCGCGCCGCTACCTGGTCGGCGTCGCGGGTGACGAACACCAGTTTGCAGGCATTGCTGACGAGCCAGGCCAGTCACCGCTGGTACCGGACAACCGTCGTTTCGTCTACCCGTACGTCGGTATCGAATTCGTACAGGACAAGTTTGAAAAGGCGCGCAACCTGGAGCAAATCAATCGCACCGAAGACCGCAACCTCGGCACTACGTTCAGTGCGCGCGTCGGTTTTGCGAGCGAAGGCTTCGGCTCGGACCGTGATGCACTGCTGGTACGCACGGCAATAGGCCGCGGGTTCGGCAATACCAGCAGCCGTTCATTGATGCTGGAAGCCGGCGTGGACGGCCGCTGGGAATCAGCCGGCTTGCGCAACCTGACGGCAAACTTCAGTGCCCGCTACTTCAGGCGGCACTCGGAGGGCAGCCTGTTCTACGCCAGCTTGTCCGGTCGCATCGGCCAGAACGTGGATCTCGATAACCTGATACCACTGGGCGGCGACACCGGTCTGCGCGGTTACCCTCTGCGTTACCAGATGGGCAAGTCGCGTGCACTACTGACCATCGAACAGCGCTACTTCACCGATTGGTACCCGTTTCGCCTGTTCCACGTCGGCGCGGCGGTGTTTGCCGATATAGGTCGTAGCTGGGGAAATAACCCTGTCGCCGGGGCAAACCCGGGTTTGCTCCGGGATGTCGGCTTCGGACTTCGCCTGGGCAGCACTCGCGCGGCTCAGGGTCGCGTTGTGCACATCGACCTCGCCTACCCTTTGGACGGCGACAACTCGATCAGTAATGTGCAGTTTCTGGTCGGCACCAAGCGCAGCTTCTGAAGGCTGCTCGCCCGGCAAGGGCTGGCCAACGCCGGGATCGCAACCGACCCCGCGCATGTTTGCGGGTCAGCGACACCCAATACGAAGCGCCGTTTCCGCCAACTTGCTTGCCGAAAGTCATTGCGCCATCTCAAGCAGCCATCGGCCTGACCTGGACTCGTACGCCGGTGCTGCCTGACCTGAAGCCGGGCGTTCGATTACGAACTCATTGACTCAGCGATGACAGATCCGGTAATAACCGCGGACTAGACGAGTGCATGCCGCACAGTGACCACAAGCACGGCGCGAGCATTCAGCTTACTGACTTGCTGCGGCAACCATTGCCCGACTCCCGGGCGGCAATCGATACAGCGAATGCTCGTACGCCAGCGACGTCCAGTTGGCGTGCGACAGCGCACGTTGTACGAGCGCCATGTTACCCGCCGGATCTTCCACCAGCTGCCGGTCGTCCGTGTACAGATACGTTGTGATCGGCAAGTCCTTGCGCATAATGACGACGCGGCCGTCTTCCATGTACGCCTGCGTCCCGTTGTATTGCATGATCGCGCGGCCGGGGTAGCTGGCCGCATCGGCACGCGTCAGATCATGGCCGATCATCGGGTGCGTCGAAGACACGCCGATGAGCGACAACAAAGTCGGCGCCAGATCTATCTGGCTCGCAACCGGGGTATGCACTGACGGAGGTATGGAACCGCCCATGATCAGGCCGGGAATATGAAAACGTTCCACCGGCACGAGTTCTGCCCCGTAAACCCGCGAATTGTGGTCCGCAACAATCAGGAAAACCGTGTCCTCCCAGTAGTCGGACTGACGTGCCTTGGCCATGAACTCGCCGAGTGCGTGATCCGCGTATTTCACCGCGTTGTTAACCGTGTTGAGTTGTTCGTCGTACAGCTCGATGCGGCCCTCCGGAAACTGGTACGGCGAATGATTTGAAGAGGTGAATACAAGACTGAAGAACGGTTTGTCCTGCGGTTTGCTGAATTCTTCGTGCGCTTTGTTGAACAAGTCTTCGTCGGATACACCCCAGGAGCCCATGAATACCGGATTCTCATAGTCGATTTTGTCGACAACACTGTCGAACCCATTGTTCATGAAGAAGCGCCGCATGTTGTCGAACTGCGCTTCACCGCCGTAGATGAACCGGGTGTCGTAGCCGTGCCGCGACAGCAAACCCGCGAGCGTGAAGAAATTCCGCTGCGATTTGCCCAGCTTGACAACACTGCGCGCTGGCGTTGGCGTAAAACCGCTGACTACGGCCTCAATACCCCGCACCGAGCGGGTGCCGGTCGCGTACAGGTTTTCGAACCAGATTCCTTTATCGGCCAACGCATCAAGATTGGGAGTCAGATCCAACCCGCCGAGCTTACCAACGAACTCCGCGCCCAGGCTTTCTTCCAGGATAATGACCAGATTCTTCGGACCTTGTCCCCTGGCCGTTTGACGGTGCAACGTCGGCAAGGGTCCTTCCACGAAGTCGCCAGCCGCGACGTCCATCGAGTTACGCACTTCCTGGATAACGGTGGACTCGCCCAGCTCGGCGTAACGAAACCCGCCTTCGGGTTCATGGCCGGTTTCGTACAAGGCGTACAGAGCGGTGTACAGCGAGCTCAGCGCCAGATCATTTACCATGGGGTCGGTCGACACCGCGACCGTGCTCGGATTGACCGGGCGGTGCGCCGTGGTCGAACGCACCATGCCGACACACACCAACAGCAATAATGGTGTGACCAGCAGCGCAGGCAGCATGCCAGTCGCCTGCATGGCCGCCGTAGTCGTCTTAAGTGGCCGCGTTATCCAGCGCAGGACGAAATACAACGCGGCCGCAGCGAACAACAGCTGCAGACGGTATGCCGCCCACAGTGTCGAGATGATCTCGACCGGGTGATTCAGGTATTCCAGAAAAAAGATATTCGGCCGCGCGTCAAACTGCGCGATAAACGACGGCGTCGAACATTCAAGAAACGTGATCAGCAGCAAGGCGGCTGGCAGGTAGTAGCGCAATAAGCTGCGCCAAAGTGGCAGAAGGTAACGAGTCGAAGCGAGCACGGGAAAGGCGATGACCGGCACGGCAAGCGCGAGCCCGAGCAGTACGAGGTCAAAACGCAGCCCCTGCAGCAAGACGAAATCCACGGTGCCGGCATCACTGACCCGTTGCCACTGCCAAGTGACGAGTAAAACGCGCGACAGGCTCAGTATCAGCAGGACCCGCCAGGCAAACACCGCGAGCGGCTTCAGTGCCGTCTGCAGAGTGCGCAACGCGCGGCGGCTGGCTAGGACGGTGCCGGTCACGCCTGACGGAGTTCCGCTCGTCATGGCACTCAAGCGCCGACGCGCTGGAGGGCAATCAGCGCCCAGACCAGCAACATCAGTAGCAGACTGAGCAGCACCGCCGCGGATCCCATGTCCTTGGCGGCACCGGACAACGGGTGCAATTCACTGCCCACCCGGTCGACGACCGCTTCTATGGCGGAATTGCACAGCTCGATGATCAGCACCAGCACGACGCTGCCAAGCAACAAAATCCGTTCGACGGCATCCTCAGTCAGCCAGAACGCCGCCGGGATCATGACCATCGCCAGCAGTGCCTCCTGCCGAAAGGCCGCCTGCCCCTGCCAGGCGATCGCCAGCCCGCGCAGTGAATAAATGCCGGCATGCCAGATGCGGCTCACACCCGCCCGTTGCGGAAATTTCGTACGAAATTCCGTCATGCTTTGTTTCGTCGGTACACGTCGCCGCCTTACAGAAAAACCGGAGGTTCCTGTTTGACGGCTGACGACAAATTACTGGTCGCGAAGACGGGGATATTGTGCCGGCAGGTGCTTCGACCCCGGCTAATGAGAGTGCGGCTAAGCGCCGCGTCGTACCGTGACCCGGCAGAAGGGGTCACGGTACGACGGACTGTTATTGTTCGTAGACGACCTTCCCGCCGACGACGGTCATCAACACCCGACCGTTCAAGAGATCAGCCGGGCTGTCATCGGCAAGAACGAAAGGATCGATATCAAGTACGGTCAGATCCGCCCAGCGGCCTTTTTCGATAATGCCGCTTTCGTCTTCACGAAAACTGGCATAGGCCGACCAGTCGGTGTAACCGCGCACCGCCTCTTCCGCGTTCATCGCCTGTTCGACGTACCAACCGCCTTCCGGCTGACCGGACTTGTCCTGGCGGGTGATGGCCGAATGCAGGCCGTAGAAGATACTGTGATCAGAACCCGGATTATCGGCATTGAAGGTCAACCGTGCGCCTGCCTCGCGCAAGGTACGCCAGGCATAAGCACCCAGGACACGCTCGGCACCCAGTCTTTCCTCAGCCCAGGTTTTGTCTTCCACCGCGTGCGGCGGTTCCATCGAGGCAATAAGACCCAGCTTGCTCAAACGCGGCATGTCATCCGGGTGTATGACCTGCGCGTGCTCGATGCGATGACGGTTCTTGCCCGCCGCCGGGTGTTGCCGAATGATGCCTTCCAGGATATCTATCGCCTCGCGATTGCCGGCATCACCAATCGCGTGGATGGCAACCTGGAAGCCGGCGGCCATCGCTTCGGCCATCAGTTGCTGATTGAAACCGTAGTCGCCGCCGCTGACGCCACGGTGTCCGGGCTGATCGGCGTAGTCGTAGAGCAACCGCGCACCGCGCGAACCGAGCGCACCATCGTAATAAGCCTTGATTGTCCGCGTAACCAGCATGCTGTCGTTGTCCTGGTCCGGGCCTTTGGCAATCCAGGCACGCATGAGGGCTTCGTCACGCAGGGACAACATCGCGTAGACGCGTATCGGCAAACGCCCTTCCGCTTCCAGCTGTTCGAGCACCTCCATCTGCTGGCTATTGAGGCCGGCATCGTGCACGGCGGTATAGCCGTCTGCGGCCATCTGCGTCAGACCGGCCAGTATGCGTACCGCCAGCGCATCGTTGGTCGCCGGTGGCACGGCGTCGCTCATCATGGGCACCGCACGATTCAGGAACAGCCCGTTGGGCGCGCCGTCGTTACCGAGGCGCATCTCGCCGCCGACCGGCACTGTTGAATCTTTGCTAATGCCGGCAACCTCCAACGCTTTCTGGTTCGCCCAACCCGCGAAGCCGTGCAGGCTGGCCAGAAACACAGGGTGATCGGGAACAGCCGCCGAGAGCAGTGCCTTGTCTGGGTAGCGGTTCGCCCATGCGCCTTCGTCCCAGCCGTGGCCCAGGATCCACTCGCCCTTCGGCGTTTGCCTGGCGCGCTCGACAACCATCGCGACGGCTTCCTCTTCTGTCGCGACATCGGCCAGATTGACCCGCTCCAACACCGAGCCGAGTTCAAACGCGTGCGTGTGGGAATCAACAAGGCCTGGCAGAACCGTGGCCCCGGCCAAGTCGACCACGCGAGTCTGTTCGGTTTTCAAGTTGAGGGCATCGCTGGTCTTGCCGACAAAGGCTATGCGATCGCCGGCGACCACCACCGCATCGGCGTCCGGGTGCCAGCCGAATTCATTCAGCGGCGCAGCGTCGCTCAACGTGCCGTCTGGTGACGCTTCATCCCAGTCCAGCGTGTAGACGCGGGCATTGACCAGGATCAGCGACGCTGCCGCGGCGCCGCTCTCGTCAGCGCTGTTCTGACCGCAAGCCGTCAGCAGCAACGCCGCCGCGATGACCATTAAAGTATTCACTTGTTTCATGCAGAACTCCCCCGGGTATTGACATGCCGGACCGTACCGCAGCGCGGTGTCGAAATCGACCACAGTCGGCGGGCAGGATGGCCGCGCATTGCGCGCTGCAGGGCTTCGGAATTACAGGAAGTTGTTCGGCCAGATGATACTGCGCCACATGTGCGCGGTAGGACTGCCATCGAAACCCAGGCCTTCTTTGGGTTGCCGAAAATTGCGACCGATAACGTCGGTGAACTCTTCCACTTCGACGAACACGTCCGGCTCGAACGAATAAAGATCGTTGATCGTGATCAGGCGCGAGGTGAGGTACCACTTGTGTTTGCGCGCGCGCTCGTACTCGGCACGAATATACGGTTCGGGTTTGTAGTCGGCGCCGAAGTATCGAATGTAGGCTTCCGGGTATTCATAACCCAGCGATGCGTCCGGAAAAAACCGCAGTGCCTGGTGCTTTTCTATCGCCCAGGCGATTTCTTCGGAGACGTACGGGCGTACCATCTGCGCGCACCAGTAACCGTGGTCAGTCCGGATCAGGCTCATGACGGATATATCGTGCAGGAGGCAAGCCATGATGACTTTCTCATCACTGCCGTTGTTCATCGCCAGCCGTGCGCTCTGCAGGACATGCTGCGCAGGGGCAAAGCGGTACTTGTAGAAGTCGATCAGGGTTGGCCGGGCAGGCATCGCAGGCAAACGAGGATCATCACCCATCAGAAACGGCCGGCGATCGCTGCCGCCTTCTCCCCGGTCTGCGCCGATATTGCAGGCGAAAGGGGTAACGACGCGGCGATCGAGTTCATCGCTCATCGCCTGTTCCAGCGCATCGGCTTTGCCGACCATGGTCGTCGCGCTGCCAATGGCGGCTGTAGCAGCCACACTAAGGTTGTTCAGAAACGACCGTCGATCCATGGCATTGCTCCCAAAGGATTGAATTCGATCAGCGTCCGGCGCTATCGGCCATGTCCTCAAGCAGACGGGCATGCCTGCACCAAGGGTACGCCTCGGGCGGCATACCCGACAACGTCTAAGCGGTAATCCAGTGCTTGACGTGTTCAACCATTGCGTCGCGCGCCGCTGCCGCATCGCCGGACTCGATGAAACGAAACAGTTCCAGATGTACATCGAGCATTTTTTGCGCCTGATCGTGATCAGGCCATTGTGCCGGCGGCATCAAAACTTCACGCATCGCGCGCAATTGCCCGATCAGCACTTCGTTGCGCGTCGCCTGCGCAATGGCCATATGGAATTCCTCACCAAGGATCGCGGATTTTTCCGGGTTGTCGAGGTGCTTTTCAGCCTCGACGAGCACCTGGCGAATGCGGTCGATGTCGTCGGCAGTTCCACGCATCGTCGCCATAGCCACCGTCATGCTTTCGATTCCCGCACGCGCCTGAAGGATTTCCTCGCGCGTAACGCCGATTAGTTTCAGCTGAATCGCAAGCGAGTCCGCAAAACGATCGCCACTGCCCGCCGCGATAGTCGCGCCGCCTTTGGCGCCCATCCGGATATCAACGATGCCCATCGCTTCCAGACTGCGCAGTGCATCGCGTACACTCATGCGGCTGACACCGAAGAGCTTCGCGAGATCGGCTTCAGAGCCAAGCACGTCGCCAGTCTTGAGATCCCCTGCGAACAGGGCGTCCCTGATTTGCGCTACGATCTGGCTCGACAAAGTCATGCCGCGCGACGGTCGAAAAGCGCCGAGATTAGCTGCCAAAATTACTCCTGCGGATCGAAGGAATGGTTGCCGTCGTTATTGATCTAGCGGCATTTGCGTCGATGTGACGGCGGTCCTTCGCAACACCTTACATGGTAGCAACCGCCTTTGTATATTATCAATATTAGACTTTGTTCCAGATGCAACCAGAGTGCCGGACAGAGCGGTGTGGCAGCCGAACCCGCTGCAGATTTTCCGCCGGCCCGGCCGACGCTGCCGGAGCCAATCCCAGCAACGACTCTACGCGGCAGGCACGAATACGATTTTCGCTCGAGGTCTGAGGCGCAAGCCGGACGCACAAGCAATGGCAGCCACGGCGATTACCGCGAGAATGCCGGAGACGAGTGCTTGATCGCATTCACGAGGTTCTGCCGTGCAAGCCTCACGATTTGCACCCAAGACCCGCAGCAGCCAGCGCATTTTGCCAGCCTCATGAGGTAACCTGCATAGCGCAATGAATGCCTCCGCCCTAAGCAATCGCAACTACCTCATTTATTTCCTTGGCAACACACTGTCTTTGCACGGGTCGTGGGTCTACCGTGTTGCCCTCGGCTGGCTGGCATGGCAGCTGACCGGTTCCGAGTTCTGGGTCGGGGTCATTGCCTTCACCCAGTTCGCGCCCACCGTGTTGTTCGGACCAATCTTCGGTGTGCTCGCAGACCGCTTCGATCGACGCGCCGCATCCATACTGATCAACACGCTCAGCATCCTGAACATGTTGCTGTTTGCTTTGTTAACGGCGATGGGCAACACCGACATTTACGTACTCACCGTACTCGCCATGATGCAAGGCATACTGGATGGTGCGCACACACCGGTGCGAATGGCGCTGGTGCCCAACCTCGTTACGAACGAACAACTGCAAAGTGCATTGGCAACGAATTCCATCTCGTTTAATTTGTCGCGGTTCATCGGCCCCGCGATCGCCGGCATTCTGATCGCTACGCTCGGTGTCGCTGCCGCGTTTGCATTCAACGGAATATCCTACATCGCCATTCTGGTGTCGTTGCTGATCGTCCGCTTGCGCCCATCGACGCAGACAAACAAAGTGCGCAATGATGTCTGGCACGAACTCAAGGACGGCATTCGCTATGTTGCGCGACACCGGCAGATTCGGGCGCTGCTAGCCGTTATCGCGGCAGGCTCGGTGCTTGGTCGCGGCCCTCTCGAACTATTGCCGGCCTTCGCCGATGCGGTATTCAACCGCGGCAGTGTCGGCCTCGCCATACTGACCTCTGCCATCGGCGGTGGAGCAATAATTGCCGGTCTGATACTGGCAAGGGGTGCCGCGTGGCTACGCATCGAGGTCGTCGCAGCCGGCATTTTCGTCGCCGGTTTCTTGCTGATGCTGCTCGGCAGCAGTGATCAGTTCTGGCTGAGTACCGCCGTTGTCGCCGCGCTGGGCTGCACCTTGTCGTTGTGTGGCGTTGGTTCGCAGATACTGCTCCAGACCATCGTCAAAGACAGCGTTCGCGGTCGTGTCAGCAGCCTGTGGGGAATGGTTGCATTCGGCGGTGTTGCGCTTGGCGGCCTCGTCATCGGCAGCCTCTCCAGCGCATTCGGTTTGCGCGAAGTGACGTTCATCGCGGGTGGCCTGTGCAGCTTGTTCGTTTTGGCCATCATGTTGCGGCGCCGCAAGCTCATGCAATCCCGTTTACGCGAACTTGCCACCCGCAGACTGGAAAGAGAGAACTAGCCATGGCCAGAACCGAATCACGCATGCTGCCACTCGGTACGACCGCTCCGGACTTCACCTTGACCGATCCGTACGGTGACTTGCACACGCTGCCGGCCGCGGATGAAAAGCAGGCCACCGTCATCATGTTTATCTGCAATCATTGTCCGTTTGTGAAGCACGTACGTGGCGCTCTGGTTGCTCTGGCGGCGGACTACATGCCACTGGGCGTTGCTGTTCTCGCCATCAACAGCAACGATGCCGACACATACCCGGATGACAGCCCCGAGAACATGCGCAAAGAGGCGGAACGCCAGGGGTATCCGTTTCCTTATTTGGTGGACGACGATCAGTCCGTGGCGAAAGCCTATGAAGCCACCTGCACGCCGGATTTTTTTGTCTTCGATTCGGCACTGACGCTGCGCTACCGCGGCCAGCTTGACGACAGTCGGCCGGGCAACGGCAAATCGAATGATGGACACGATATCCGATCAGCGCTGGACGCCGTACTGGCCGGCGCTCCTGTGTCGACGGTGCAGACACCCAGCATCGGATGCAATATCAAATGGAAGCCCGGTAACGCGCCCGACTGGGCGACCTGAACCGGACCGCAAAAAAGACGGCGCGACCTCTCATACTAACGAGGATCGCGCCGGGTTCAGTTACGGCAAATCAGACCTCTGAATGACGCTCGCGCGGCTTACGCGGCTTACGCGCAACCTCGGCGCCTTCTGTTCGCTCGTGTTGCCGGCGATGACGCAGTGCGTCGTGACGCTGGCCGTGCATAGCTACTTTGCAGAAGCGGCTATCGAGCATGCGATAAGTAAGTTCATCAAGATCTTCAAAATCACTGCCGTAATGTCGTATAGACATCTGTCAGTCCTCAGCAGGTTCACAAATGACGGCAGGCGCTCGTCGTTGTGAACCCGGGTTTCAGGGATGCCTGGCGACTCCCGGAATTCGACTTGGTGCGGTCAACGTGCCTATGGCCACCTTTCGGTGTGTCAACGCAACTCAGTCGAAATGGTCAGCCGCCTGCCTGCTCAAACTCGCCGTTTTCCAGTCGCGTCAGTGAGCGTACTCAGTGCCGTAACCGTCAACGTCGTAATCATCAAAATCAGCAAGTTCCTCACGGAGAAAACGGTTCTCACGAGACATCTCGATCAACCGCCACACCGGAACATTGCCACCCGGAACGTCATCCTTTTCGGGGATCGTTTCATCTACTTCTACATCGAGCGCTTCATCGAACTCAAAGTCGTCATCGCTCATCACAGTTTCCATCTCCGTATCGTCCCCGTACCAGTCTGTGTCTGCCTGAATTTCAGGTTCTTGCGCCATGTTATTCTCCTCTCGGAGAGTCACTTTGAGGTGAAGATAATCGTATTTACTTTTATGTCAAGGTATTTTCTTCAGTTTTTTTGGACGACGGTAAGCTATTGAAATGAAAAAAGATATGGTCGACGATTTACTGCAACAATGGGCCAATGAGCGACCAGGCCTGGACGCTTCCGCACTTGGTGTCGTGGTCCGGATCCAGCTGCTCGGCAAACTGCTTGGCAGCCGCGCCAACCTCGCCCTCAAACAACACGACCTCAAACACTGGGAGTACGACGTGCTGTCCGTCTTGCGCCGGCAGGGCGAGCCGTTCGCGATGCCCGCCACCGACATTGCCCGCGCCGCGCAGCTGACGAGCGGCGCCATGACTACCCGTATCGACGGCCTGGAACAACGCAAGCTGGTGCGTCGCAAGCAAAGCAAGAACGACGGGCGTTCGGTCATAGTCAAGTTGAGTGCTAAAGGCCGCCGCCTCATCGACCGCGCCATGCAAACCCGCTTTGACGATGCGCTTACCGTCATGCAGAACTTCAAACCGAAAGAACAACACAAACTGGCAGAGCAGCTCCGGAGTTTACTGCTGGACCATCAGGACTAGCCGGCAGTCGCTACGCCGACCGTTGCAGGTAGGCCAGTTCATCGGCCTGCATCGCACGCGCCGAAATTCCGAACATCTCGAATGCCTGGAACGACTCGACAACATTGCCTTGCAGCAGCATGTCCAGCTGATCACGGGTAATCGGAAACCAGGAAAAGCGGTCGAGCAGCACACAGGCAAGACGAACGAAAATCGCCGGTACCGGCAGCAACAGCTTGCGCTTGCCGCTCGCCTTGGCGATGCGCCTCAGTATCTCCGGCCAGGCAAGCGTCTCCTTGCCGCCGAGCGGCAAAGTCAGGCCAATGCTCGCCGGGCTTTGCAACGACGCAACGAAAGCGCTGGCGACATCCTTGACATGCACGGGTGACAAACTGAAACCGCCGCGCGCCGGCGATAAACCGCGAAAGAAAACCGGTACCGGCAGCGGCGGCCTGATCATCTGGTCACGTAGCTGGGTACAAAATTCCATGCAGCCGCGTGGGTCGCCGAAGATCACAGAAGGACGAAATACCGTACCCGGCAGGCCACTCTCGGCGAGGTACTGTTCCGCTGCAAACTTGCTGCGTTGATACGCCGTACCTTCGCTGCTGGCGCCGTTCGCACTCATCAGCACAAAGCGTTGCACACCTTGTTCAATGGCAACATCAATGCAGATACGCGCACCGGTATTCTGCAGCCCATCAAATGTAATGCCGGCGGAAGGTTGTTCACGCAATATGCCAACCAGATAGATGACAGCATCGCAATCACGCATACAGGCCGCGAGTGCAGCGCGGTCAGCAAGGGTTCCGGCAACCACGAGGCATTTCGCCGCCTCACGCAAGCGATGTTCGCTGCCCGGACGAACGAGAACCACGGGCTGGTGGCCAGCGGCCAACAGTTCATCAATGATGTAACTGCCAACAAAACCCGTGCCACCAATCAGTGCTACGCGCATCTGCTCAACTCCTTACAAGCCCGTTCACGCTCGCCGCTTTCGGCACACGATTGTGATGCTGAATGCCAGCGCCGCGACCAGCAGAAAAGTCATCGCCACTTTTTGTGGCAGATAAGAAGAACGACGGAACGCATCGGTGATACCGGTCACAGCCCACAGATCACCGCCACCTTTGCCGACCACGAGCTGACCGCGCATGCCTTTCTCCATGTGCTGGGCCATGTCGCAATGAATCAGGTAGTTCCTGTCTTCCGCCGGAACAATGAAAGTACCGCTCTGCCGCTCGCCACCCATCGCCTCGATGTGAAACATCCCCGCCGGATAGAGGTACTTGGGCAGTCCATGCACCATCCATTGGTGACGGGTCTCATCCTCGTTGACGAAGTCGATGGTGACGCGCGCACAGGGCTCGACCTTAACCTCGTGCTGGCTCATGCCGTAGATGATGCCCGGTCGATCATTCGCGTAAGTCCGGCCCGCATGAATCTCAAAGTGCTGCTCGCGGCTGATCGCGTCACAGCCGTTTGGCAAACGGTCCCGGTTTTCATTCATGACCACGCCGCTACGGGTAACGCTCATACCACTGTGCTCGCCGTGCCCGGCATGGCCCTCGTGTTGCGCTCTGGCAAGATTGCTGACGCCGGTAACGACCAGCAATAGCAGCACCCGGTTGCGCACCCTGATCACCGGCGGCGCAAGGCGCCGAAGGCAACGGCCAGCAATGCACCGCTGCACAGCGCGAGTATCAAGAGACGCACAAACAGACGCCAGTCTTTGCCAGCCTCACCCAACAGACCTGGCGCATAACTGCTCCATACCGGTACTTCGCGCCGGTAGTATTCCGCCGTGAAGTAATTGTCCCATGACACGCCCTGGGTCTTCGGCCAGCCATCCGCACGCAGATAGTCTTCGTAAACGATCGCGCTGATGTTGCCGCCCGGCCCGATACCGTCATTGGTCACCCCGTTATTCTGATGATCATGGAATGGCCAGATACCGCGGCCATAGGCGTGCAGCCCATCATTGACAAAGCTGAGTGCCAGATCGACCCGCTGCGCGGTTGCCAGCCAGACCACGTCCTGCAGCGCCAGACTTTGCTCCGGCAACGGCACACCGTCGCGGTGCGTCACCATGAACTTGTGGCCGTGGGTGTGCAACGCAATACCTTTGGCACCTCCATTGACGACCCGCAAACGCACCGTTTCATCCGTATCGGCGACGATCAGGGACTCGCGGAACGTGTACGGAAACGAACGTCCATTCAATGTGAAATAGTCCGTCGTGGCGTCCGTAATATCATAGTCGCGATGCATGGACTGCGTAACCAGCCGCGGGTCATTGTCGTGCTGAATACGTTCGCTTAACTGCTGGTCCAGATCCATGTAATGCAGGTCGTATTCCTGCGAGAATTTTTCCCGCGTTGCCTGCGAAGGCGCGCGCACCAAGCCGGCACCGATGTTCATCGTCTGCAGCCAGTTGTTCGGCCGGTTTTCTTCAACGACGAACAAGCCCTGCAGCCCCATCATTACGTGCACGTGTGCCTGCACATGGCAATGGTAGTACATGGTTCCGGCCACCCGTGGCGTAAGTTCGTAACTCCGCGCATTGCCCGGCATGACCGGCATTTCACTCGTCGTGGGTACGCCGTCGTTGCCCTGTCCGCTGGCAGTTACGAAGCCGTGGTCGGCACCGTGCAAGTGCAGGGTATGCGGCATGTAGTGGCTGTTCTCCAGCGTTACGGTGACCACATCGCCCTGCTCAACCCGGATAGCCGGCGAAGGCAGTCGCAGGGAAAAGCGGGCCTGCTGTGACTCAAAGTTCTCAACCGCCATGCCGACAAACTTGGGCGTGAACACCCACATTCCCGGTTCAATGCCTGGCGCGATCGCGTAGCGGGTGACCTTGCTTTTGTCGATGGGCGACGAACCGTTCAGCTCGGCAACTTCGAGGCGTATATGAATTTCATCCGGATCACCGTCACCATCGAGGTCACGGCCCTTCTCGACCGCATCGGCGGTCAGGCCGCTCGCCAGCAGCGTTGCCTCGCTCACGTTGTTCGTGCCTTTGACAAAGGCAGCCACTGTGTACGGATTGTCCGCAACACAGGGTTTCGATTCGGCAATCTCGACGCCGTCGATGAGTTGCGCATCGCGCCAGCCGGATGGGTCAGGCGGACAATAGACTTCAGGGCTCAGCTGCGCTGCCGGTTTCGTCGCCGGCAAGGGTCGGTAACTGTCAGCGCCGAACCACGAAGTCAGCGTCAGGCGCACACTCTCCGGATAAAATTGCGGCGGCCACGCGAGCAATGCAATAACGACGATCAACAACCACGGGCCGTGCTTGCGCATTCTGCTCACTCCGTACTTGTCCGATTGGCGCCACCGATGTTCTTCATCCTGAACAGAAACCCGCCGGCCAGCAACAGCGCCACCAAAAACCCGAGCCAGCCCCACGGCACGCCGCTGGCACCCACCTTGAACGGGAAAACCGCCGTGTAGATATTCGAATTACTGGGGTGACCCGCTGTGACGATACCGATGTATTCACCACGCTCGGCGAACACATGCTCGACCAGCAAGGTACCGTTGGATTTAACCGCCGGTGGCGCGTAGAAAACAGTTGCGGCGTCCAGGTTGCCAAGCGCATCGATGTCGTTTTCGCGCGCGAACTCCCCTTTGCCGGTCACGTTGCGGATGATGCGAAAATCAACCGGCACGTCTTTCAAGCTGCGGTGCAGGTAGTCGAGAACGAATACGGCCTTGCCGGCGACCGGCAGGTCTTCGCAAAACTCGGTATCGCCTTTGGCATCTGGTTGATACGCGGTGAAATGCGCGTCGTAAAAGCCGATATTGATAATGCAGGTGTCGTTGCTGAGCACGACCCCACCGCCCGCCCGGGCGCTGCCTGCCAGGACGAGCCACAACACAGTCATCGCTGCAGCCAGCGACTGTCGCAGGCGATGCCTGCGTGCGCAAGCGGTGAAAGGCTCAGGCGCTGGCGGTATCCGGCTCGCCGTCAAGGCGGGTGATCGTGAAGCCCGTGTAGCCATAGATAATAGACACCAGCGGGTTAATAAGATTGAAGAAGGCGAACGGCAAATAAGCCAGCGTCGCGACGCCCAGCGTTGCCGCCATGTAGGCACCGCAGGTATTCCACGGTACCAGCGGCGAGGTCAACGTGCCGGAGTCTTCAACAACGCGGGACAGGTTCACGGGGTCCAGATTGCGCCGTTCGAACTCGGCTTTGAACATTTTCCCAGGCAGCACAATGGCAATGTACTGATCCGCCGCGATGATGTTGATACCGATGCAGCTGAACACGACAGTCATGATCAGGGAACCGGTCGACTTCGCGGCGCGCAACGCCGATTCAATCAGGCGTTCCAGCATACGGGCGTGCTCGAGTACCGCCCCGTAGGATAAAGCCGTAAGGATCAGCCATATTGTAACGAGCATGCCGCTCATGCCGCCGCGTGACAGCAAGTCATCAACCTCGGTGACGCCGGTCGTCGACACATAACCATCCGAGAGCGCCAGCCACACGCCTTTGGTCAGCGCGAGCCCCACCGGCAAATCAGGCGAGGCTGCGAAATCCAGTACCACCTGTGGTTGCATCACTATGGCGACGAACCCACCCAACAATGCACCAAACAGAATCGTCGGCAACGGCGGTACTTTTTTGTAGGCCATATAGAAAACAACGGCCAGTGGAATCAGTGCCAGTGGCGTGATATTGAACGCGCTATCCAGCGTCGTCATCAGGTCTTGCAGGGCTGTATTCTCCGCCGGCACGTCAGCCATCAGACCAATCACTGAAAAAGTGATCAGCGCCATAATGATTGACGGCCCGGTTGTCCATGCCATGTGTCGAATGTGCGTGAACAGGTCTGTCTCAACCACCGCGGGCGCCAGGTTGGTGGTATCGGAAAGCGGCGACATCTTGTCGCCGAAATACGCGCCCGACACAATGGCGCCGGCGGTAATTGCGGGCGACAAGCCAAGTCCCAGTGCCACTCCCACCAGCGCAACGCCGAGTGTGCCCGCCACTGTCCATGAGCTGCCGGTGGCCAATGCCGCGATAGCACAAATCAACAAGCTCGCTGCGTAAAACCATTGCGGACTCAATAATTCCAGTCCGTAATAAATCAGTGATGGAACTGTTCCGGCCATCAGCCAGGTACCGATCAAGCCACCGACTGACAAAAGAATCAGAATAGCGCCCATCGCGGTACTGATCCCTGCAACGATGGCTTTGAGTAACTCTGGCCAGGTATGACCATTGCGCATCGCAACGATCGCGGCAATCGCGGCGCCCAGGGTCAAAACGATTTGATTCGGTCCGCTCGACGAATCAGAACCAAACAGGTAGACAGACAGCGCCAGCATCAGGATCAACGATATGACGGGAATCAGTGCGTCGACCATCGTCGGCATTTTGGGTTGGCTCATAAGTTCTCGGACCTTTTCGTCTAGTCGTACTGTTCGGGTTGTTTACCGGAATGCCGTGCCGTCGACGCACACATTAAATTTATCAATCACCAAATGATCCGGGGCTGCCGGGAAATACCACCGGTGACTCGGAACCGTCTTTGGCAACACTGGCAACACCAAAGAAGTAATTGTCGATAACGGTATTTTCTAGCGTGTAGCTGTCCACAAGGCCGACGTAGCGGCTGCGTGTCCACTGCGCATCCGTAGTAAGACGCCAATAGACTTTATAGCCAGCCAGATTCTGCGCCGCCATGCCCTCCGGCAGCGTCCAACTCAGGGTTGTGTGTGGCTGCACGGCACCGGCTATGGTTACCTCACTGGGGAACGGTGGAGCCGCCGCCAGACCGGCAAGAGACACCGCATTTAATGCGGTCAATTTGCGTGCGTAATCGAAATTGACGCCGTCAATAACGTCGCCATACCGTATACCGTCCTCCGTGCGCAAATCCTGATGCTGACGGTGATAGTGCTCATGCGTCTCCATGATACGCACACCTGGCATGCCCGCTTCGTTGAACGGCCGGTGATGACCGCCGCGTGCAAAGCGATCCAGACGGTAGATCATCATGACATCGAGATTTTCGATGTAATCGTCAGCCATGCGATCGATGTAACGTGCGAGATTGCGTGACGCTGAGTCAACTTCACCGCCGCGGGAACGGCGTTCAGCCGCTTCGTCGGCCGTTTCTGTATAACGGGTTCCCTCAGAAAACACGCGCGCTGTCGCATTGTCGATCACGCCATCGATGCCTTCGATATTGCCGATCATGTCGTTGTTCAGTACGGCTTTGATACGCCAGCCGTTACGCAATGCGTACGCCGCCAGTATGCGGCCACCGAACAGGCCCTGCTCTTCGCCAGACAGTGCCGCGTAGACAATACTGCCGGCAAATTCGTGCTTTGACAGGACACGCGCGGCTTCAAGCACACCGGCGAGGCCACTCGCATTGTCGTTGGCGCCCGGTGAGTCATCGGTGAAATTCATGGGATCGCTGATGCGCGAATCAATGTCGCCCGCCATCAGCACCATACGATCAGGGTCCAGCGTGCCGCGTTGAATAGCGATGACGCTGACTACTTCCACGGGATCAGGAATGCGCGGCGCACCGGATACCGTATCGCCGACGGTGATCACCTGCAGACAACCGCCACAATCCGCCGAAATTTTCCGGAACTCGCTCTCGACCCAACGTCGTGCAGCCCCGATACCGCGCGTGTCGGACCGGGTATCGGACAACGTATGCCGGGTACCGAAGCTGACCAGCTTACGGATGTCCGCTTCGATGCGCTCAGCGGATACGCTGGCCGCTATGGCTGGTCGCACGTCATCAGCCGCGACGGACAGCACTGGCGCAAGCAGCACCAGCAGCGCCAGTCGGGCCAAAAAGGTAATGCTCTCCGTCTGCTTGCTCATTGCCCCCCTCTCGTTAGCTCAGACGTTGCAGGTTGCCGAGCAGCCTACCACGGCAGCCGTTCGCCATTGGCATGCCAGAAACCGCCTGTGGACGACAGCGTCAACTCGTCCATCCGCGCGATCAGCCCGGTGGCCGCTTCCTTCGCCGGAATTCCTCTGCCGCCGGTCATGGCCGTAGCCACCAGCCCCGGATGCAATAAAGCAACCGCGATGCCGCTGGGTTTGAGGTCGTGACTGAGGTTGGTGCCAATCATGTTCACCGCCGCCTTTGACGCGCGATAACCGTAATTGTTGCCGGACTCATTGTCGGCAATGGAGCCGACCCGGCTGGACACGATCCCGACCTTGGAACCCGCGCCCAGATTGTTCCGCAAGCCGCGCACGACGCGCAGAGGTCCGAGCGCATTGACCTTGAATTGCTCCAGAAGCTCGTCAAAATCCAGCGTATCGAAGCTGTCGCCGCGCAGAATGCCGGCATTGTGCAAGAGAATATCGAACGCCATGCCAGTGACCTTGGTGGCGAGCGTTGCTACATCCCCGGCCTGGCTGACGTCTATGCCATCGACAATCTGCACGCCCAGATTCTCGATTTCGGCACTGACAGTCCGGCATACCGCGACAACCTTATCGCCACGTGCCTGATACTGCCTTGCGAGTTCCAGCCCTATACCGCGGTTCGTCCCGGTAATCAGTACGTTGTTCAAACAGTCCTTCCTCAGTTAGCCGGAGTGAGCTTCAACAAGCGACCGCGACCGCCGTCTTCCAGCATCCAGATTGCACCGTCCGGACCTTCCACGACGGCCCGCATGCGCGCATTCATAGCAAAGCGTTCTGCCTCGCTCGCAGAGTCACCGTTAAAGGCGATGCGCACCAGGGACTGGGATGAGAGACCGCTGATAAAGCCGTCACCGCGCCACTCGGGAAACAGGTCACCGCGGTAAATCATGAAACCGGACGGCGAGATGACGGGCGTCCACCAGGTGGCAGGTTCGGCAAATTCAGGGCGGGTTTCGTGGTCCGGGATATCCTCGCCGCTGTAGTGGTCGCCGTTGGAAACAACCGGGTAACCATAGTTTTGCCCCCGCACGACGAGGTTGAGTTCATCACCGCCTCTGGGTCCCATTTCGTGATTCCACAAGCGGCCTTGCGCGTCAAATGCCAAACCCAGCGGGTTGCGATGGCCCAGTGACCAGATCTGCGCGGTAACTCCGCCCTGGTCAACGTACGGATTGTCCGAGGGCACACTGCCGTCGTCGTTAAGCCGCAGAATTTTGCCGAGGTTGGCGGCCATGTCCTGTGCCGGGGTGAATTTCTGCCGGTCACCCGAGGATACAAACAAATAGCCGTCGGCTGAAAACAGCAAGCGGTGACCGTAGTGACCGCGTCCACTGACCTTGGGGACCTGGCGCCAGATAACCTCCACGTTGGCCAGCGCAGGCTTCGCACTCAGGTCGAGCTCTGCACGTGCCACAGCGGCACCGCGGGTATTGCCGCTGCCGGACTCCGCGTAACTCAGGTACACAACATGATTGTGCGCAAAATCGGGATGCAGGGCGATATCGCCGAGCCCGCCCTGACCGCCGAAATCGACCTCCGGCACGCCGTCGACGGCGATCGTTGTCCCGTCATCCGGTGACACCAGCAGCAACCGGCCAGCCTGCTCCGTAATCAGCAAGCGTCCGTCGGGCAGGAAGACCATTGCCCAGGGGCGCGAAAAGCTTTTTACCGCCGTGACCTCGAACGGCAGTTCCTCTTCGGCACAGGCCAGCAAGGGAATAAAAACGAGCAATGCGAACAGACGCTTCATGTGTAACCTCGGGTATCTGCTTTCAGGCGATTGCGATCAACGCCTTATTTCAAACACGGATTCGATCTCGACAGCCGCATTCAGCGGCAAAGAGTTGGTTCCGAGCGCCGCGCGTGCCGCGAGACCTTGCTCACCAAAGACATCGCGCAATAATTCGGAAGCGCCGTTGATGACGGTCGACTGTTCGCTGAAGTCGGCAGTGCAATTCACGAACCCACGCAGCTGGACGCATTGCACTACCCTGTCGAGGTCACCGCCACAAGCCGATTTCAGTTGCGCGAGTATCCGCAGCCCAACGAGACGAGCCGCGGCATAGCCTTCATCGACAGTGAGATCTGAACCGAGTTTGCCGAAGGTTGGCGTTGCCGCATTGGCGGGCGGAATCTGCCCCGCAATGAAGACCTGCTGGCCGCTGATCCGGTAAGGCACGTATACCGCCGCTGGCGTTGACGGGGTTTCCAGCTCGATACCCAGCTCCCGAAGCCTGTCGTCGACTTTGCGGGTCTTTGCCTCTGCGCTGGTCGTCGACAGCCCGAGTGCCACGGAAGCGGTGCCCAGCATTTCGAAAAAGGTTCGTCTGTTCATGGTTGCCCCACCCTCGACTGTTGCTTGTTTTGGTTCGCACTTACTCTATCGAACGGCCTCAGGCATTGCCAGAAAGCGCCGCAGCACAAGCATTAACGATATCTGTACGCCAACGGCGGCCGCCGCAATCCAGCTTGTGGCCAGATGACCCGCGATGACGAATGCCACTATCGAAATACCGCCGTTCACGACGGCGTACGGCATTTGCGTTCTGAAATGTTCCAGCGGTGTTGTGCCGGCACCGGTTGACGACAATATGGTCGTTTCCGAAACCGGCGAAGAATGATCGCCGAACAGCCCGCCGGACAACACTGCACCGATCACGACCGGCAAGGCGGCATCAACCGCCAAAGCAGACGGAATAGCCAACGGCATCATGATGACTATCGTCCCCCAGGAGGATCCGGTAGCGAAAGAAATTACAGCCGCAAGAATGAAAACGACCACCGCCAGGTAACCGCTGGTCACACCGTCGCGCGCCAGCGCCGCAACGTAGCTACCGGTGCCGAGATCGGCACTGATGTCACCCAATGCCCACGCAAGCACCAGTGTCGCAGCGATGGACATCATGCCGCTCATGCCGGTGGCGTAGTTGGCGAACGCCGTTGCGGCGGTCTGCACACCACTGACCAACAGCAACGCAAACAGCATGAGTGCGGCGAAGAAATACGCCGCTGACAATGCCGCGCGAAAATCGCTGCCGGCGACCTGTTGCTGCGGAAAGCCCAGTTGCAGGAGAACGGCAAACAACACCACTCCCAGTACCAGCAACGGCAACCAGACCAGCACCGGTTTAGCACGCGGGTCATCTGCGACCTGCGGTGCGTGTGCCGCTGGCTCGGCAGAACTCTGCGCGCGACGCATGGGGCCGAAATCGAAATCCAGTATGGCGAGCACCGGCGCCAGCGCGATCGCCAGCCAGGCGTACACCTGGTAGGGAATCGCCGCGATAAATGCAGACCATTCGGAATCGGCGATGCCATTGGCGGCAAAGGCATCGGCTATGACGCTCATGATGAAGACCCCCCAACCAATGAACGGCACGAGAATTGCCACTGGTGAGGAGGTGGAATCGAGTATGAACGCCAGCTTCTGGCGCGAGATATTCATGCGGTCTGCCAGGGGCTGAAACACGGGACCGATGATCAGCGGTGTGCCGAGGTCCGAGAAGAAAATCACGACACCGCCAAACCACGCCGCAAGCTGGGTGCGGGTTCGATTGACTACCCAGCGCGCCGCGCTGCGGGCGAACGCGGCGCCGCCGCCGGAACGTTCAATCAGTTTGACGAAGCCACCAATGAAGGCGAGCAGCACCAGCACGCTCGCGTTGTAGCTGTCCGCCACTTCCGGAACCAGCCGCTCCTTGACCATTGACGGCACAAAACCCAGCAAACTGGCGTCACTGGTCATCAATGCACCGCAAGTAACACCGGCAAACAAACCGACCAGGACATTGCGCAAAGTCAACGCGATCAGCAATGTGACGATGACGGGTAGCAGCGAGGCCATTCCGGGTTCATTCATGGCATGACTATACTATGCAGCCGGACTCGCAGGGTCTTGAGCCAGCCGGCGCCCTGTCACTCGCGCGGCGAACACCGCGTGTGGTGGCACACAGCAACAAGCTGAAGGGTCCTGCCCGCGCCGGGCCGAACCCGGCAGACAGCACGAATAACAAGTTTCCCGACAAACCTTTTGCCGGCTGTGAGGTGGATTCGTACTGTGTAGAATGCGGCGCTCAACAGGCAATTCCTGACTACCTGTCCTGGTAATGACCGAACTGGGGGACGCAATGCAGTTTTCGGAACTTCGTAATCTATTGGCCACAGCGGCTGCTGTCGTCTTAATCGCTCATGCCAGCATCGTTGACGCGGCAGGACGAGCTCCCGCGCGTGGCATGAACGGCATCGTTGCCAGTTCATCCGCACACGCCTCCGAAGTCGGTGTGCAGGTATTACGCGACGGCGGCAATGCCGTTGATGCGGCAATTGCCACGGCCTTCGCCATGGCCGTCACGTGGCCTACGGCCGGCAATATCGGTGGCGGTGGCTTCCTCGTGTACCACGGCGCTGATGGCACGACGACGACGTTCGACTTTCGCGAGAAAGCACCGCTCGCTGCCAGCGAAGACATGTACCTCGACGAGAACGGCGAAATTCAGGACAACATCAATCACGACAGCATCCTTGCCGTGGGCGTACCGGGCACGGTTGCCGGACTGGAACTGGCGCATCAGCGCCTCGGCACGAAGCCATGGCGCGATCTGGTCGCTCCGGCCGTCAAACTTGCGCGTGAGGGCATTCCCATCAGCTGGCAACTGCATGACTCCTTCAAGGGCCGGAAGTCACGCTGGGACCGTTACCCGAGTTCGGCCAAGGTATTCCTGAAGCGCGACGGCTCGTTCTACCAGCCTGGCGACATATGGAAGCAACCGGACCTGGCAAAAACGCTGAAACGCATCGAACGGGAAGGTGCCGACGGCTTTTACAAAGGTCGCACCGCCACGCTTATTGCCGATCACATGGCAGCGAACGGCGGACTGATCACGCTTGAAGATCTCGCGAAATATGAAGCGGTGGAACGTGCACCAATCACAGGCAACTACCGCGGCTACGAGATTGTCAGCATGCCACCGCCCAGTTCGGGTGGTGTCACGATGGTCGAAATGCTGAATATCCTGGAAGGTTTCGATCTGGCCGGCATGGGACACAACTCGGCGCAATACCTGCACATCCTGACTGAAGCCATGCGGCGGGCGTATGCCGATCGTGCGAACTACCTGGGCGACCCGGACTTCAATGAAGACATGCCCATCGAGCGACTCACCTCCAAAGAGCATGCGGCCGATTTACGCGGCAGCATCAGCCTGACATCGGCATCGGCCAGTGACCCGGCTCTGTTCGCGCAGGCGTACGAATCGAATGAGACCACCCATTTTTCCGTCGTAGACAAGGACGGCAACATGGTGTCCCTGACCTATACGCTGGAGTGGGGCTACGGCTCGCACATCGTCGTGGAAGGTGCCGGCTTCTTGCTGAATAACGAAATGGGCGACTTCAACGCCCAGCCCGGCATCACCGACGAACGCGGCCGCATCGGCACGGCAGCCAACCGCATACGGCCGGAAAAACGCATGCTGTCCAGCATGACGCCGACGATAGTTGCGAAAGATGGCGTGCCATTGTTTGCGACCGGCAGTCCCGGCGGCAAAACCATTATCAATACCTCGATGCAAACGGTACTCAACGTGATCGACCACGGCATGAACATCGCGGAAGCCATCGAAGCACCGCGCATACATCACCAGTGGCTACCCGACATGACTGTCTTCGAACGCAGCGGGATTTCGCCGGATACCCGCAAGTTGTACGAATCATTTGGTCACACGATTCGCGAAGTGCGGGGTATCGGCAGTGCGATGGGGGTCTACCGTGATCCGGAAACCGGCATTCTGTACGGCGGTGCCGACAGTCGCGCCGAAGACGGCGGCGCCGTCGCGTACTGAGAATAGCAGGGAGCGGTTGCCGGACGGCAACCGGGAAAACCGCGGTACGGCATGTCGATATTGATATAGGCGACCAGGGGCCCGGACGCTACGGGTGGGATCTTCGCCAAGTACGGCATCAATTGCCGTTTCGTTGCGTTCTTTTTGCTCGCCGCAGGAACAGGCCGCAACACAGGCCGCCAGCGCAACGGCGATCAGCCGTTTGCCACGGTACTCCTGGTCAGTCTTGGTCGGCGAGCGCCGGCAGTGACTGCAGGTAAGTCGCAATAGCCAGGCGATCTTCGCGAGTCAGTTTACTTGTATTGTCATCGATAACGGCGCCCATGGAGCTGCCGCTGAAATCGCCATCGGGCAACATGCCCGTGTCCAGAAAATACTCGATATCGCTGCGTGACCAGCCACCGATACCATCGTCTTTGTGCGGTGTGATATTGGGGATGCGCTCGCCATCGCTGCCGTCCGGGTTGCCGGCCAGTTCGCGATCGTTATTGACCGCACCCAGCGCCTTGCGCGGCGTATGACATTCACCGCAATGCCCGAGATGCCGTACCAGGTATGCGCCGCGGTTCCACTCGGCGCTCTGTGCCGAATCGTTTTCGAAGCGTTGCGATTCAAAATAAAGGCTGCGCCAGACTTTGGCCGCCAGCCGGGTCGACATGTAGAACGGCAGGTCGTGGTCCCGGTTGGCCTGTTCTACCGGCGGCAGGCTGAACAAATACGCCTTGATGTCGAGTACATCGGCACGGCTCATGCCGGTATAGGAAGGGTACGGGAACGCAGGGAAGTAACTCGCGCCGTCAGGATTCAATCCATCGTGAACGGCCTGAACGAAATCGTCATCGGACCAGCGGCCGATGCCGGTTTCCTTGTGTGGCGTTATATTCGGCGAATAAAAGGTGCCGAAGGGCGATACCAGCGCGCGACCGCCAGCCAGAGGTGGCGCATCATCACTGTCACTGGTGTGACAGGTGATACAGCCGCCGGCATGAACGAGGTATTCCCCGCGCGACAGACTGTCATCCTCTGCGACTGCCCATAATGGCAGCACGGCGGATAACAAGACGATCGCGCGGGCGGTCGCGCTCAACCCTGGTATCACCAACAGTATCGGCCCTTTGTTAGTGAGCTACGCGGAAATCGTCGTGGCAGCCGCTGCAAGTCTTGCCAAGATCACGGAATGCCGAGCCAACATCGCCGCCATCGGCCACTACGCTGACGAAGTTTTCACTGGCCTTTTCAGCGGCGTCCAGTGCTGCAGCAAATTTTTCCGGCTGCGCCCAGATTGCCGGCAGTGCTTCACTGTCGCCGACCTTTGAACCTTCCTGAAACACGCGGTGCAATTCCGCCATGCCATTCGCAAGACCTTCTGCATGTTCGATCAGGTGACCGTCGTCTTCAACAAGACCACGTACGATCATGGAAGCTGCGCCAATATGTCCGCGCAACACGGTCATCAATGACGTTCGGTACTTGAACGCATCTTCTGCCGATGTTTCTGCGCTGGCAGTAAAGGAAAACGCACTGGCAATAGTGACGGTCAGGATTGCAGCTACGAGTTTACGGGGCATTGCGGATCTCCAGGGAGTGTATGTCAGATTACTGAACGCGCAAGAGTAGCAATAGCCAGCGGTATCGCACAATCTCCTGAACCGGTGATTCGTCAATGCCTTATGAAATTTGATTCGGTATCGGCCGGAACTATTCGTTCGTGGTCGGGACGAACATACGATAAAGCCGCCGGAGCGCCTGCGATGTCCGTCCATTGTCGATACCCTGCCGCGAAATTCTCCACAATTGTTGCCGCCCTTCTGCTGTCCTGCAGCAGCTTCGCGCAATCCGGTGTTGCCGAATCTCAGCAGCATTTGCGCGCAGCCAGCGCCGCTTACGAAGCCGGCGACTTCAGGAAATACACAGCGGAACTCGAAACCGCGCACAAACTGAACCCGGACAGTCTGTACACGCGTTACAACCTCGCTTGCGGCTACGCACTCACAGGCCAAACGGAGCAGGCACTGGCAATGCTCACCTGGCTCACCGAAGCGCGGGTGGATTTCAATATGGCCGACGACCCGGATCTCGCCAGCCTTGCGGACAATCCGCGTTTCCAACAGCTGCTTGCGCGCACCGCGGTCAATACCCGGCCCATCAGCAACAGTCGGCATACATTCACGGTATCTCGGCTCGACTTGTTACCCGAGGGCATCGCCTGGGACCCCGCCAGCAAGCGATTTTTCTTCGGCAGCATGCGCAACGGCGAAGTTTTCGCGGCTGCAAGCAGCGGACAGCACACGCTTTTTGCGACTGTCGCAAAAGACGGACCACTGTCGGCAATCGGCATGACCGTTGATACAGCCCGCAATCTGCTCTGGGTCATTGGTACCCGAACGACATTGCTGGACGGTGTCGCAAGCGATATGCCGGTGGTCAGCGGCGTGTTTGCCTACGCATTGGACAGCGGTGAACTGCAGCACGCTTACACCCGCGACGACGTTGGCTTCGGCTTTAACGATGTCACGCTTGCGCCCAACGGTGACATCTATCTCAGCGGTGATGTGCTCGGCTATGTGCCCGCGGCAGGCGACGGTCTCGAAATTCTGGAGACCAGTGAACCGGTATTTGGCAGCAACGGTATCGTCGTTACCCCGGATGGCAAGACACTGATCACATCCTCCTACCCGGCCGGCGTCGCTGCAATACGCATCAGCGACGGTCAGACGACCTTCCTGCAGGCACCGGACAACGTACCGCTGTACGGCATCGACGGTATGTACCTGTACGAAGGCGATCTGGTTGCCGTACAGCACGGTGCACGGCCGTGGCGATTGATGCGCTTTGCACTGGATCCCTCACTAAGCCGGATTACCAGCGCCAGGACGATTGAATTCGCCAACGAAAACGTAACAGCAACGACCGGGGCGATCGTCGGCAACGAAATTCACTACATTGGCCAGGGAACCGTGCCAGAGTCCATGCCCGCGCACATAGCTGAACACCTGCACGAACTGATCGGCCCCACCATCGTGATGACAGCGCCGCTGGACTGACTTACCCTGTGCGATTCGATCACCGTCTCACACAATTGCGCCAGGGAGCGTCATGGGCGACGCCAATATCATCATTCGCAGAGCAAATAAGAATGACGCGGGAACCATAGCGCTGCTCATCGCTCGGCTCGCACAAGCAACCGGACAACGCAGCAAGATGACCAGCACCGAAGCGGACTTTGCGCGCTACGGTTTTGGCACGACGCCTGCGTTCAATGTGCTGTTGGCCGAAGCATCGGGCGACGCGGTTGGTCTGTCATTGTGGTTCTATAATTTTTCCAGCTGGCGGGGTGAGTTGGGCGCGTACCTGCAAGACCTGTACGTTGACGACAGCATGCGCGGCACAGGACTTGGTCGCCGCTTGCTGGCTGAAACGGCCACACATGCGCGTGCCGATGGCGCGACGCACCTGCGATTATCGGTCGACACCGACAATACCGGTGCGCAGGACTTCTACAAACATCTCGGCTTCGTCGCGCGTGTCGACGAAGATATTTATCAGATTTCGGACCAGGCTTTCGCCGCGTTGGCTGGCGTTCGTCACACTTAAGGAACACATACAATGAAAGTTGTTTTTGCGGATGCGCAAAAAAAACACGACCCGAAATCGTTTCTGTCTTCCGGCGCACCGCAGCCGAATCCGGAAGTACCGGAACGGGCAATGCGACTGTTGTCAGCGGCCAAGCAATCTGGTCTGAAGCTGGAGAAACCTGACGATTACGGGCTGCAGTTCATCGCCCAGGTGCACTCGCCCGAATACCTGCACTATTTGCAGAACATACATACCCGCTGGTCGCGCATCGAAGGCGCTGCTGCCGAGGTCACGCCGAACATACATCCGGACCGGCGTGACGGTGGCTATCCGCTCTCCGCCGTCGGTCAGGTTGGCTGGCACCACTACGACACCTCCGCGCCGATCACGGCCAACACTTGGGAAAGTGTTTGCTGGAGTGCCCACAGCGCGGCCCACGCTGCAATGCTGGTGGTCGAAGGCGCCGCTGCGAGTTACGCGCTGTGCCGGCCGCCAGGGCACCACGCGAGCCGCGAGATTGCCGGCGGATTTTGTTATCTAAGCAATGCGGCAATCGCCGCCGAAGCGCTGCTGATGCAACACATGCGGGTGGCCATACTCGACATTGACGTGCATCACGGCAATGGCACGCAAAGCGTTTTTTACGGTCGCGATGACGTGCTGACCGTTTCGCTGCACGCGGACCCGGTACGCTTCTATCCGTTCTTCTGGGGTCATCGTGACGAACGCGGTGAAGGTGCCGGTCTCGGCTACAACCTGAATATCCCGCTGGCACGCCGTACCGCCGATGACGACTACCTGCGCGCGCTCGACGGCGCACTGGCACGAATTGCAGCGTTCGATCCCGGCGCGCTGATCATCGCGCTCGGCCTGGACGCCCACGAGGCAGACCCCTTCGAGGGTCTCGCAATTACCACGCCCGGCTTTGGCCGGATCGGTCAGGCAATCGGACGCTGTGCCCTGCCAACGGTACTGGTGCAGGAAGGCGGCTACCTGTCCGAGTCTTTGGGCGCCAACCTCTCTGCGTTTCTGGATGGCTTCAACACCGCGCACCGTTTGTAATTCGCAAGAATGCGGACAAACCGTTAGAGTTGATCGACACCAATAACAAGGCAGACAGTTTACTCCATGACTGATCCCGGCTGGCTTTCCGTACTTCCACCGCTGCTTGCTATCGCGCTCGCCATCTGGAGCAAGCAGGTCATACTGTCATTGTTCGCCGGCATCTGGATGGGCTTTCTCATCCTGAATGGATTCAACCCATTGCTTGGCGTGACCGCCGGACTGGATGGCGTCATGAACGTCTTCACCGATCCGGGCGACACCCGGGTACTGGTGTTCACGCTGCTCATCGGCTCGCTGATCGCAACCATTGAAGAATCGGGCGGCGTTCGCGGCTTCGTGCATTTCCTGGAGTCGCGGCGCTTTGTGCACAACCGTGTTCGCGCACAGGTACTGGCCTGGTTGACCGGCATCGTTATTTTCATCGAATCAAATATCACTTTGCTGGTCGCCGGTGCAGTCAGCCGCCCGCTGTTTGATCGCTACCGGATTTCCCGCGAGAAGCTGGCCTACCTTATTGATGCAACCTCAGCACCGGTGTGCGTCATGATTCCGCTCAATGCCTGGGGCGCAGTCATCATTGGACTGGTTGCCGCCACCGGCATTGAAGACCCGCTGCCAGTCTTCATCTCCTCAATTCCGTACAACTTGTACGCGATCACGGCCATCATCTTGTCCGCGGTCGTTATCTGGAAGAACATCAATATCGGGCCGATGAAAGCGGCTGAAGAACGCACCGCACGCGGCGAATTCCTGTGGCCCGGCGCGACTCCAATGGTAGACGTATCGGCCGAACAGGACGCCGGGCACGAAGGCGAACCGCCACCGCCTGCCTACCTCATGATGCTGCCCATACTCGCCATGATTCTGATGATGCCAATTGGCCTCTATATCACTGGCAACGGCAGCATCATTGAAGGCTCCGGTTCAGAATCCATTCTGTGGGCCATCAGTTTCGCCATTTTGGTCAGCTGGGTACTGATGCTGGCGCGCGGTCAGACCACGATCAATGAACTCATGCGCGTGTTCATGAAAGGCGCCGGTGCGCTGTTGCCAATAGCGACCATACTGTTGCTCGCACTGGCGCTCGGCGACGTCGCCAAGCTGCTGGGCACCGGGCCGTACGTTGCCGGTGTGGTCGGCGCGACTGTCCCGGAGCCGATGCTCGCACCGCTGGTGTTCCTCACCTCGGCGTTCATCGCGTTTTCGGTAGGCTCGAGCTGGGGCACGTTTGCCATCATGATTCCGATCGCCATCCCCATCGCCACCACACTGGGATTACCCGTTCCGCTGATGCTGGGCGCGGCGATTTCGGGTGCTATCTTCGGTGACCATGCATCACCAATCAGCGACACAACGGTCGTCGCCTCCATGGCCTCCGCCACCGATCACATCGACCATGTGCGGACTCAATTGCCGTATGCGCTGCTCGCCGCCGCCATTTCGGCAGTCGGCTTTTTTCTGCTTGGCCTGTTTGCCTGAGCCGTTTTCACGGTCGCAACTTGCTGCGAAACAGTACAAGCGCTGCCACCGGGAGATTCGTCACTGCAGGTCGTGCTGACCCGTGGTCGATCGCTTAGGCCAACTGCCACTGAACGCTACGGAATCCGCCATTGTGGCATTGCGTCCTGTTGCGCCTTTCTGTCCCGAATTTTCTCGCCCAAACGACGACCGTCACGGGCGAGCTGATGTGCCCGGTCGAGATACCGGCAACCTACAAGACGATTGAGTAGCGCGTCCGGGGAACTCCGGCAACTGCCAGAGCTTTGCAGAAAGCACTGCAGGACGAGGGCTACTACAGTGCAGGGTTCGACGGTCCTTTCGGCAAACTTACACTGCTGGCAGTCCAGTCATGCGGCAAAAAACGGCCTGCCTACAGACAGCAACTACGCGCCGCTGTATATGCTCAGGAAACTCGGAACCGGCATTTGATCGAACCCGCAAACAGCAGACCGGCCGTCGCCAAACGGCAATCGGCCGTTTCCGGTTCAGCAGTTCAGTCAGGGTCTGGCGTTTGTTAACGATTGTTGCATTTGGCCGGACCGCAGGAATTCACCGATAGACTCGTTGCCGTAGACATTGAGTTCCGCCCCCCCGGATTACACCGGACTCAATTCACGCGTCAGATCGGGCTCGAAGTTGGATCGAGACCGTTTGGGCAATGCCGGCGATCGCCTTTTGATCGCCGGTTTTTTTATGGCAGGTAGAGTTCGGCCACGGCCTCAGCAAGTGGTTTGACATCCGGACCGCGCCGGTTGGTGAGAACCAGTACGGTCATTCTGTGGTCAGGATAGCGAATGACGTAGTTGCGAAAACCACTGGTACTGCCATCGTGGTGCAGTCGGCGGTGCCCGTTCTTGCGATCAACCCGCCACCCGAGCCCGTAGTCGCCAAAATTTCCGGTCCACATTTGCCGCAACGATTTTTGGGACAGGATCCGCTCCGTGTACAGTGCCTGATCCCACTTGTAGTAGTCACGCAGTGACGTGTAAATACCACCATCGCCCAGCACGGCACTTGTTGTGCTTTGATCGGAGAAGCTGACTTTGCCGTTGTCGACGGTGTAACCGTAGGCGCGATTGGCCACGGTTGACACACCGCGCTGGTACGCGACCGTGTTGTCCATACCCAGCGGTTCAAATATGTGTTCTTGGAGGAACCGGGCGAATGGCATTCCCGTAATATCTTCGATCAGCATCGCCAACACCGCGTACCCAGTATTGCTGTAGCGGTACTCGCTACCCGGCGGGAAATAGGTTTCGCTGACGTCGTACATCATGCGCAAGGCATCGCGGTCAGATACCTGTCCTGCATAATCGTCGGGAATCATGCCCTCGTAGTCG
The DNA here is from genome assembly GCF_001677435.1 of Woeseia oceani. Lineage (GTDB taxonomy): Bacteria > Pseudomonadota > Gammaproteobacteria > Steroidobacterales > Woeseiaceae > Woeseia > Woeseia oceani. Next base: position 3,499,357 of record NZ_CP016268.1, read on the forward strand.
ATCAGACCCGAGTTGTGCTGCAGCAAATGACGCAGGGTAATTTCGCGGCCGTAGGCAGGAAACTCATCGAATGAGTCCGACAATGTGTCATCAAGACTCAGCTTGCCCTGCTCGACCAGCAGCATGATGCTGCTGGCCGTGAACTGCTTGGTGATGGATGCCAAACGAAAGTTGCTCGTCGGTGCAATGGCAATGCCGTCTTCAAGGTTTGCCATGCCGTAGGTCCGTTCCAGCACCACATCACCGTCACGTATAACCATGACTGCCGCACCCGGCACGTCGTCGCCCTGATAGCGACTGAACAGATTGTCCACATCCGCCGCCAAGTTACTCCCTCCTGTTCCGGTGCTGCAGGCTGCGACACTCAGAACTGCAAAAACAAAGATCAGTTTCAATGGTCTGGTCACTGGCACACCTCGTTGGATTGCTGTTGCGATTCAGCGGCAACTCACTACAAAAATCACGGCTCGTATAACATCCCGGCAAAACTGAATGCCACCGGCCCTGTCATCACAGCTACATCGTCATCGCGAATTTCGATCTGCACATCGCCCCCTGGCAGGCTCACAGTGACTTGCGCCGCCGTGGTCAAGCCGCGCGCTCGCGCTGCGAACACGGCCGCACAAGCGCCGCTGCCACATGCCATGGTCAGCCCGGCGCCACGCTCGAAAACGACGAGGCGGATTCGGTCGTTATTCAGCAACTGCGCAATACCAACATTTGCCTGCTGCGGAAACACCGGATTCTGCTGTATCACCGGTCCCAGCGTTCTGATGTCGATGGCATCCAGATCGTCAACAAAGAATACCGCGTGTGGATTGCCCACATTGACAGCGGCCGGGTCCTGCAACTCGCCCGCGCCTATGCCGAGATGCAGGGTGTCTTCAGCCGCAGCGAGCGGGATCCGTTGCCAATCCATGCTCACCTTGCCCATCTCGCAACGCACCTGTTGATCTCCGGCCCGGTCACAACGCAACACGCCGGCCCGCGTTTCGAGCAGCACGCTGTCGCTGCCCGTCTCCTCAAGAAGCAACCACGCCACACAGCGAGTCGCGTTGCCGCAGGCTTCCGCTTCCCGCCCGTCAGTGTTCAGAATGCGCATGAATGCCAGCGCGGAATCTGCCTGCTCAATAAGTATGAGCTGGTCCGCGCCAACCCCGGTTTGCACATCGCAAATTCGAACAATCTCCTCGACAGCCGGCGACCAGGCATCGTTACGCACGTCCACGATCACGAAATGATTGCGCAGGCCGTGCATTTTTATGAACGGCCGTCCGTCGCGCCGCACAGACTCAGTCATGATTGTTGCTGCCGAGGCATATATCGATAATTTTCAGGAACACGTGCGCACCTTGCTGTAGCAGAGCATCGGGGAAATCGTAATCGTCATTGTGCAATGCCGGCACCGTTTCGCCGGCGCCGAGACCGAAGAAAGCGCCAGCACCCAACTGGGTAAACCGGCCGAAGTCTTCCGACCAGCGAAACGGTTCGGCTATTTCAGCCAGCGACATTCCAACGGATGCCTGCCTGACAATATCCACGGCCGCCGGTGAATTCACCGTCGCATCAAACACGTCCTGGTAGTCAATGTCGAACTGCAGGCCGCAACGCCCGGCCTCATGCCGCACAAGGGTTTCGAAATGTTGCACCAGGCGACGCATCGTCGCATCGGTTTCCGCGCGTAGCGTCACGCAGACTTCCGCCGCAGCGGGCGCCATCCCGAAGTTCGGGCCGCCCATGCTCACCCCGACCACCGTCGCAAGAACCAGCTCATCCGCGGCGAGCGCGGCTGCCACGTTGTCGCTGGCGTCGAGGATACGGGCCACTGCGGCTGCCGGACTGCTGCCGGTTTCCGGTTGGGCCGCGTGCGCGGCCTTGCCCGTCAGGCGCACCCGCATGCCTCGCGAGGCGCAGGAAAACGTTCCTTCACGCACGATGATCTGGCCTGCTGGAAAACCCGGCACGTTGTGCAGACCGAAAACCAGATCGGGGCGAATCCTGAAAAATTGCGGATCAGCTGTGACCTGCTGCGCGCCGACTCCGGTTTCCTCCGCTGGCTGGTATAGCAGTACAACCCGCCCCCTTGCCGGCCGTTGTCGGGCAAGCCGCTCGCCAACCATCGCCAGAATGGCCATGTGACCGTCGTGGCCGCACTTGTGGGATACGCCCATGCGGGTTGAATGCCACGGCAGATCGGCCGACTCCTGCACCGGCAAAGCGTCCAGCTCACAGCGCAACATGAGCGTGTCACCCGCCACCCCGGAGTCGAATACGAAAGCGACACCGCTGCCGCCCAGCCCGCTGAACACGGCGTCCGGCCAGAGTGGCGCGAAAAAATCACGGATGCGCGCGGCTGTCGCATGCTCGGAACCCGACAGATCGGGGCAGGCATGCAGCGAGTGGCGCAATTGCAGTGCAGCAGTCATGGCCGCGGATGATGTCAGGATGCGTGGCCGCTGTCAGCTGCCGGCGTTGCCCTCTCCTGCTTCGACAGAGTAAATTGTTTTGGACACTCACTGCGCACAGGAAACCTGAAATGAGCATGACGGAAACCTTGTTTCGTGACGACGCCTATCTTCGCGACTGCGAAGCCACGGTGCTGGATGTCGAAGGTAACGCGGTCATACTTGATCGAACGGTGTTCTATGCCATGGGCGGCGGGCAACCCGGGGATACCGGCATCTTGCGCTGGGACGGCGGCGAAGCCACCGTGGTCGACACCCGTTACGGCGACCGCGGTGCCATTCGGCATATCCTTGAGAGCGAAGCGGATGCACCGCCGGCCGGCATAGGAATAAAAGCGATCGTGGACTGGGATCGCCGCTACCGCCATATGCGCATGCACACGGCACTGCACCTGCTGGGAACGGTACTCCAGTACGGGGTGACCGGCGGCAATATCGCCGCGGATCGCAGCCGACTCGACTTTGACATGCAGGACACTGTCGACAAAGACGCTGTCACCGCCAAACTGCAGGCTCTGGTGGATGCCGACACGCCCGTCACTTCGCGCTGGATCACTGATGAAGAACTTGCCGCGCAACCCGAGCTCGTGCGAACCATGTCAGTACAACCGCCCAAAGGCGCCGGCAAGATCCGCTTGCTGGAGATCGAGGGTATCGACTTGCAACCGTGCGGTGGCACTCACCTGCGATCAACCGGCGAGGTAGGCGCGATAGTCGTCAGCAAAGTGGAGAAAAAGGGTAGTCGAAACCGCCGCGTGTATATCGAACTGCCCTGACCCAGCCCCGATCATCGCGGATGGGCCTTGCAGGCGACCAGCGGCTTTTGCACCCAGCCGATGAAATAACCGCGCCGGACCGGTCAGTCTGTGGCGGCCGTTCGGCTATGCTCCGACTCCGCCAGATAATAACGCGAGCAAGGCAATGAGCACCCAACCCATCCCGGCAACCCCGGATCAGATTCCCGGTCCCGTCACACTGGCGGAACGCTTCGGCACGATCGATACCCTGCGGGGCGTCGCCGTGCTCGGTATCCTGATCATGAACATCTACGGCTTTGCGATGCCCTTCGCGGCCTACAGCAATCCGCTCGTGATGGGTGGCATGGAGTGGTACAACATCGGCACGTGGTTCGCGACCCACGTCATCGCCGACCAGAAATTCATGACCATCTTCTCGATGTTGTTCGGTGCAGGCATCGTGCTCATGTGGGAACGGGCCAGGGCCCGCGACGCGAAATTCGGTCGCATTTACTACCGTCGGATGTTCTGGCTGCTGGTGATCGGGCTGATCCATGGCTACCTGATCTGGTTTGGCGACATCCTGTTTCACTACGCATTGATGGGCATGCTCATCTACCCGATGCGCAAGTTGCAGGCTCGTACGCTGATAATCGTCGCCTGTCTGTTGCTGCCGGTCGCGCTGCTATTGAATCACGGTGGCTACATCTACCTTTCCGACCTGCAAAGCCGGACCGCGAACATCACGGCCCTGCAGCAAGCCGGCGAAACGATCAGCGAAGAGCAGCAGGCCAGCCTCGACGAATGGGCAGAAATCGGTGCCTTCCTGGAACCCAGTGACGAAACGCTGCAGGAAGATCTGGATGCCTATCTCGGCACTTACGGAGATGCTGTCAAGCACCGGGCGCCGATTCTGCAGGCCATGCAAATCAACATGACGATCTGGTTTGCGGTATGGCGCATCGGCGCGCTCATGCTGATCGGCATGGCGCTGATGAAACTCGGTGTGTTTTCCGGCAGCCGAACTCCCGGCTTTTACACGCGGCTGATGCTGATTGGCTACGGCATTGGCCTGCCTCTGTCGATATACAGCGCCATGGACTTGCACGCGCACGACTTCAGTGGTCTGTACATGATGCAGCGCGGCGGTATCGCGAACTACATCGGCAGCATCCTGGTGGCGCTGGGCCATATCGGTCTGGTCATAGGCATCGTTAAGAAAGGCGCGCTGCGTAATTTAAGCGCACGGTTTGCGGCGGTAGGTCGCATGGCATTCAGCAACTACCTCATGCACTCCATCGTGATGACCACCATTTTCTACGGCCACGGGCTGGGCCTGTATGGCAGCGTTCCGCGCGCTGCGCAGATGCTGTTTGTTGCCGGCATGCTGGGTCTGCAACTGCTACTCAGCCCCTGGTGGCTGGCACGCTATCGGTTCGGACCGGCGGAGTGGCTGTGGCGCTCACTGACCTACTGGCAACGGCAGCCTATGAAAGCATGAGGCAGCGTGTGGTCGTGCAGGAAAACTGCGCCATGTCCGGTACCGAAGCTAGTCGACGGCCAGTATGCGCTGCATCAAGGCCGGATCATCGGGCAGCAAGTCCGACGCCGGCAAGCGTTGCACCAGTTCGCGCCACAGCGGCCACATGGCGAAGGCTTCGCTGAACAAGGGCAAGGATTCGTCCACTTTGCCGTCAGCGGCCAGCGTCGCGGCGTGCCAGAAAATCATCTCGTGACTGTCCGGCACCAGCGCTGACGCCGCGCGGTAGGCCACCGTCGCCCGCTCACTGTCACCGTTGGCCATGTACTCATCGCCTTCGTTCATCAACCGGTAGGCGCGTGCCATCACCAGCAGGCGGCGCAGCTCGACCAGCGGTTCGGGGTGATCTTCTATGCGCAAGTCGAACAGCCGGCCACCCCAGGCAGGTTGCGAGGCATCACCACTGACCACCAGCAGTGCAGCCGATTGCTGGCCGCGAATATCACCGCCGTCAGCCTGAGCCGCTTCCAGCGCCGCCAGCATGCGCTCGGCAAGATCGCCTTGCGATGCGAGATAGGCCCGCTGCATCGCCGCACATACCGTCGGTTTCCACATCAGGTTGGCCTGCACGGTGTAGCCGTCGCCGGCGGCATCGCAATGCGCATCAATGGCCTTCTCACCGGTGTGGGTCGCCACCACGCCGTTGGCATCGACCATGCCGACCTGACGAACGTCGGCGTTGCCATCCGCTGCGAGCAATGCCATCAGCGCCTGTTCTGCCGATTTTCCGGCGCTCATCAGCTGCAAGCCCAGCGGCCCGTAATTCGGATCGACGAAAGACTGGGTCGCTACGGCACCGACGCCCGGCTGTGCCCAGGACACAATGGAGCCGACGGAAAACCAGTGCGACTGCACGGCCACGCCGAGTTCCCCGGTCGCGGCATCGCGCGCAACAATGGAGTAGGTATGCACCGGCCGCAGTGTATTGCTGTCGGCCAGGGCGAGCGGCGTGCTGCTCAGCGCCAGTATCGCAACGAGTGCAAGACAAACGGATTTGTTCATGGTGACCTCGTCAGATGACGATTGATTGAGCGGCAAGCGAATGGCTCAGCGCGGCGTGTACTGTTCAGCCTCTTCGCGCGTGAGTTCTTCTACCTTCAGATCCCAGCGCGCGAGGGTTGAACTGATTCTGAACCGGTACCGGCCGCTTTCCCGAAACAATCTGACGCCGTTGCCGGGACGCTTGGTCTGCAGAATCAGTCCCTTGTGAAAACCGGTACCGCCGTCAACCAACGAGATTTCGATCGCCATTGACCCCTGGAACTCGCTGTTCACACGCCAGTCCAGTATCCACGGTGCCGTCACCTCGAACTCGGCGGTGGTGAATGAACCACTACCCGAATATTTTGCGACCTGTTCTTTGCTCGAGACACTCAGGCTGAGCGCGATGCCCAGCATGATTGCGAGTAGCCTTCTTGTCATCTCGTTTCCTGTCTCCAAAACGGCGTCTGGCGGCCACCACGGCCGCCAGCAATACCGGCACTCTAACAAAGGCGCCGCAACAGGGAAAACGGATCAGAAGAACTTGCGAGCAAGTCCGATTACGTCACCCAAAGGGTTGCCTTTGTCATCGCCACCCAGAAGACTCGTCAACGCGGCCAGCCCGCCTGCGCCGTTGCCGGACTTTTCTTCTGTTGCCCGCCCCATCGCGCCCATGGCGAGGCCGGCGATCAGCGGCAATGCCTTCTTGATGAGACCGGTATCGAAGCCGGTTTGTTCCGCCGCGCTTGCCGCCACGTTGCGACTGACATCCTTGCTGCCGAACAAGTGGCCAAGTATGCGATTACCATCCTCGCGGGTCTCTTCTTTTTCGAGCAGCTCGGGGTTTTTCAGGTAACGTTCGTGGCCGCCATTGGCAAGCGCTTTCTGCAGACTGGCCAGGCCACCCGCGGACGCGGCTTGCTTTTGCATGCCGCCCTGCAACGCAGGTCCCAGCGCCGCAATCAGTTTCTGGGCATCGGCTGTCGAGGAAAGGCCCAGTTGCCCGGCCAGCTTCTCGACACCAGCGTCACCGCCGGCACTCGACAATAATTTCAATAAGTCCATCGTATTTCCCCAGCTGATAGTCGGTTGTTCAGTCCAACGGAATGCGAATTTTCTGACCGGGGTAGATCCGGTCCGGGTTTTCAATTACATCGCGGTTTGCCTCGAAGATACGCATGTATTTTCCGGCGCTGCCGTAAAACTGTTTGGCAATTTTGCCCAGCGTGTCACCGCTCTTGATTTCGTAAATCTCGTCTTTTGATTCCGGCTCTTCCGGTTTCGGCGCGGGCGCAGTCAACCCGTCAGCGATGACCTTTTCGACGCCTTTGACATTGCCGGCTATCAGAATCGCCATTTCTCGGGTTTTCTGATTGTCACAATCGCCACACACGGTAGCCACACCATCGTCGAAATCGACCGTTATATTTTTGATACCGGTCATTTTGACTTCGAGGTGTTGTTTGATGTTGTCGGCAGCCTCTGCGTCCGTATCGAACAGCTGGCGGCCAACATCTTTCGCGAAATCGAACAAGCCCATAGCTTTCCCCTTGCTGTGTTTGTTTCAGGTGATGACTCTAGTCCGATTACGGACCATGTGCAGTGAACAATTGTTACACCCCCTGGCAATGCGATCGGCAGCACTAGGTACGGCTGGCAAATTCCTCCACACCCTGCTCGGTAACGACGGCATTCATGGGTATATCGTGCGGCTGCGGGTAAATGCTGCGTAAGGCGCCAAAATGATCGCCAACGGCGATCAGCTGCGGCATGCGAGCCATGGCCGGCAAACTGCGGTCGTAATAGCCGCCGCCATTGCCCAGTCGGTAACCGCCGCGGTCATAGCCGACAAACGGCGTGATTATTACGGCCGGTTCCACTTCGTCGCAGGCGGCCGGCGCCGGAATATTCAGCAAATCCGGCCGCAGTTCGTCACCAGGGCACCAGCTACGGAAGCTGAGCGCCGCATCGCGCCTGACTACTGCCGGCAAAGCCAGCCGCCAGCCCCGCCCGGCCGCCTGCGAATACCAGCGTCGCAGGTCAGGTTCCCCCCGAATCGGCCAATAGACAGCAATGAGCGGCTGCTCGCCGCTGCCGATCAGCGCCAGCAGGTATTGATCCAGATGCGCCATGATCGATTGATCGTGGCTCAGCCGCGCGGCGGAATCCATAGCACGGCGCTGTGCCAGCAAGCGTTTCCGCTCATTGTCACGCCAACTCGCTATATCGGCCGCAACGGACGTGTGCTCACCGGTCTGCCAATCCTGCAAGGAACAGGGTGGCGAGGCGTATTCCTTTTCTGGCTCATTCATGGGCTTCAGGCCGAAAAATCGTCGACTGTGAGTCAGCGCGGGTAGCGCGCCGCCAGCTTTGCGATTGACTAATCATTGAACGGCTGTTGTTGCGCGTCAAGTAACGCCAGCACCGATGCGCAGCATCAGGCACCAGGAACGTGGCATTCGTAGCAATTGCGGCCTGTCCCGGCCCATCTGCAATGCATTTATTGCAAATCGGCGCGAGCCGAGTAGCGTAACCAATGTTCACATTCAGAAGCAGCACCGCCTGTTATTGTGCTTCACGATAATGTGCGGTCACGCACGACTCACTGCGATGGCAATCGCCAAACACCCGAAAACAGGAGAATTGCAATGTCAGTAGCACGCGTCACGGAGCTTACTTCGTCGTCAAAAATGAGTTTTGAAGATGCCATAGAGAACGGCATCAAACGCGCCAGCGAGACGCTGGAAAATATCGAAGGTGCCTGGGTTCAGGACATGAAGGTCACCTGCAAGAACGGCAAGATTGATGAGTACCGCGTCAACCTGAAGGTAACGTTCGTCCTGCGTTAAGCACTCTGTTCGCCGACCGGCGCTTTGTGAAATATTGTCAACAAAAGCGCGCCACGAAGATATCGGCTTAGACTGCAATTCGAAGGAAGAACCGTCCACACAGCCGTAGCAACGACTGCGTATCAATACCAAACATATATTGGAGCAAGAAATGGCAAAGAGAATCGAAGACATCGAGGGCATCGGCCCCAAAACGGGAGCGATTCTTCGTAAGAACGGCGTGAGCAGCGTCGACAAACTGCTGAAAGCAGGCAGCGACAAGAAAGGCCGGGCGAAACTCGCAGAACAAACCCAGCTTAGCGAGTCGCTCATTCTGAAATGCGTCAACATGGCTGATCTGTTTCGCATCAAAGGCGTAGCAAGCCAGTACGCTGAACTGCTGGAAGGCGCTGGCGTTGATACCGTCAAAGAGCTGAAGCACCGCAATGCTGAGAATCTTGCCGCTAAAATGGAAGAAGTGAACAAGGCCAAACGCCTCGTTCGCAAGGTTCCTTCGGAAAAAGTGATCTCGTCCTGGATCGAACAGGCCAAATCACTGCCCGCAACAATCACCTACTAGAGCAATCGCCGATGCGTTGCCGGTACGCTGAAAAGCGCGTTACCGGTAGCGCAGCCCGATAGCGGAGAAACGTTATGCGCGCTCCCACACAACTGCTGTCTGTTTTGGCCCTGATCCTGACCGCCACTGCCTGCAGCAAGAACAACGACGACTCGGCAACCAGCATGAAGATGGAAAAAGCCGCCGCAGCCGTGAAAGAGAAGAGTGTCGAAATGGGCGAAGCTGCGCAGGACATGGCGAAATCGGCTGCCAGTGACATTGCATCGGCAGCAGACGATGTACGTGATGAGGCCGCGGAGCTGGCTGAGCAGACCATGGAAGCGGCCGAAGATGCTGAACAAGCGGCCCGCGATAAAGCCAACGAGCTGGCAGAAGCTGCCAAACGGAAGTTAAACCAATAATTCCGGAACCTTACCTGACGCGCCAACAACCGAAGGCTTTGCTTGCAATACCGTTGGCCCTGTCACTAATCCGGATCCGCGCGCAGGAACCGACACAATGGACGCACTGGACAGGCTTCAGAGCCGGGTACGATGCAATCCACGGCGACGGATCGCCACCTGCCATTGTGCGAGGCAATTGCAACCATGGATCATAGTCAGGAAAACTACGCCGAACGGCACGGCCGTGTGCCGGGGAGTATGTCAGCCATGACCACCGTCGATATCGCCGACCCGTTCGCCCGGCAATTGATGGCCCGCTACCTCAGCCATCGGCAGCAAGACCTCATCGAGATGCGCCGCGCCGTGGCGAATGACGATTTCGACACAATCAAACTGACCGGCCACAACATGCATGGCTCGGGCAGTGCCTACGGCCTGGATCGTATCTCGGAGCTCGGTGCCGGCCTGGAAACTGCGGCAATTCGTCAGGATCGGCAGGCCATTTCCGGCCTGATTGACGATCTGGAACGATTTGTCCGGGAACTGAGCATCGCTTGATATAGCAGGCCTCAGGCCACCCAATGACCTCTTTTTGCCCGGGATGCCGCCACCACCACCCCCTCAATAGCGTTCTATCCCCCGACAGATGCCGGTAACATCGGTGCTGCCAAGACCCGCCTGTCTTCAGAAAAATCAGAACAACCGGGTCTGGCCGTTAATTGAGAACGCGGCGGAGAGGGAAAATTGCGTATCGCACTACTTGAGGACGACCCGGACCAGGTCGCTATTCTGACCCTGTGGCTCGAACACTCCGAGCACACCGTCGCCGCCTTCGGCAATGGCAGCGACTTCCTGCGCAACGTCCGACGCGACAGCTACGATTTGTACATACTGGATTGGATGCTGCCGGACATGTCCGGCCTGGATGTGCTCGCGCGCTTGCGCGGTGAACTCAAAATCTTCACGCCGGTTCTGATTGCGACCGTCAAGAACGAAGAACGCAATGTCGTGCAGGCACTGGAAACCGGCGCTGACGACTACCTGGTGAAGCCAATGCGCCAGCGCGAATTACTGGCGAGAGTCAATGCGTTGCTGCGCCGCGCAGGCGGCGGCCGGCCGCCGGAAGAGTCATTGCACGCGGAGCCGTATCTGCTCGATACACAGAAAAAACAAGCGGCCCTGAATGGCGAGAGCATCACTCTGACCAGTCGCGAATTCGACCTTGCGACCTTTTTTTTCCGAAACGCCGGGCGCGTGGTGTCACGCGCACATATACTGGAAGCAATCTGGGGCATCGAAAACTCAGGAATTACAACCAGAACGGTCGACACTCACATCAGTCGTTTGCGCAAGAAAATGCAGTTAAATGAAGCGAACGGCTGGAAATTATCGGCTATTTACCAGCATGGCTATCGGCTTGAGAGAACCGATGTCAACGAACAACAGCAAGAGGCGCACTGACAATGCCCAAAAAAGCCAGTCAGGGAAACAAAGCAGACGCAACGGATGAAGCGAATGCCAATGTCGACAAGATTCGGGATATCTTGTTCGGTGGACAAATGCGTGACTACGAGCAGCGCTTTACCACGCTCGAGAAACGCCTTAGTCAGAACATAGAGAACGTCGGAAAAGATCTTGAACGGCGAATAGAACGACTCGACACCTTTGCAAAGCGAGAAATTGAAAAGCTGTCAGAGCAGATCAAGACTGAACGTAAAGACCGCATCGCGGACTCGAAACAGGGCTCGGGCGAGTTGAATGAATTCTCCAATCAGGTCGAGAGCTGGTTTGCTGAAGTCGAGGAAAAACTCACTGAGGAAGTCAAAGACATACGCGAAGCCGCCAACGAGCAGAACAACGAATTGACCGCATTGATGCGGCAAACCCAGGAACAACTGCAAGCCAGCCTCGATCGCCAAACGGGCGAACTGAGCGACAGCAAAGTGGCCAGGGAGGATCTCGCTGCGTTGCTGACAGAGGTCGCGCTGCGCCTCAACAAGGACTTCAAGCTGCCGAAGGCATGAGCCTTGCGGCTGGCGGGATTCGCCCGTGAATGACCTCGACGAACTGAAGAACCTGCTGTTCGGTGCTGAAAGGCAGGTACTTGAATCCATCAAGGACCGCGTGCAGATCCCGGAAGCGCGGGCCGCTGATATTGCGGCCGTCCTGCCTGAAGCCGTTCGTATCAGCCACGAGAAGGACGGCCAGCTGGTCGAGACCCTGAAAGACCCCGTGGAGCAGGTCCTGCGCGAGTCTTTTCGCGAGTCGCCGCAGGAATTCGGCGATGCGCTCTACCCCGTCATGGGCCCGGCCATACGCAAGTCCATCGCGCATACGCTCAAGGCCTTCGCACAACAGATCAATCAAACCCTGGAGTACAGCCTCACCCTGAAAGGGCTGAGCTGGCGATTCCGTGCAGCGCGAGCCGGCGTACCGTTCGCCAGCTATGTCATTCAGCAGTCTCTGCAGTACCGGGTTGAACAGGCCTACCTGATCAGCCGGGAAAATGGCTTGCTCATGAGCCATGTGCATCACGATGCGTCGCACATCAAAGACAGCGATGCAGTATCCGCCATGTTCACGGCAATTCAGGACTTCGTAAAAGAGTCCTTTTCACCGGACCGTTCCGGCCGACTCGAAACGGCCGATATGGGCGAGTTCACGCTATGGGCCGTACACGGCCCTCACGCGTTGCTGGTCTGCGTGATACGGGGTGTGCCGCCGCAAAGTCTCAGAAGTGACCTGAGTGCGATACTTGAGCGCCTGCATTTTCGCTACGGTGAGGCCATCAGGCACTACAAAGGCGAAACAGCGACGATCAGGGGTGTTGAAGTGGAATTGCAACGTTGCCTGCAATTTGAAGCGGCAAGACCTGCAAAAAATCGCAAGCGCAAGATCGCCTGGCCGCTGTTACTGATTCTGGTGGTGCTCATTGCTGCGGGCGCGTACGCGCTCTGGGCTGGTTGGCAACAGGCACAACGGCAACAGCAATTGGTCGCGGCTATCGACGCCACCCCGGGACTCTACGTCGGCGATATCCGGCGCGATGGTGATCGCTATGTCCTTAGCGGACTGCTTGACCCGCTGGCCGACAGCCTGGACGAAGTGGCCGCGCGTGCAGGACTCCAACCCGGACAGTTGCAGGGCGACCTGCGACCTTACCAGTCGCTGGACGCCAGCATGCGGCTGCGCCGCGCAACGAAATTGTTTGCACCGCCGGCCGGTATTCGCATGACGCAGCAGGGTAACGCTCTCGTGTTCAGCGGCACCGCGAGCAATACCTGGATCTCGGCCGCCCGCAATAAGGCCGGCATAATTGATACGGGCTGGGATGTTCAGTTTGCCGACGTGCAGGCCACAGAGTGGCTCGAATTGTCTGCACAAGTCGAGGCCCTCAACAACCGGCGCTTCCATTTCGAAACCAATGCCGAGTTGCTGCCTGAAGATGCAAACGAGCTGGCTCGCTACGTAACTGCGATGAGCGAACTGCTCACGCTTGCCAGGCGTGCCGGCGCGGCGATCAATGTTGCGGTAACCGGCCACACGGACGGTTTGGGCACCATCGGGTTCAACAATGCGCTCGCGGCCGAACGAACAGAGCGGGTGATCGCGGCGCTGCAGGCGGCCGGCATAGACCCTGCACGCGTACAGCGGGCCAGCGATATCGCCGAACCGGCACCCGGCGCCCTCGATCCGGAAAAACGGCGTGTGGATGTGAGCATTACGCTGACCTCGCCGGAGTTTGCGCAATGAGCGCACTGACCGCCAAGATCTGCATCATCGGTGATTTCGCCGTCGGCAAGACCAGCAGTATCGAACGCTTCGTCAACCAGCAGTTTTCCGAGAAATACCTGACCACTGTTGGGGTCAAGATCGACACCAAAGAAGTCCGGCTTGCGACGCTGAACAGCGATGTCAAACTGGTCATCTGGGATGTCGCCGGAACCGAGCGCTTCGGCGCACTTGAGTTTTCCTATTTGCGTGGTGCTGCCGGTTGCCTGCTGGTCGCTGATGGCACGCGCAGCCGAACCGTGCAGTCTGCCCTGCAACTGCAACAGCAGGTTGAACAGCGCTACGGTGACTTGCCGTTCGTGTTCATGCTGAATAAAGCAGACTTGATCGATTCGTGGGAAGTAAAAGACGGCTCACTTGAGAAGCTCGCCGGTAGTTTTCCTGACCTGTTTCTCACCAGTGCCAAGACCGGCCAGGACGTCGAAGCAGCTATTGAAAAACTCGCGTTCCGTATCGCCGAGCGCGAGCTGACCAATTCGAAATGACCTTGGCCGACGACATCGCCGGCTACCTGCAGGACGCATTTGTTCAACGTCACAGACCGTTTTGTATTTGTGTCGACCCGCAGCTGAAACTGACTGACTGGTGGGGTGATGGTGGAGAGTTTGGCTTTGTCGACTTGCAGCGCGGCCAGGACATGCTGGCGCAAGCACCGTTCCTGCACGGTCAGCTCGCCGATGAGTTAACCATACTGCCACACGTCTCGACTCCCCGTACCGGGCCGGTCGAGGTGCACATCATGCCTCGCGGTGACAACTATCTCGTCGTACTGTTGTCGAAAGACGCAGAGCATGCGGCAACGCAGGTACGGCAGCAGTCGGTCAACGAGGTGCGCCTGCTGCATGCGCACCAGCAGAAACTCATCGGCCGGCAACGCGAACTGATTGCCGAACTGATTGAAACCCGCGCGGAACTCGATCACCGCCGCCAGGAGGCGGAGCGGGCCAATGTTGCGAAAAGCCGCTTTATTGCGATGATGTCACACGAATTCCGTACACCACTGGCAGCGATCGCCAGCTACGCGGACCGTATTCTGGAAGCCGACAGCCACGCCGACGCGGCGCTCGATTGCGGTCGTGCAATCTCCCGCGCATCGCGGCACATGCTCGACATGATTAATTCAGTACTCGATGACGCCCGGCTTGAAGCCGGACGGACAACGTTGAACGTTCGAGTTCTCGTCATTCGATCGCTGATCGACGACCTTACGGCGATCATTGCACCGCTCGCCGGCGAAAAGGCGTTGTCGTTTGCTGCGCAACTGACCAGCCGGGTGCCGGAGTGCGTGACGGTGGACGATGGCCGCTTGCGGCAGATCTTGCTGAACCTGCTGGGCAATGCCGTGAAGTTCACGGACGACGGTCAGGTCAGTCTGGTTATCGACTGGCAAGACGGTCAGTTGATCGCCACCGTTGCTGACAATGGGCCCGGTATCGCAGCGGCCGATCAGGAACGGCTGTTCCGGGCATTCGAACGCGGCGTCCAGGATGACAGCACCATCGAGGGCAGCGGCCTTGGTCTGTCGATATCGGCACGACTCGCAAACATCATGGACGGTCGTCTTGCGATGGATTCGGACGTTGGCCGGGGCTGCACGGTCACGCTCACCGTTCCCGCCGCCGCCACCGAACGACCCAACGAGGAGCACTCGGCACTCGCACCGCCGGATACGCGCCTGCAAGCGCGCCGGCCCGCCGTCATCCTGATTTGTGACGATGACCCGGATATGCGCGCCATTCACGAGTACTACCTGACTCGTGCGGGCTACGAACTGCTGCTGGCCAGCGACAGCCGGACGGCCGTCGAGCTTGCTCTCAGTGAACAACCGGACCTGGTCCTGCTCGATATCAACACGCCGGGCATGAGCGGCATTGAAGCCGCGCAACTGCTGCGCCGCGAAGGCTTTACGGCACCCGTAGTCGCGCTCACAGCGTCAGATGCAAGCAAACTCGACCCCGACCTGTTCAACGAGCGGCTGCGCAAGCCGTTGCGCATGCCTGAATTGCTTGATGTACTCAACAAACATTTACAGGCGGCGGAACGATCCACTGACTAAGCGCACGTGCCGGACCGGTCGCGAATGTTAAAGATTGTGGCATGGTAGCCATTGCCGAACCGCGCTCTTATACAATTCGGCACAGTTGGGACAGACGGACACAACAATCGACTCGCCGCTACGGCGCAGCCTGTGATCGCTGGTAAGCGGTAAAAACAAAAACCAAGGGGAAAAAGATGTTAAGTGAATTCAAGAAATTTGCCATGCGTGGCAACGTAGTAGACATGGCTGTCGGCATTATCATCGGCGGCGCTTTTGGCAAGATCGTCGCCTCCATGGTTAACGATGTCATCATGCCACCGCTCGGCCTGTTATTGGGCAATGTTGATTTCAGCCAGTTGTTTATCAACCTGTCTGATCAGCCCTACGAGACGCTCGCTGCGGCTCAGGAAGCCGGAGCGGCGACGATTAACTACGGGATGTTTATCAACGCAACCGTCAACTTCGTGATCGTCGCGTTCGCGATCTTCATGCTGATCAAAGGCATGAACTCGATGAAGAAGAAGGAAGAAGAAAAGCCGGCGGAGCCAGCGAAACCGTCCGCTGAAGTGGAATTGCTGACCGAAATTCGTGACTCGCTGAAGAGTCGCTAGAACAGCACGTCACTCGTCATACAAGAAGCCCCGCCAGCGTGCGGGGCTTTTTTTTGTTCAACAAGGTCTGCTTGTGCGTGCGTAGCGGAATGACAGGCTCAGGACGGCGAGTTGCCGCATTGCTGTCGTGGTGTTTCACTGCAGTCCGACGGGCAAAGTGCCGGCAAGCGCACAGTTAATCCTGAGCTTGACTGGCTCGAATTTCCTGCCTGCCGGTAGCGCCCAGCGGACTCTCCGCAAACATTTTGCGTATCCGCTGCGTGTCCGCAATTCCGGTACGTGGATCAACGACGTGCACCTGGTTACGGCCCGCATTCTTGGCCGCGTAGCAGGCCGCATCAGCCAGCCTGAACAATGACCCCATGTCCTGGACCGCACTGGTCGGTGCCACGCCCACACTGATGCCCACTGAGTAATAGCTTCGCCCCCAGGCCAGGCGATAGCCGGAGACACTGTTGCGAACATTCTCCGCAACCTGCCGCGCACGTTCCATCGTGCAGTCGTTGAGGAAAATACAAAATTCGTCGCCGCCAAGGCGACCTACAATGCCTTTGCTACCGGTACATTCACCGATAATCCGCGCGATGTCGGCCAGCAACTTGTCGCCGGCCGCGTGGCCTGCGTCGTCGTTGACCTGTTTGAACAGGTCGAGGTCGCAAAACAGCAAGACGTGTCCATCGTGCTTCTGGTCAAGGATGCGCTCAACGGTCATTTCCGTTTCTGCGCGATTCAACAAACCCGTCAGTACATCAATACTGGCCTGGTACTTGAGCTGTTCCTTCGCCTTATGCAAAGAGTTAAGCAACGCGCCAACGTATGGGGGAATCAGGGCCAGCAGAATCAGAATATTGGCACTAAGCGTGCCCTGAGCCTGCCAGTAGTCGCTGAACCAGAACACCGCGCCGAAGCTGAGAAACGAAAGGACGGCACAGCCGTACAAATAAGCGTTGCCGTAGCGAAAGCCGTTGCCGAGAGTCACCAACAGGTAGATCGCCGCCACGCCAGCCGCAGCGCCTTCAGCGAGGTACATGGCTACTGATATGGCAGCAATATCGTGCAGCATGCCAATGATCCGGCGGATAACGGACGTGCCGGGGTTGATCAGTAAGGCAAGAGCAAGCGAGACGCTAATGAACATCGCGCCAGCCGTCGCCCAACGGGCCGGAGTGACGTATTCAGCGTTGTTCGTCGCCAGTGCGAAGTAATCGGAGAAAAAGTAACCTGTAGCCAGACTGACGATGACAAGGCGGATCATCGATTGGACGTGTTCCGCATCCGGACGGTTACTGAGCCGGCTGCGTATACTCTCGATGAACGACTCCGCCATCAGCCCTGCCCGAATATGCCGGCGAGCAGCGGATGTGGGAACGTTTGGCGATTGATGTGCTTCTTGGTCATGCTGGAACTGCGCTGCGTTGGTCAGTCAGGCAATATTACGGACTTCGAAAGGCGGATTTAGTGGCTTGGCGCACGTTTTCGACAATCGACGGGGCTGATTTACGCACTGACTCGGATTTTGATTGACTCGGTGCCACAATCAGCCTGACAGTCCCGCTCCGGCCAGCGGCCGAAGCCACTGCATCGCCAACCCAGATAGCCATATATGGTTGATAATAATCACTATCCAGATCCGTGGACACGAGGTCCCCTATGACGACTGCACCGCGCAAATTCCTGTTTGTCTCCATCGATGCCCTGATCAGTGATATCGCCTGGGCGGTCGCACGCGAAGGCAATGATGTTCGCTACTACATCGGCAATGAAACCGAACGCAGCATTGGCGACGGGTTCGTACCCAAAGTCGACGACTGGGAATCCCATGTCGACTGGGCCGACGTCATCGTTTTCGACGACGTGCTCGGACAAGGCGACCAGGCTGAGCGCTTGCGCGCCGCAGGGCACGCGGTCGTCGGCGGTACGGCGTATACCGACCGGCTTGAGGACGATCGTTCCTTTGGCCAGGAAGAACTCAAGAAGCATGGCGTATCCATTATTCCGTTTCAGGACTTTACGGATTTCGATACGGCGATCGCACATGTCGAGAAAAACCCCGGACCGTATGTCATCAAGCCAAGTGGCGAGGCGCAAAACATCAAGCGCCTGTTGTTCGTCGGGCAGGAAGACGACGGCAAAGACATCATTCACGTACTGCAGTCGTACAAAGCTGTCTACTCCGACACGGTGAAACAGTTCCAGCTGCAAAAGCGGGTGCGTGGCGTTGAAGTTGCCGTTGGCGCGTTTTTCAATGGCAAGACCTTCATGCAGCCGATCAACGTAAACTTCGAACACAAGTTGCTGTTCCCCGGCGACATTGGACCCGCGACCGGCGAAATGGGCACTTGCATGTACTGGAGCGGGCCCAATCGCATCTTCAGAGCGACACTGGCCAAACTGGAGGCTCGCCTCGCACAGGAAGGCTATGTCGGCTACATCGACGTCAATTGCATCGTCAATGGTCAGGGCATTTACCCGCTTGAGTTCACCGCACGCTTTGGCTATCCAACCATCAGTATTCAGGCGGACGGTTTGTCGTTGCCGGTTGGCGACTTCCTGCATGGCATGGCCACG
Organism: Woeseia oceani; assembly: GCF_001677435.1. Lineage (GTDB taxonomy): Bacteria > Pseudomonadota > Gammaproteobacteria > Steroidobacterales > Woeseiaceae > Woeseia > Woeseia oceani. The sequence goes on from NZ_CP016268.1 coordinate 3,517,880, forward strand.
GGAACCCTGACGCAGTTCAAGACGAAACGCGGCTTCCAGATTGGCTTGCGCGTTGTCGTGCCACCGTTCCCTTACAACGACCCGAAAACCTTCGAGGCGAACTCCAAGGATCGTGTGGTCATTTTCCGCAAGCCCAACTACGAAGGCATACACATTGAAGACGTGAAACTCGTGAACGGCGAATGGCTGATCACGGGGCACACGGGTGTCGTGCTAATCGTGACCGGGCAAGGCATTTCCGTGAAGCAGGCACAGGCACAGGCCTATCAGCGGGTAAAGAACATCCTGATTCCAAACATGTACTACCGCAAGGACATCGGTGATCGCTGGTTTGAGGACCACGACAAACTGCACTCATGGGGTTATTTGCGGGAGAGTTGAGGGTACCGGGCTCCTGTTCCGTGCCCTGACTTCATGGACTCTCGGACAACCCGTCACAGCGAGGAACACAGGCGATGAAGCGACAATCCAGACTCCTGGAAATGCTGACCGGCTACGCGGCAGCACATCAGCACCCGGTGAACATCGCTGTGCACATGGTGGGCATTCCCGCCATTATGTTTGGCGCGCTGATTGCGCTCGGCTGGGTCAGCATCGAGTTCGGTCAATACTCGCTTAACCTGGCATGGTTGCTGGTGCTGGGGTTTTTCCTCTTTTACCTGACGCTGGACACTTTGTTCGCCCTCGTCTTTCTGATCGTTGCCGGATTACTTGCCGCGCTGGCGCTGCAAGTCAGCGCCTTGCCAACGGCCACTTCCGTGACGGTTGCCGCCGTTTGTTTTTTCGGTGGCTATCTCGCTCAGTTCATCGGCCACGCAATAGAAAAGTCACAACCCGTGTTGTTGAAACACCCGATACAGGCGCAGCTTGCTGCACCGTTTTTCACGGTTGTCGAAGCCTTCAAACTGCTCGGCCTGCGGGACGAACTGTTTACGGCGGTTCAGACCAGCGTCGCCAATCGCCGCAAAAAAACTACTGATAGCGGCTAATGGACATGAGCTGCAAACGATCAGGCCAGACTTACCTGATTCTGTCCCAAACTTCGTGAACAGGAGCACATACCTCATGCGCTTACAGATATTGCTGGTGCTGCTCATCCCGCAGGCAGCTGCGTTCGCCGATGTCGAAATGACATTTGACGACGGCTCGATTGGTCTGGTGCGCGACAACATGGTGCTGTTTGGTGACGCCCAGAGTGCCGTGCTGTTCAACAGTCGCAACGACGAGCTCATCATAATCAGCAGGCAAGACCGTACCTGGATGCGGGTGGAAACCGGGCTTATCGAAGCCATGACAGCGCAGATGCAAAAGGAAATGGAAGATATACTGGCCAGTGTACCGGCCGAACAACGCGCGATGGTTGAAGAACAAATGCAGGGCATGCTGGCACAGGAACCCGACACTACAGCGGCGATCAACGTGCGGCGCACGGGCCGAACAGACCGGGTTGCAGGCTACGACTGCCACGAGGCTGAAGTAACCATCGACGGCAGCAGCAATACTGAACTTGTGTGCATTGCAACGGCAGAAGAACTCGGCATCAGCCAGGCCGATTACACGACTCTGAATGCCGCCATGCGCGGCATCGCCGAGATTGCGGCAATGAGCCCGCAAGCAGGAGCGAGCGCTGACCTGTCCCGAATGGGCGGCATCCCTATTCGCACCCACAATCTGGCCCAGGACTACCGCACAGCGCTGACCACGATCGCTCACGAGGCCATCGACAGTGCGCGCCTGGCCATCCCTGCCGGCTTCAAAGAAACGACGCTGGAAGAAATGCTGGCGCAGTAACTCGCGCGAACGGCGAACGGAGAACGGAGAACGGCGCAAGCCTGTCCTGGCTAGCTGCAGCGGTGCAACAAGTTCCACAGCAGCTGGTCGGCCGCAACTTGCCAGTTCAGCGGCGCACCGGGCATATCTTCGCGGCGCTCGGAATGCAGTACGCGGTCCAGCTGTTCATCGTCAATGTCCTTGCCGGCTTCCAGCACCTGCACCCAAAACGGTGAGTCACTGCCGATGATGCCTTCTGCGCCAGCGCACAATTCGACACCGCCCGCATCAAAAACAACGCCGCTTAATTGCAGCACCTCGATCGGCTTGTCAATCGCGCTCAGGACGCGCACCCGTTCTTCATGGTGAGTACCGAGCACGACCTTCTTGCCGAAGTAGCCTTTGTCTGACTTCGGGTACTGGACAAAATCGAGCTGCGTAACCACGACCCGGGTTGCACCAGCACGCGATGCCGCGGCCTGCATCGCCATCTTCCATTCCGGGCCCGGCCGCGCGAAATGCACGATCATAGGCGGGTACTTTTCGTAGTCTTCGCGGAAGTCCTGGGCTTCAAACGGTGCGGTCTCGCCCTCCGAGCTGCCAACGTATACCCAGGGTGCCTTGTCCCCGGCTATGGCCTCATCCATCAGATAACAACACGGCTGGTGCGAAAGATAGGCATTGATCGCCTGTTGCAGCGGTTCGAATCTGCGAGCCATGGCTGGTTCAACGCGTAACGGCAGCACGACTGCCGGCTCGGCATCGCCAATGCCCCGCCGGTAGGTCTTGTAGAAAGGTGCCGCGGGCAAGCGGTCCGTGCGCGCAACGGAGGCCTCGTCAATCGCCGCGCAACTGGCGACGAACAGTGGCAACAGAACCCAGCACAATGACAGTGGCACGAGCGGCAGGTACTGCCCCACGCGAACGTGCAGACCCAGACAATGGTTTTTGGCAGTCATGGCGCAGCCTTGCCGGAAGACCGGAGCGAGTTGTTGATTCGCGGCATCATGCGCCTCACGCCGATTTGCCGCAAGCCCTTGCTGACGACTTTTTTATTATTACTTTCAATAACTTATACCGCCCCCACTCAGGCGTATTTGCCGGTCAGCATGGCGTATGGTTTCGACCCGGTGCGCGACCACGACGCGGGTGATCGCCAACCGCCGTAGCCGCGCATTGATACGCGCCTCGCTGGCAGCATCGAGGTGGCTCGTGAATTCATCGAGAAACAGGATCCGCGGCCGTCGGTACAGTGCCCGGGCGAGCAAGAGTCGCTGCCGCTGCCCGCCAGACAATGCAGTTCCCATGTCCCCGACCACGGAAAAATACTGCATCGGCAACCGCTCAATGTACGCCGCCAAGTCCGCGAAGCGAGCACAGGCTTTTGCGCGTGAGACATCGACATTCACATCAAAGAAACTGATGTTGTCCAGAATGCTGCCGCAGAACAGACGGTCCTCCTGCATGACCGCCGCAATTTGCCGACGGTAACGAAGCACACCGTAACGGCACAGGTGATGACCATTGATATCGACACTGCCCGACGCAGGCTCCAGCAATCCCATGAGAATTTTGATCAGCGTCGTCTTGCCACAACCGGATGGGCCGGTCAGAACAACGTGCTCGCCTGCGCGAATGTCGAATGAGATCGCCTTGAGAATATCGGCGTCACCCTCGGCGTATCGAAAGCGCAGATTGGATGCACGTAGCGACAAGCGCGTATCCATCCGTTGCACGTTACCCGCTGCAAATGAATAGGCCGGTTCCCGGTCTGTTTGCACGATATCCGCCAGGCGGTCGAGCAGTACGCGAGCCAAGCGAAACTCCAGCAACCGGTCGATGAGGGCGGCAGCCCGTTCCGTAAACAGCGCCCGGTAGGCCAGGAACGCCACCAGCATGCCAGTGGTGAAACGGCCATCCAGGATAGCCAGCGCAGCGAGCCAGACAACGACGACGAACTGCAGACCAAACAACAGTTGATTGATGCCGAGTTGCCAGATCTGCAAGCGATTGCCGCGTATGACCGGGTTCCAGGCTTCAGCAAGGCGGTTCTGGTAGCCAAGATCACGTTGCCATTCCTGACACGAAGTCTTGATCGCCAGCAGACCGCGCACGCTTTCCAGAAAATGGCTGTCGCGGCTTGCCGCCAGCACCTGCGCCTCCTGCGAGGCGCCATGCAACGACGGCACCATGAATGCTCGCGCAACAAAATAAGCAGTGACCGATGCCAACACCACGCCGGCCAGCCGGTAGTCGTACGCAAACATGACGCATAAGGTGGTGACCGCCATCAGCCCATCGACCGCTGCCTCGACAAACTGCCGCGTGATGAGCTGCTGCAGCGCAGCGGCCGCCGAAAAACGCGACTGCACATCGCCAAGGTGGCGCTTCTCGAAAAAGGACAGAGGCAAACGGATAAGGTGACTGAATACCCGGCCGGCAAGCTGCAGGTTGAAGCGCGTGCTGAGCGTGACGACCACCCAGGACCGCAGCATGGAGATGGCCGTTTGCATCAGGATCAGCAACCCGCAGGCAACAGCCAGCAATGTCAGCAAGCCGCGATCACCGCTCAGCACGACGTCGTCAATAACCAGCTGGCTGTAGAACGGCAACAGCAATGCCAGAACCTGCAGGGTCAGTGACAACACGAACACCATGGCGAGTGCCGCCAGCAAACCACGCGCATCGGCCACCAGCTGGCGAAAGCGCAGTCGTGACGTTGCCTTGCCGGTCTCAAACGACGGTGCCGGGGTAAACTCGACGGCCACTCCCGAGAACGCGCGGCTCAGTTCGCGGTGCCTGACCCGGCGTCGACCAAGCGCCGGGTCGATGACTACAGCACTGTGTCTGCCCAGCTTCTCCAGCACCACAAAATGATCGAGATTCCAGTGCAGCAGACACGGCAGATGCAGGTGCTTCAGTTCGCCGGGATCGGCACGCACGGGCCGTGATGCCAACGACAATGTTTCGGCCAGTTGCAGCAAACGCGTCAGGTTGGTTCCCTGTAGTGACGCAGCGTATTGCTGCCGCAATGTCGACAGCTCCATTCGCTTGCCATAGTAGGACGCGATCATCGCCAGGCAGGACAGGCCGCATTCTGCTGCTTCGCTTTGCAGCACCAGGGGAACACGTCGTCGCCTCCAGAAACGAAGGTCCGGTGTGCCGGCGGACATCAGCCAATGCGGCGAGCTGCCGCCTCCAGAGGCGCAAGCAGCCACCCAATCAAGGTACGTGTTTCACCCAGCACTTCGGCGCTAACGGCCATACCCGGCTCAAGCAATGAAGTGGTTCGCTGTAATGTGCCGCGTGCCGCCACAAACTGTACTTTGACGAGGTAGACGGGTTCTCGTACAAGCAACGGCACCCGTAAATCCGCTGGCATGGCCAGCGAACCGGACACGGCCGAAACCACGCCCTCCACGACCCCGAATTTTTGAAACGGCAGCGCGTCAATGCGCATGCGCACGGCATCGCCTTTGGTCAGAAAGGCGATGTGCCGGTCCGGCACCAGCAATTCCACGTAGTAGCGGGCTTGCTCCGGCAGTATCGACAACAGCGCGTGCTGTGCGTCGACCGCTTCCCCGCGACGAACCAGCATGCCACTGACGGTACCGGCCAGCGGTGCTGGTACCACAAACTCCTTGTCGGCCATTGCGTTTGCTATGTGCCGGTCGAGTTGCTCACCCGCAATACGGCGTTCCGACATCGCTTGCTGGAAGATAAGCGGCAGATCCGCGAGTTGCCGCGCAAGTCGTTGGTTGCTGGACTGCAGGACAGCAAGGCGCTGCTGCAGTTCGGTGCGCGCCAGGCTGCCGTCCAGCAATTGCAAACGCCGGCGTTCCACCTCCAGCGCCGCGCTATGGCCTTTCGCCGCGACTGCCACGTGAGCCGCCAACTCGTGCTCAAGAATGTCGAGACGTTGATCGGCAACCCGCAATTGTTGTTGCAGGAGGCCGGCTTCCTGTTCACCGTTTTCGAGCTGCTCACGCAACCGGGCCATTGCCGAAGCATGCAACCGTTTCGCTCTCCCGGCCTGCTCCGCTGAAACCGACTTTTCCTGCAGCAAAGACGCAAGCAAAGCCTCATCGGTGTTACGGTCGGATGTCATTCTTGCGACAGAGACACGCAGCAGAGGCGCCCCGGCGGCAACGCTTGTGCCGTCCTGAACGAATACCTCCGCGACGACGCCATTGCGCTGGGCAAACACCGGCACATTGCCCGTTGTTGTAGTAACGTAGCCGCGCACGCTGTCACGCGCCGTATAGTTCCCAAAGATCAGCAAAGCCACGACAGCGAGCAGCAACAAACCTACCCCTGCTGTCAGCAGGCCCTGAGAGGGCGGTGGCAGTTCCACGCAACGACCGTGCAAACTGTCGAAACGCGCATCCACGGCCTCCTGCCGATAGAGCGGCTCAACCATGCGACGACCGTTCGTCGTCAACTCCCATGCGATGCGCGGCGATACACATTTCGACGCTCCCTGTCGCTACAACGCGAGTCCGGTTCCTGCGTTGCAGCGTAGCGCCTGACAGCTATCGCGAGTAGCGCCTAATCCGGGCGATATGCCTGTCTTTGCAGCTTGTATTGCATGCGCGGATCTAACCGCCAGCCAGGACCCGCAGCAATCGGTACCAGTACTGCAGTGCGTCGTTGAACGAGGCAACCGAGATGCGCTCGTCCTGACCGTGCGCCCGTTGCTCGTCGGGTTCTTCGGCAATTGCCGAAACGCCGTACACCGGAATGCCCGCGCTGCGGATAAACAAGCCGTCGGTCGCCCCGGTACTCATTTCCGGCTCAACCTTGATACCCGGCCACATCTCGCTGGCGACACTGGCAATGGGTTGCATGATGGAATCGGTCAACGGTGACAATGGCGACGGTCTGGCCACATCGATCTGGGTCAGCGTTACGTCGTAGGGTGCGACGATATCCGTCAATGTCTGCTTGACGAGCTCGACGCTCATCTGCGGCAGTACCCGGCAGTTGATCACGGCGGTTGCCGTCTGCGGCAGTGCGTTCTCCGCATGGCCGCCTTCGATCCCTGTGGCCACACAGGTCGTACGCGCTTGCGCGTTGAAATAGCTGTGCGCCGGCAACTCGGCCAGTTGCGCTTCGCTCAGGTCATTGTTGACCAGTGCGTCCAGCAACAGCTGTTCGTCACCTTCAGTCTCCGCTGACCGCGCGGCAAAAAACGCCCGTGTCGTATCATTCAGGTCAACCGGAAACTCGTGCTGTTGCTGGGCTGCAAGTGCCCGCGCCATTCTGTAAATCGGGTTGTCCTGCCGTGGCAGTGAGCTGTGACCGCCCGGGTCCAGCGCCTGCAGGCGAAAGCTGACGTAGACCTTTTCGCTGGTCTGGACAATGAACGCAGTACGCTCACCGCCACTGATGTTGACGAACCCGGCATCCGTATTCAGCGCAAACTCCGCATCAATCAGGTTGCGGCCTTTGGTTGCCAGCCAGTCTGCGCCAGCGCCGGTGGTTTCTTCGTCACCGGTCAACATCGCAATCAGGTCACGGTTCGGCTGGAAGCCTTCGCGCTTCATGCGGATAAAGTTGGCCACAATAATTGCCGCGCCCGCTTTGTTGTCGACCGTTCCGCGACCGTAGAAGTAACCGTCTTTCTCGATCATTGTGTACGGATCAACAGACCAGTCTTCGCGCAAGGCTTCAACCACATCCAGGTGCGCCATCATCAAGATTGGCTTCTGAGTCGGCTGCGAACTCCGGTAGCGAATTACCAGATTGGCAGCACCGCCATTGGGAGCAACAACGGTCAGGTCTTCATCCGCAAAGCCCGCGTCGCGAAGTCGTTTAGTGATCAGACCAATCACTTCGCTCATGTCATTGCCGCCACTGGGTGCGGTGTTGCTGTCTATCAGCTCCTTGAAGATTTGTTGCGCAAGCACTTCATCGGCGTGAACCGGCATACCCTGCAACAGGCAGCACATCAACAGGGACATTACGGCGGTATTTCGCATGGTGAAACTCCGGATACTGTTTGGCGTTGGTCCAGTGTATGCCGGGTATTGCGCGCGGTCACTACGAATTGCCGGCACCGGTCCATTCCCGGTACTGTGGTCGCTATAGCGCTGCACAATCTATCGACTTCATGCGAAGTTAAATTATTCTCGGCACAGCGCGACTGCAACTTTGGGAACTCACAATGCCGTACGACACCCGACAATACGCCGCGATCAGCGACGTGATTACTGATCTCAACCCGGGTGAACCGGTTTACTGCATTTATCCACGGCTGTTGCACAACGATGTCCGGCAGTTTGTCAGTGGCTTTCCCGGTCGGGTGATGTATGCGGTGAAAGCGAACCCGGACCCACGCATCGTGGAGCATGTACTGACCGCCGGGGTTCGTGATGTCGACGCGGCATCCATTGAAGAAATGGAACTCGTGCACGCCATAGACCCCACCGTTCGCTGTTACTTCATGGCGCCGGTGCGTCTGCGCGGTGCTGTCGAACGCGCCTACACTGCGCACCACGTTCGCGACTATGTGGTCGATCATCATGATGAATTGCGGCGGGTTGCCGCCGAGCTTCCGCAACAGGACGTCACCGTGTTCGTGCGCATGGCGACCGATAACCCGGACGCCACCTACAACCTTTCCGAAAAATTCGGCGCGAGTCACGCCGACACCGTTGCGCTGCTGCGCGAGGTTGCCAGCCTGGGCTTTGAACCGGCACTCGCGTTCAATACCGGCTCACTGGTCCGGCGACCGGGGGCTTACGTCGATGCATTGAAGCACTGTCAAAAGGTACTAGAGGAAGCCGGCGTAGCCGTTCGACAAGTGGATGTTGGTGGTGGTTTTCCGAGCGACTACCCCGGCATGCAAAGCGAACCCTGGGAGTCTTTTTTCAAGGCCATTGACGAGACCCGGCAATCGTTACCGTTGCTCCGCAACGTGGAACTGCACGCGGAACCGGGACGCGCCTTGATCGCGAACGGCATGTCACTCCTGACCCAGGTTTTGCATCGCGCCGGTAACCGCCTGTTCATCAATGACGGTGTCTGGGGCAGCATGGTTGAACCGATGCTTTCCAAAGGCGAGTTGCGTTATCCGTCGCGCGCGTTCCGTGGCACAACACCAGTGACCGGCGCGGACCAAAACTACGAGGTGTTCGGCCCGACCTGCGATTCGATGGATCGTTTGCCCGCGCCGTTGCCACTGCCCTGTGATCTCGCGGCCGGGGACTGGATCGAATTCGGCACGATGGGGGCTTACAGCCTGAGTAACCGCACCCACTTCAATGGTTTCTTTCCTGACAACTTTGTCGAGATCGTGGGCGACACCAGCGCACCACCCAGCATAGGCTGAACCATGACATCGCGACTGCCATTATTCTTGCTGGCCCTGTTGCTTGGGCACACCGCAAGCGCGGAGCTGAACCTCGCAGGTGCCAGTCAGCACACACTCGACAACGGCTTGACCGTCCTGATCCTTGAGGAACAAAGCTTTCCACTGGTCAGTGTCCAGATGCTGTACCGCGCAGGCGCGCGTGACGAGATTCCCGGCCGCACCGGGCTCGCGCACTTCCTGGAACACATGGCGTTTCGCGGCAGCGAACATTTCCCGGACACCGGGCTGGTCAGCTCCATTTATGCCGCCGGCGGTGAATGGCACGGCTACACCTGGATCGACCAGACCACTTACTTTGCCACCGCACCGCTTGCAGCACTCGATTTGTTGCTCGACATCGAAGCCGATCGCATGGCCCGTCTCGATATTTCGGCAGCCGATATTCCGGCCGAACGCGGCGCCGTGCTGGCCGAGATGAACGGCTATGAGAACGACATCACTGCCGTCTTGCACGATGCGAGTATTTTCGCCGCATTGACGGCGCACCCGTACCGCAACAATACGATCGGCTGGGCCAGCGACGTGCGTGCCATTACCAGCGAGGATGTCGCCGCGTTCTACGCACGGCACTATCACCCCGGCAACGCCATCCTGGCGATAGTCGGCGCTGTCGATACCGATACCGTACTCAAGTCGGTCAAGGAACGCTTTGCCATGTTGCAAGGTCGTGCGGCAACGCCGTTGCCGGTGACCATCGAACCCGTACAGCAGGGCGAGCGACGCGTGCGCCTGCTACGTCCGGGCACGCGCAAACACTTCCAGTTGGTCTGGCACGCGCCGTCCGCCGTTAGTGCAGACTACGCTGCATTCCTGCTGTTGCAGGAATTACTGGGTGCCAGCTCGGGCGTCAATTTCCTGCAGAACGACTGGGGTACGCCTGCGCGACCGGGGTCGCTGTTGCACGGCATCAGTGACGACATCAACACGTGGTTTATACCGACGGCACAGCCGTACGTGTTCACGATCAGTGGCAGCATTGCGAATGACGGGAATGAAGCTGAACTGGAAAATGCCATCGATGCCGCACTTGTCACGGCCGCGGAGCAGCCGGTTGGGGCGGAGCGCTTCGCCGCTGCCAAGCAACGTCTGCTGGATGAGCTGCTGCTGGATGTGCAGACCACCGAGGATGCGGCTCACCAGTTGGCGTACTTTTCTGGCATTGACGCACTGGATACGCTGCTCTCGTTGCGCGCCCGCATAGCAGCGCTCGAGGTCAGTGACGTGCAGCGGGTCGCGAAGCGATATTTGTCGGCGCAACAACGGACCGTGGCCTGGAGTGTGGACGGCACGAGCCCGCAATCGCCCCACTCGGCAGCGCCGGCGCAGAAAGTAAGCGTGGACAGAGTCGCAAGTGACAGCCAGCCGGCTCCCGCACCGCGCGTCGTGCACCTCGACAATGGCACGCCGGTGATCGCCCAGGAATCCGGACTGTCAGCCACCGTGCACCTGCTCGCCATCGTGCGCGGTCAGTATGCGAACGACGCTGCAACCCTGCGCAGTGATACCCCGATCAACGGTCGCAGCGCGTTCAGCCTGACGACACCAAACCGGCAACTGCATGCACTGATCGAACAGGCCGCGACCGCCCTGCACGAAGCGCGGCCACAAGCTGCTGCAGCACCACCGGCCGACGACCCCTACCAGCGTACGGAACAGATATTCGCCCGTATCGCCGGCAGCCCTCAGCCCGGTCTTGCGGATTCGCAAGCCGTACCTGAACTGCTGGTCGTTGCCGGTCAGGTCGATACCAGCACCCTGCTCGATCAGCTCAACAATGAATTCGCCGCGAACAAAAAGACCACGCAAGGTACGAATGGCAATCCAGCGACCAGGGCCGTCTCAGCAAACGCAAACGCAAACGCGGCAGGCGCAACAGACGCCGGCAACCCACTGTTCAATAGCCAGCAGGACCAGCGAACCGAACCCGGGAGCGCCTCGACCACACCCGCGGAACGCCAGGAGTCCGCCGGGTTTCTGACCGGGGCACCCGCGGCCCTGCGGGAACACATCGACCTGCCTCTGGCGCAGGCCCGGACCGGCTACATAGTCGCCGCACCCGGTCCGCAGGACCCGACGCTGGATGCCTGGCTTGCGGCCCTGTACATCCTCAGTCACGACTACGAAGGCCGCCTCGGCAAGCAGGCCATTTCGCGGCGCGGCCTCGTCTACTACATCGACAGCCGTTATCGCTCAGACGGAACGCATGGCTGGATTACGTTGTCGGCCGGGGTCAGTCCGGACAAACAGGCCGATTTCCGCAAACTGCTGGCAGCTGAACTGGAGCGGCTGATCAGCGAACCGCCGAACGCGCAAGAAGTAGCGGACGCATTGCAACACCGGACAGGCCGCGCCCTAAGCGCGCATCAAAGCAATCAGGAACTGGCCGACAACCTTGCGCGGCACTGGTTGTGGCACGGGCAACTGGAGAGTTCGGCCGGGCTGCAAACCAGACTGGCGCGCGTCAGCCGTGATGACATCCTGCGCGTGTTGCCGGATTTCGTCGCCGGCACGGTCGTCGAAGTGACGGTACGTGCCGCTGACAAGCAGCCGTTGTAACTCGCGACGGAGTATCTGCAAGAACCCGGGTGGTCGCCAACGCGTGCGCTAGCGGCGCTGCAGAAATATCGCTTTCGCCGCAGCGATGTTGTCGAGTACCGTGCGCCGCTCCTGTTCCGTGTTGTAGTCCGGGTGCCCAACGGTGTTGTCGCGCAGGTCGTCCAGCCAGGCGATGAAATAATCCGCATCACTGCCGCAGGCCAGCTCATTATTGGCAACGTCGGTAAACACTGCGTTGGTGGTTGCATAAGGGTACAAATCAAATACGTCGGGCGAAGACTCGTCGTTCCATGCACGTAGCAACAACCAGCCGTCTTCGCGAACCGGCACGCTGCCGTCGATATCCGCGCTCATGCCATTCTCACTGATTGCAAAATGGCGAACGACCTCGCCGTTTTGCACCAGCTCCAGATGATCGATCGGCACCAGTGAGCGCATGAAGCCCTTGAAGCGCAGCTCCCCGCCGTCCGCTGGCAAGTTGATCGTCGTGCCCGGCGCCTGACCGTCGACAGTCAGTTCAAGTAAAGGGCCATTGGTGGCAATGGTGCGGCCGGCACGGAGCGCGGCAAGCCACGCAGCACGACGCTCGTCCGGGTTTGCCGGGTTGCCACTGACCCGCGCGTAGGTGCGATTGATGCCGACCGGGCCGCGCAACGACGCGTAGTTGGCCATTGCATCCGTACCGCCGGCGGCGGCGAGCGGCAGGCCGCAATTCAGCAGCCGATACCAGACTTCTGCGGAGGTGCGGTGATCAGCAAAGCCGACAACCTCGTAGTAATCGGCTGTGCCCAGCGCGGCGTCCACCGGCAAGGCATTGCTGAGTGATTCGGTCGCCGGGTCGGGGATACTGAGAAAGGGATGCACGTAGCCAACCAGCGCGTTCTGCGCGTGCGCGAGCCTGGCGACCGTGGTGTTATCCGGGTACGGGCTGGCCAGCCCGGTGTTCGCGTACGTCGTGTAACCCGGCAACAGGAAGTGTTCATCGAGGCCAAGCAGACCGAGGTGCCCCCAGTAACTCGTGTGAAACTCCTGACCGTGCAACAGCAGTGTATCTGCCGTTGAGGCCGTATCGGGCATCGTTGTGAAGGTGCGAATGTCCGGTATGCGCTGTTCCTTGTTGACCACCAGATTGAAAACGACATCGAGGTCTTCTGCCGCTGCCTGTTGCACCAGTCGCGGCGGCGTGTTGCGGTAATGACCGCCGTAGTTCATGTGCACATGCACGTCCGCACTGATCCACTGCTGCCATTCTGCTGGCAGGTCGAGTGGCTCGAGCTGAATGTCGATCTGGCGCGTGCCATTGTTGCGGACGTCGATGCTGCGCTGCGCGATGCGGTGTTCCATGCCCCGCCAGACAACGATACGCGCCTCGCCTGCCGGCAGTGACACAGTGGCTGCGCCAGCACTGTGGAAATACTGCGGTTCGTAGTCAGTCGCCTGCCGGTCGAAACCGTCGTCCGCGTGCAGCCATGCATCGTCCGGCGCGTAACGCCGTCCGTCCGCGCCCGTAACCATCACCCGCGCGGCGACCGGCTTGCCGTCCGCGCCCAACGTGCGCACAAGGACCGCGCCGCGTGACTGCAGCCACTCGCGTTCGTCAATCGCAAGCGTCGTAACCGCGCCGCTGGTCATGTCTTGCACGCGAATTTCCAGGCCACCGTTTTCGTTGGCGATGTAGGCAATCCGCTCACCATCCGGGGACCAGCGCGCTGCCGTGACATCGTAGTCGCCGTAGCTGAGCGGCAGCGGATCGCCCCCACCGGCGGCCGTCGTCAGCCACAGCTGATGCCATTGCCGGCCGAGATACGACGAGTAGATGACCCGCTTGCCGTCCGGCGACCAGTCCGGCTGCGCGCGCCAGGTGGTTTCTTCCAGCCGTACCGGCGTCGTTTCCCCACTGTCGAGATCGCGACGCCAGATCGCGCCGCTGCCATAAATGATTTCCGGGTTGCTGACATACAGCAGCGATTTGCCGTCCGGCGACCAGCTCGGGCTCAACTCGTGATCGACTTCACCGTAGTAATAACGCGGCTTACGACTGACCCGCTCCTGCAGCATCGGCGCACTTTCGAATCCCTGCCCGGTAAACGAACCGAGGTACACATGGAAGCGGCCGTTCGTGCGGGTCGAAACCCAGGCAAGGCGTTTGCCATCCGGCGCAAACCGCGGCTCCAGGTTGACGTTGCCGTCGCTCGTTAATGCGCTGACCCGACCGCTGGCGAGATCGAGGGTGTGCAGCTCCAGTGCATCGCCGTCGTAGCGCGCGAACACGACCGTGCTGCCATCCGGCGATACGTCCGGCTGATAATCGTAACCCGGGCCACTGGTCAACTGCCGGGCGCGGTTCGAATCCAGCCGCTGTAACCACAGGCTGCCTTGCATCGAGTACACGATGGAATTGCTGTCCGGCAACCATGCCAGCGAACTCGGCCCGCTGGTGAGCTGTGGCAGATACATCTCACGAAAATAGTAATCATGAGGTACCTTGATCTGCGACAGGACCGGTACCCGTTCTGCCGCCAGCGACATCGCGACGGGCAGCATGCACAAGAGCAATAACAACCGCGTGAAGCGAATCACTGGCAGATCTCCGTTAACCGTTTAGAAAGCGACGGCGTCCGCACCCTTCAAGTGCAACATCTTGCGCGCATCGTCCGCCGATGCAATTTCGTAACCCAGTTCTTCAAGGACGCGACGGATCTTCAGTACCTGTGCGGCATTGCTCGGCGCGAGTTCACCCCTCGAAATGGTCAGACTGTCTTCGAGGCCCACACGAACATTGCCACCCATAATCGCGCCCATGGTCGCCAGCTTCATTTGCCTGCCACCAGCAGCGAGTACCGAAAACATATAATCCTCGCCAAGCAAACGGTCGGCTGTTGCCTTCATGTGCGCAAGGTTTTCCGGCGAAGCACCAGCGCCCCCGAGCACACCAAGGACGAACTGTACGTACAACGGTGGCTTCACTCGTCCCTGCTTGAGGTAGTAGGCAAGCGTTTCGATGTGGCCAACGTCATAACATTCAAACTCGAAGCGTGCAGCGTGTTTGCCGCCGAGATCGTCGACAATTATTTCTATGTTGGCAAACGTGTTCTGAAAAATGCGTTCGCGGGTCGCTTCCAGCAGTTCCGGTTCCCAAGCGTGTTTCCAGTTCGAGTATTGGTCTTTGAGCGGGAAGATGCCGAAATTCATCGAGCCCATGTTCAACGAGCACATCTCCGGGCTCGCGATGCGTGCAGGCGCCAGGCGGTCATCAAGACTCATCAATGAACTGCCGCCGGTCGAAATATTCAGAACCGCATCGCAATGCTGCTTAATCACCGGCAGGAACTGCATGAAAATATCCGGATCCGCACTGGGGTAACCGTTTTCCGGATCACGGGCATGCAGATGAATAATCGCCGCGCCGGCTTCCGCTGCTTCGATCGATGCGCTCGCAATCTCGGCCGGAGTCACCGGCAAATGCGGACTCATCGTCGGCGTGTGTATGGACCCTGTGACCGCACAGGTGATGATGACTTTGTTTTTCACTGACTGCCTCTGGCGTCCCCGCGAAAACGCCAGCGGCGTCTATCGGCGGTGGGGCCGCGCTCTTGATTATTTTACGAACCGCACTACTGGTCGCATACAACAATGACCTCTGGATTGCCTGAGCCGAAGCCGGACTGTAGTGCTGCGTTCGCCCGTACCCGCTGCTCTGCGGTGCGCGATCATCATTGACCGAAACGGGTCATTCCACAACTGCCTATCCATGAATCCGTTTATTGATATGCGGAATGACGAAACGTCGATACCCCGTCGAACATCACTGGTTCGGACGATACTGACTGTGTTCGCGGGTCGGCCCTCCCGGGCTTACCGCCGTCGTCGAGCCTGAGCAGATTCCCGCTGGCAGAACGCAGGAACGTGCCCCACCGACCCTATAGCGTCGGTCCCCGCGACTGGTATATCATTCCTTACACCCATGTAAGCAATGCGTTTCATAGATAAGCGGAATATCATTATGACTCAGGCCCCCCCTGATTCGTACCTCTCTGCGACCGATCCGGAGCACCTTGTCTGGCAGCTCGACTGGAATCTGCTGCGCACCTTCACCGTCATCGTGCAGGAAGGCGGCATTACCGCGGCAGCGAACAAGCTGAGGCTTAAACAACCCACCGTCAGTAATGCCTTGCGACGCCTCGAAGAAAGCCTGGGGCAGCGGCTGGTCGAGCGCGGGCCGCGTGCGTTTCGCGTCACCCGGCAAGGCCAGGCGCTCTACCGCGAGAGTGTGGATATCTTTGGCAGTGTCAATCGCCTGTCCATTGCATTGCGTGACATTCCGGATGATGTGCAGGGCAAGGCCAGTATCCGCATGGCCAGTCACGTCGTCTGCCCACTGGTCGACGAGGCACTCAGCGAGTTTCACCAGCGACATCCGCAGGCGGTCGTTGCGATATCGGTCAGCGCCAGCACAGTCGCGGTCGAAGCCGTACTGGAAAAACGTTGCGCGATGGCAATCTGCCTGGTCAACGAACAGCTGGAAAGCCTCGATTACACCGTGCTGTACCGCGAACACTTTGGCTTTTTCTGCGGCCCGCAGCACCCGTTGTTCGGCAAGTCCGGCCTGACCATGGCCGACCTGAAGGGCGAGTACAGCGTGTCGTTTGGTGCGGACCAGCTGGATGGCGTGCTACGGCCGATCGCGTTGCTGCGTGAACAGGCCGAATTGCACACGCACATCAGCGGTGTCAGCACCAATCTGGAGGAAGTGCGCCGGATGATCATCGCCAATCTGGGCATAGGCCCGCTGCCCATCCACGCGGTCGAACGCGATGTGCGCGACGGCCTGCTGTGGCGACTACCGCCCTACGATCATCCGCCGGAGGTATCGATCTATATCGTGCGGAATCCGAAAGCCAGATTAAATCGCGCCGAAGAACGCTTCAGCGAAATACTCCTGGAAAAAGTAGCCGCAACACCGCTCGACGAACGCACTTACGGTCTGGACTAACAATGAGGTGACACATCGTGTGTCGCCAGAGAACCCGCCATGCAAAATAATGCGCAATCGCATGTCTTTTATCAGACGCGCTTACACCGGCCGCGGCTTGACCGCGCCGAGGGCGTCTACCTGTGGGACGTTAACGGCAAACGGTACTTCGACGGCTGCAGTGGCGCGATGGTTTCCAATGTCGGCCACAGCAATCCGCGGGTGCTCGACGCCATGCGCCGGCAGATGGAGAAGTCCACATTTGGCTACCGCCTGCATTTTGAAAACGATGCCGCGGAAGAACTCGCGCGGCGTGTCGCCGAACTTGCACCAGCACCGCTTGATCGCGTGTTTTACGTATCGGGTGGTTCCGAGGCCGTCGAAAGCTGCATCAAGATGGCGCGACAGTACGCCATCGCGCGCGGCGAGCCGGAGCGTTATCAGGTCATTTCCCGCTACCCCTCCTACCACGGCTCAACTCTCGGCGCGCTGGCAATCACCGGTTACGACACTCTGACGGAACCGTTCGCACCGATGTTGCGAACAATGCCAAAAATACCGGCGCCGACCTGCTACCTCGATCGTGACAATTTGTCAGACGCTGAAAGGGGCCTGCGGTATGCCAACATGCTCGCTGACAAGATTGAAGAATTGGGTCCCTCAACGGTTCTGGCCTTTGTTGTTGAACCGATTGGCGGCGCTTCGACGGGCGCACTGGTGGCGCCGGACACTTACCTGCCACGGATACGCGAGATCTGTAACCACTACGGCATCCTCCTGATCGCCGATGAAGTCATGACCGGCGCCGGACGTACGGGGCAGTTTCTTGGCTGTGATCACTGGCAAGTGGTGCCGGATATTGCGGCGCTGGCGAAAGGCTTCGGCGCCGGGTATGTACCGCTCGGCGCAATGCTGACCCGCGCGGACATCGTGGACGCGGTACTTGACCATAATGCGTTTCAGCACGGCTTCACCTCTGCCGGCAATCCGCTGGCTTGCGCGACGGGACTGGCCGTCGTGAAGGAAATCGTCGAGCAGGACCTTATCGCGAACACGAGGACGGTCGGAGCCGCATTGAAATCCGCACTAGCGGAACTGATGGATGAATTTCCGTTTGTCGGCGACGTGCGCGGCAAGGGATTGCTGCTTGCGATGGAGCTGGTGCAGGATCGCGAATCCATGGAGGTATTGCCGCCTGCCATGAACGCGGCGAACCGGGTTGTCGATATCGCGTATGACCGTGGGCTGATCGTCTACGCCCGGCGCACCCGTGGCGGCAACAGCGGCGACCACCTTATGGTCTGTCCGCCATTAATCACGACTCTGCAACAGGTCGACGAAATTATTGAGAAGCTGCGGGACAGCCTGCGACAATTCAGCAGCGAGCTGTAGTGACACCGTTTGTTGACAGGCTGCCAGCCAAGGCGCCGGGACAACGGCCGCACCGTACCTGACGCAACATTCAGTCCCCTGGAGGATGCATGAAAAAGCAGATCGCTATTGGCTTGTCCCTCGCACTACTGTGGATTGCCAGCGCGTGCGCATCCGCCCCGACGACGTTCGTTACTGACGCGCCCTTTAAACCGAACAGCGGCAACATCCTGTTGCGTTGCGGCGCGCTCATTGATGGCATTAACGAGCACGCCCGCCCCCAGCAGGATGTCTTGATCCAGGACGGTGTCATCACCGCGACCGGCACGCGACTCACGGCACCGGCTGGCACGAAAGTACTCGATCTTGCCGACCACACCTGCCTGCCCGGGCTGATCGACATGCACACACACGTGGTTGAATCGCAGCAAGACACCAACGATTTGTACATTTATCTCACGCGTAACGAGACCGAAACCCTGGACCTCGCGCGGCCGCTTGCCCGGAAAACGTTACTGGCCGGCTTCACCTCGGTGCGCAATGTCGGCGTTTACTACGGTTGGACGAGCCGCAGCCTGCGGGACGAAATCAATCGCGGCGTAACGGTTGGCCCGCGCATGGACGTGGCCGGCTTTTACCTGACGATACCCGGCGGCGGTGGCGACCTGCTGTTACCGGATCTGGCAGAAAGCGATATCCCGGCTCACCTGCGGCTCGGTGTCGCGCGCGGAGCCGACCAGTTTCGGCAAAAAGCGCGGGAGGCCATCGAAGGCGGCGCGGACGTAATCAAGGTCATTGCTTCAGGTGCTGTTCTGGCCTATGGCGGCGTTCCCGGCGCGCCGGAAATGACCCCGGAAGAACTGCGTGCCGTGGTCGAGGTCGCAAACAAAGCCGGCGTGCCGGTGACTGCCCATGCCCACGGCGCGCAATCCATTAAGGATGCCATCCTCGCCGGCGTTACCACGATTGAGCATGCCTCGCTGATTGACGATGAAGGCATACGCCTGGCCATTGAGCACAACGTTGGCTTGTCGATGGACGTCTTCAATGGCGACTGGATAGCGACGGAAGGACGCCGCATGCAGTGGCCGGAAGAGTTCCTGCGCAAGAATGACGAAACCACGCTGATCCAGAGGCAAAATTTCCGCAAGGCACACGCGGCTGGCGCCCCGATCGTGTTCGGCTCGGATTCCGGCGTCTACCCGCACGGCATGAATCCACGGCAGTTTTCCTACATGGTCGAGTGGGGTATGAGCCCTATGGAAGCGATCAAGGCGGCCACCTCGATCGCGGCGAGTTACCTGAAGAACGGTGCGCGCGTTGGCGCGATTGAGCGCGGCCGACTGGGTGATGTTATTGCCGTCGCCGGCGATCCTTTGCGTGACATCAGCGTTCTGCAACACGTCGATACGGTGGTCATGGGCGGGCTCGTGTTCAAGGCGCCGGCAACGGACTAACGTCGCGGCGCTGTTACCGGCAAGTGTGCGAGAACGGGCGCGCTACCGCGGCATTGCCTGCAGGTAACGCCGAACCGGGCATGGCGGCGCTTCGGTCATGCTGTGCGAAAACGCGGCCGCGTGTACGGTCGGCGATGATCTTCGGCGTGACCCGCTACCCTTGTGACCCGCCGCAGTCGGCGGAAAGCCAGCCGCGACCTTAGTCCGTGGCGTTGGTCTGGTTCGCGGCAGCGCGTGTCGCACGCCGGATGTTGGCGCGCCAGCGGGCAACACCAATTCCGCCTGCGATACAGACGATACCCAGTGCCAGGTAAACGAGCATTCCGTAATGATGGTCGCCGATGTAGTACACGCCGCCGATGAACAGGACGCCAATCAACACATAGGCCCACGGTAGAGATTCGTACAGGCTGGATGGCAACCACATGGGAAGCAGCCTCCCTTTCAATTCCTGATAGCTGGCCAGCTTGCGCCTCCAGCACGACCCATTCTCTGCCGCACTTCACATTTGTCAATAAAGTCAGAAGCTTGAAGACCGACCGGTCGCGCCACCCAGAACCGATAGCGCACGGCAAACCGTTATTGCCATTGAACAGGGAAAGTTTTGCCCGTCACTGGAAAGTGCACTGCGGATGGCGGCAGCGTTCAACACCACCGTCAATGAGATCTTTGCGCTGGATGAAGCGGATACCGGCTGAGCGACAGATCAAAGCAAAGCAAAAAAAAGCCCGCAATCGCGGGCTTTCTTGCGTGTTGTCAGCGCCTGATCGCTAGGCGCCCGAAGGCGATTTGCGTGGCACGTCTTTGGCGATGTTGGTCGCCAGCGCGATCATTGACGAAATATCCGCCAGATTCGCCGGCACGACCAGGGTATTGCCGGACTTCGCGAGATTGCCGAACTCGTCAATGTACTGCTGCGCTACGCGTAGCTGCATGGCTTCGTGACCGCCATCATCGACCAGCGCGGCAGCGACCTGTCGCAGACCATCCGCCGTTGCTGTGGCGACCGCCAGAATGGCGGCGGCTTCACCTTCCGCTTCGTTGATTTGCTGTTGCTTGGCGGCCTCGGACTCCTTGATAACGCGTTGCTTCTCGCCTTCTGCCTTGTTGATCTTCGCGTCACGATCACCTTCGGAATTGAGAATCACGGCGCGCTTTTCGCGCTCCGCTCGCATCTGCTTTTCCATCGCGCCTAAAACATCCTGCGGTGGATTGATGTTCTTGATCTCGTAGCGCATGACCTTCACGCCCCATGGGTCCGACGCCTTGTCCAGTTCGTCGACCACGTTTGAGTTGATGGTACCGCGCTCTTCGAATGTCCTGTCGAGCTCGATCTTGCCGATTTCACTACGCAAGGTTGTTTGGGCCAGTTGCGAGATAGCGAACATGTAGTCGCCAATACCGTAAGACGCCCGCCCCGGATCCAGCACCTGCATGTAAAGCACCCCATCGACACCGACTTGCACGTTGTCGCGTGTAATGCAGACTTGTTCGGCGATATCGACTGCCTGTTCTTTAAGCGTGTGCTTATAGGCGATGCGCTCCATGAACGGCACCAGGATATGAAAGCCGGCTTTTAGTATGCGGCTGAATTTGCCGAACCGCTCCACGACAAAAGCGTTCTGTTGCGGCACGACCACCGCCGTCTTTGCGATGACAAAAATAACGAGAGCGGCGATAGCCAGTGATACATAGAGTGAGTTCATCGCGAATACCCGTTGTTGGATTGGTTATGGGGTCGGACTGGGATCAGCGCTGACATACAGGGTCAGCCCTTCGTTACGCGTGACCGGAACGCGAGAACCGGCAGCGATGGTTGTTCCACCGCTGTTCACAACGGTCCAGTCAGTACCTCTGAACTGTGTTCGGCCTTGTGCACCAACAGCCAGATCAGTATCGATGACGATGTACTCGCCCGCGATTCCTTCTTTGAAGCCTGGCACATTGCCGCGAATTTTTTCATACAGCTTGCGCCGAAAAGTGAACATCGAGCCAAGCGCAAGACCCGCGAAAATCAACCATTGCAGCCACTCTGGCGCAGTCAGCCCCAATAGCGCCAACACACCAACCAGTGCCGCTGACAGCCCTATGAAAACCAGGTAAAACTGCGCGTCGACCGCAAGCATTTCTGCGCCGAACAAAACGGCACCCAGAATCATCCACGCCCACCATGCCATACCCGATCTCCCGGTTTTTTTTCTTCGTGGAACTATACCGCAGATGCTACTTGAGACTGCATCCGGCGAGACTGCCCGCCTGACTCGCAGGCCGGAATCAGGACGCGCCTTTCGAAGCCTGCAACCAACGGTCGAGGTGCCCGGCAAATGCCTTGCGATCACTTTGGCTCAGAGTCGGTGGACCGCCCGTATCGACGCCGCTTGCACGCATCGTGTCGAGGAAGTCGCGCATATTCAAACGCCCGCGAATGTTCTCCGCGCTGTACATCTCACCGCGCGGATTCAGCGCCTCTGCGCCCATGTCGATCGCTTCCGATGCCAGCGGGATATCCGCCGTTATCACCAGATCACCGGGTTGCAACCGCCGGACGATCTCGTTGTCTGCCACATCGAAGCCGGACGGAACCTGCAACGTATTAATGTATTTCGAGCTCGGTGTTCGTAGCGCATGATTCGCGACCAGTGTCAGTGGCGTGCCCGTGCGATCCGCCGCGCGAAACAGGATTTCCTTAATCACGACAGGACAGGCATCCGCATCTACCCAGATTTTCATTGCGTTGTTTCCATGCTGGCAAAGGGTAAGGCTAACTTGTTCCCCATGGGTCGTAATGACACGTTCAGGCCCTGAACGAAAAAAGGCAGAACCTTGCGGTCCTGCCTCTTCGACCTTCATCCCCGCAGGGAATCCAGTGGGTTCACGCTGCGAACAGCACGAACCGCTTTTTTCATTTCGCTATTAAAGCGGAACGATGTTCTCAGCCTGCGGACCTTTCTGGCCCTGCGTAACCGTGAACTCAACCTTCTGGCCTTCAGCCAGGGTCTTGAAGCCATCGCCAACGATGGAACGGAAGTGTGCGAACACATCCGGGCCATTTTCTTGCTCGATGAATCCAAAGCCTTTGGCTTCGTTGAACCATTTAACGGTACCGGTAACGGTAGACATAATGTTTATCCTGTTTTCTAACTAAGTAATGGAGGCCCCAGAGAGAGCCCGTTTGGTTGAAATTTGTCGCTATTACTTATGAAAATCAGGACGATACGACCAGAAACGGTGCACCGAAATGGTGTGCATAAATAGATGTGACGCTTTTTCAATCTGGCGCGAGTATATAGGGCTTTCGCCCCAAGTCCAACTGAAATAGGCGCTAATTTACCGAAAAATATAGTTTTTTTGGTCTAAAAAGGCCGATACGAGCCCTTGCCAGCCGGCTCCGATACGCTGCCCGCCTGCCTTAGTGAATGCTGGGTATGGCGGGCGATTCGAGGCTTCGGGTGCCTTCCTGTACACAAGCGCACTTTTCGTTGTTCTTCGCGAACGTGCCGTGACGGATGCGGCCTATGGTATCGGCTTCACAGGTCATGGTGCTGCCGGCAGGGCAATGCCGCGCGGTCTTATCTGCATCCTTGTGCATCGGGTTTTGGCTGCAGCCCCCCAGAAACAGCAAGCCCGCGGCTACTGCGATTACCTGCCAATTGGGCTGTAGGATCATTGCGGCCACCTGCTCTTCATGATTTTGGCAGGCCAGTATAGCCGATGGCGGCGCTGCCCATGGGACCGCCCGCCGCAGAACGCATATAACCGTTGGTTATTAGCGCCTGACGACGGTACGGCGGGGCGGCTCAGCTACCCAGGCTGGCCTCCAGGGTTATCCCGGCGTTGAGCACTTTCGAAACCGGGCAGCCGGTTTTGGCATCAGCGGCCGCCTTCTGGAAGGCCGCATCGTCGGCGCCGGGCACAACCGCTTTCACGACCAGGTGCACGGCCGTAATACTGAAGCCACCGTCCACCTGCTCCAGGCTTACCGCTGCTGAGGTGTTGATTTGCGTCGCCGTAAAACCCGCCTTG
The DNA here is from genome assembly GCF_001677435.1 of Woeseia oceani. Classification (GTDB taxonomy): domain Bacteria; phylum Pseudomonadota; class Gammaproteobacteria; order Steroidobacterales; family Woeseiaceae; genus Woeseia; species Woeseia oceani. The sequence goes on from NZ_CP016268.1 coordinate 3,541,404, forward strand.
CCGAGGATCATCGACAACGCCATGGAATAGCAGCCGGCATGCGCCGCTGCTATCAGCTCTTCCGGGTTGGTCCCCTTGCCCTCTTCAAAGCGGGTACCAAACGAGTACCGGGCATTGGCAAGCACGCCGCTGTCGGTGCTGATATTGCCCTTCCCCGACTTCAGGTCGCCCCGCCACTCTGCCTTCGCGTGCCTTTTCATAATGATTACCTTATTTCGCTGCGTCGAGATGCGGCTGCAGCCACGCGTCGAGCTGACCTTGCGATACCGCGCCCGTGTGCGTTGCAACAACTTCGCCGTTCTTGAACAACATCAACGTGGGGATAGCCCGAATACCGTACTTGAAGGCCGTGGCATTGTTGGAATCGACATCAATTTTGGCGACTTTCAGTTGGTCGGCGTATTTATCAGCCGTGGCTTCCACGACCGGCCCAACCGCCTTGCAGGGGCCACACCACTCCGCCCAGTAGTCCACCAGCACAGGCTGACTGGCCTGCAGGACCTCGGCTTCGAAACGGTCATCGGAAACATTACTAACGGTACTCATTCACTTCTCCAGGTTTTCCGGCTGATCAGGTCTGTTGCCATCCATCAGATCCGGCTCAGTTGTTGGTGGCATTATCTGCTGCCGATTCGGCGGAATTCAATGCAAACCTCGTCGATTGCAATCCTTGCACAGGAAAGTGCCTGAATTCGTTACAGTCTGCGTGGCGATGCGCGTTGCAAGTTTCGCTTCGACCAGAAAACGGGGCCGGGCGGGCGTATTCAGCTGGCGCGGACACAAAAAAAGGGGGCCAAAGGCCCCCTTTCTCGCTGACTTGCTCGAGCCTAGTCGAAGCTAAGCTTCAGATCCAGGAAGTAATTGATGCCAAGGTCAGTGTGCATGTCACCGAAGTAGCCGAAGCTTTCGTCTGCGAGAGGTGCGCGTTCGTCAAAGACATTGTTAATGCCGAACTGCACCCGTGCACGCGATTCCATGAACGAATCGAAACGGTAATCGGCCGATACGTTCCACGTCGTCATGTTCGGAATGACGTAATAGATCGGATCACCGCTCACCGGGTCTTCAAGGGTCAATGACGTCTGGATGAACTTACCCAGCCGTACCCCGCTGAGTGCCGCACCCCATGCGTTGCGCGACCAGCTGACCCGCAACGTGTGCTTGTCTTCGGCATTGCCATCCTGCAGTCGCAGGTCCGCGAAACCGGTTACCGGCACATCCGCCGGCAGGTCACCGCTCTGCTGCGCCGCGATCAGTACAGCAGCGTTGCCGCCGGCAACCTGTTCGTACTTGTCCAGGAAGGAAGCAACGTAACGCATGTTGAAGTTGCCGATGGGGGTATCGAACTCGTAGTAAATACCCACGTCGTGGCCACGCACGGTGCGCATATCCAGGTTCGCATAGGTATCGTCGATCTGGGTTACCGCACCGACCGGGCAGATGCCGTTGTCGAGATAGAGTTGTGCCTCGGCCGGATCCAGCAACGCCGGGTCTTCACGCAGCACAGCCGGGTTACCGGTGACCGCTGCGCAGTTGGCGGTGCCCTGACCCAGTCGAATCAGCAGGTCGAGAGCGGTGTGGTTTTCTTCACCGAACAGGCCAATCGTGCGCTCTTTCTCAACTTCCCAGAAATCCAGCGTAAAGGTCAGGTTTTCGACGGGCTCAACCACCACACCGAAGTTCGTATTGGTGGACTCTTCGGGTTTGAGTTGGCGACTACCGCCGGCCAGCCGCTGCATGCCGTAGCGGCAATCCAGCGTGTCTTCGTCCGGATCTGCGAAGAAACAGACAAAGTCATCACGGGTGTTGGACCGCGCTACGTCGCCTTCATTGACTGTGACCAGGTTGGGTACACGGAAGCCCTGTGACCAGGAACCGCGCAACAGCACCTGCTCGATCGGACGCCAGCCAACGGCGAACTTGCCTACCGTGGTGTCACCAATGTCGTCGAAGTCTTCGTAACGAAGGGCGAGCTGTACGTCCAGATTCTCCAGCAGGGGAATCTGCAGCTCACTGAACAACGAGGTCACTGTGCGCTCACCACGGCTGTCGAAAGACGGGCTCGAGTTGAGTACGTCAGAAACGTTCGGGAAGGTATTGCCGTCCGCGTCGATGAAGTTGATCGTGCCGTCCAGGCGCGGATCCCGGTCATCAACGAATGACTCTTCGCGAAGTTCGACACCGGCGAGGAACGCTGCCGGGCCTGCCGGCATCTCGAACAGGTCGTTCTTGGATACCTTGAAATCGATCATCTTCAGTTCGGTTTCGTTGTCACGGCGAACGGTAATCAAAGTCCGTTCGATGTTCGTGTTAACACGTCCACCGAAAGGGTTAAATGCCGCTGGCGTGGGATCGTTCAACGCTTCCTGCATCAACGTATTGGAAATACGGTTGTGCGTGATGTCTTCTTTTTCGGCCCGCGACCAGGTAACGGCGGTATCCCAATCCCAGTCTTTCCAGTTACCACGAAAACCCTGCAGGATACGGTAGGTCTTGCCGTCGTTGTCGACAATGCGGGGCACCTGTGCCCAGCGGTAATTGTCGATGATCAGCGTACGACCGGCGTCGGGCAAAGTGCCCACGCCAATGACGCTGTCCGGCAAGCGGTTGGGCGAACCAACCGCACCGAACGGGTTGTAGTAGTTGTTCGCACCCACCCGCAGGTCGGCAACCGCCGAAAGGCCGGTCGACGCATGACGTAGTGTATTGGTGTAGGACAGGTAGGCCGACACCTCGGTGAAACTTTCTACGCCGTTGTCGAAGCTGTGGTTAAGAAAGGCGTATACGTTAACCCGGTCCAGGGCACCGTACAGATCACGGTTTTCGTTGTTGCTGTAACGGTAGGTACCCTGCCCGTCAACCGCACCGCAGGTGCCATAGCCGAGATCCCACTGGCAACGCGGGTCGCCGGCCGGGTAAGTTTCGAACTCACCTGCACTGTCCGTAAATCCGGGCAGACTGCCAGTCGTAAAGTCGTATTGACCGTACTCGGAGTTGATACTGTCATTGCGGAATGAAGTATTTCCGAACCACGGCGAGCTTTCGGGCACCCGGTCGCGGTAGTCGTCGTTGAACCAGCGCTCTTCGTCCTGCGAGTTCACGCGGTCACGGCGGTAGTAGTCTGCAAATACGCTCAGGTTGGTTGCATCCCCGTTGAAGTTCTTGCCCCACTCCAGCGTAATACGCTGGTCGTTGCGTGGCATGTGATCGTAAGTGGCCAGGCGCGTACGGATATTGAAGCCTTCGAAATCCGTCTTCAAAACGTAGTTCACCACGCCGGCAACGGCATCCGCACCGTAGACAGCGGAAGCACCGTCTCGCAGCACTTCAACCCGTTCCAGACCGAACACGGGAAGACTTTGCGAGTTAACCGTATTTACCGGAATAAAACTGCCACCAACGGCCTCCGTTTGATAGCTAGCCGCATTGACCATACGGCGGCCGTTCAGCAACACCAACGTGTTGCCGGTACCCAGGTTGCGCAGATTGAAAGCACCAATATCGCCGCGTGCGGAGTTTACGCCGCCGCTGATGTTTTCCGATTCACTGAAAAAGTTCTGCCCCTGCTCGGCCATGAACTCAAGCAGTTGGTCACCCGATTCGACACCCATTGCTTCAATGTCTTCAGACGTAACAACTGAGACAGGCAAAGCACCCGTGATCTTGGCTCCCTTAATATGACTGCCGGTAACCACGATTTCTTCGACTTCGTCGTCAGCCTGTTGCGCACCGGCGCTGGCAGCAAAGCCCAGCAACGATAGCGCCGAAACGGCGGAGACGAACAAGCGGAGTCCGCTATGTCGGTATTTGTAACATTTGTGCATGACACCCCCGATGGGAAAATGCGGCCAGGCTGGCCGCTGTAACCGGTAAAAATTTTGGCGATTTTGCACCGCAAACTTTGTAGCTCCTACAAAAATATTCGTCTGCTTGAGCACCTCCGAAAGCGCCCGGACCGGGCCAATTGTTGCTAACGAGCAACAATTTTAACTTATTGATTAAATGAGCTTTTTTTCCTCTTTCTGACAGCAGGCAGGAGCTACTTGAGACATAATCGGGGCGGCCCTCGGCTGGCACCCGGAATCGCCCCCGCCGAGGTAGTTAGCAGGCCGCCCAATTTGCGCATCTAAGCATTCTTCCGGCCACTTTTCGCTGACCCAGAAACCAGCGTCGAAGGCGGTTGCAGGCCGGAACAGCGCCGCTGTTTTGGCCTGCCGATGGCAATCCTGCACCTGTGATGTGCAGAGACCCGTTGCTATATTGAACCGTCGAGCGATGGACCAACGCGGGGCAGGCAATGAACAAACGGCAGTTTCTGAAAATGGCAGCGGCGGGCAGCCTTGGTGCAACACTGCCGATGTCCGCCGCCACCGCCGCGGCAGATGAAACTTTGCCGAACATCACCGGCCATGCACTGGCTATCACCAGCAGCGAACGCCAGGCGCGAGTCGCCAAAGCACAACGTCTGATGCGAGCAGCAGGCATTGATGCCTTGTTACTCGAAGCCGGATCTGCGCTGATCTACTTCACCGGTATTCACTGGTGGCGCTCCGAACGCTTCACCGGTGCAATCATTCCGGCCGACGGCGAAATCGCGGTTGTAACGCCCTACTTTGAGGAACCATCGATACGCGAAAATCTGAGCTTTGGCGACGATGTACGGACCTGGCATGAACACGAGGACCCGTTCGCACTGGTTGCGGGAATCCTGCGTGATCGCGGCCTGCGCCGCGGCAAGATCGCCATCGAGGAGACGGTGCGTTACTTCATCGCGCACGGCGTGCAACAGGCCGCAGCGGACTTTTCGGTCGTGTCCGGAGCCTCAATTACCCGCGGCTGCCGCATGTTCAAATCACCTGCCGAAATCGCGCTGATGCAGCTGGCGAACGACGTGACGCTGGCTGCGTACCGTCACGTGCACCGCAATATCGAGGCGGGTATGACAGCGCAACAAGTGTCATTGATGATGTCTGACGCAACCCGTGCTCTCGGCGGCTCACCGCAGTTCTCCAGTGTGCTGCTGAACGAGGCCAGTGCTTACCCGCACGGCACCAATCAGCCACAGACCGTTAACGAGGGCGGAATCGTGCTGATGGATTGCGGCTGCTCTGTGCACGACTACGAGTCCGATATCTCCCGCACTTTTGTATACGGCGAGCCGACGGCCAAACAACGCAAGGTGTGGAACACCGTCAAACAGGGCCAGCAACTCGCGCTGGAAACCGCCAGAATCGGCACACCGGCGGGCAAGGTCGATGATGTCGTGCGTGACTACTACGAAAAACAAGGCTATGGACCGGGCTACAAGACCCCCGGTCTGTCGCACCGACTTGGGCACGGTATTGGCATCGACGGTCACGAACCGGTGAATTTTGTCCACGGCGAAGCAACACCGCTGGCCCCCGGTATGTGTTTTTCGAACGAACCCGGCATCTACCTGTTCGGTGAGTTCGGTGTGCGCCTGGAAGACTGCCTGTACATGAGCGATGCCGGACCAACGCTGTTTACAGCATTGTCACCGTCCATAGATCAGCCCTTCGGTGACTGAACCGAATTGCTCGATACACACATTACCTAGGACTGCGGACCGGACTTGTCGCTACTGAACAAGCGCATGAACCGGCGCCACATCAGCGCAATAGCCAGCAGTATGTAGACACCGAATTTCTTAAGGAATTCGAGCATGCCGGCGAACACGCCCGCCTTGACAATGAGCTTCCCGGTGATCAGCGCACCAATGCCATAGACCGCCTGTTTGTCCACGCCAGGATCAAAATCCGTGTAGCGATGACCCGCGTTGAATTCGGTCATGGCGAGAACCGCGTCCCGACTGGCATTGACCTCTTCGAGCTGCCCGGTTGCGGCGACGAAGGTAAAACTCAGTATTCCGAGTCGGCCGAGCGCGCGGATCTCGTAGTTCAGCGTGGTCTCATCGGTACCGCCGAATCGCAGCTCCTTCGCCCAGTACAGCTTTTTGGCCGATGCATCGTAGTGCGGCGCCTCAGCCCAACCCAATAATTCGACGGGGGAATAGCCATCAGCCACACGCGCGTCACTCGCCTCCTGCATATCCGCCTGCATGTCGCGCAACAACGCAGTGAAGTCAATTTCGGCCGCGTCATCATCCGACACATGACCATCTTCAATATAGGCAATCGTTACCGCCCAGCTTTCGTAGTCGAGCGGTGAGTAGCGGGCGGGCAACAACAGGCCGAGGACAACCTGACCGGGCGGGTTTCCCCACACATCGACCAGCACTGTCTTTGCATCCGCGGCATCCAGAAAATAGAAGTCATCAGGCACTCGCAAAGTGGCAAGGCCATCTGCCAGCACGATCGTGCCCGTCCTTGGTTGCAGCGCGTCGACCGTGCGCTGCAATGCTTCGTACGCCTGCACCTCTTCCGCGCTGTACTCGTCGGCCTCCTGCGCCACGCCAACCAACACAGGAAGCAACAATAAAGCACTTAGGGTCGTGACCAATCTGGACAAAGCGGGCTCTCAAACATGCGGGTTCTTGAAAACGAAGTATTGCACAGAACCGGTCCTGCGGATTTCGTCGCAAAGCGACCGTTGTTACCAACCGTGCAAAGCGCCGCTGGCCCGAAGTCACATCAGGCAACCGGCGCAGCAGGCCATCTTCTCGCCGCACGCGGCACAGGCAGCCGGCACGGGTACAGCTGAACTCGCGAACAGCGATGTACAGCGACATGAACGCAAGCGTCAGTCGAACCCGAACGACACTGACAAGTTCATCCGTGCCGCCCCTTGTTCGTGACACGGTGACACCATCAGGCAGCCAGGCAGCGGGCTCACCGAGACAGCGACTGTCGATCGCCTGTAAAGTACACGCTTGCGCCGCTGCCGCGGATTACGCGGGCGCCCTGCACGATCACCGCTTACAGGCTTAAATCAGAAGGAGCGATAAATGTCCCGCACTGCACTGTTGATTGGCACCGCGTTGGTCGGCCTGCTTCTCTCGACGGCTCAAGCCGTGGCCCGCGACGTCGATGTCGAGCGCTTCACAGCGATCGTCGAAGAAGGTAAAGAACTCTGGCAGGTACCGGGACTTGCCGTCGCACTGATTGAAGACGGCAACGTGGTTTTTCAACGCGGCTTCGGCATGACGGCCGACGATGGCAGTGCCGTCGACGAGCACACCTTGTTCAGCAATGCTTCAACGACCAAAGCCATGGTCAGTGCCGGTGTCTTGATGCTGGTCGACGAAGGCAAACTCACGCTCGACGATCCGGTCATCGATTACCTGCCGGAACTGCATTTCCACAGAGATGCACAGCCCCAGCAGGTCACTGTTCGCGACTTGCTCGCCCACCGGACCGGCCTGCCCAGCACGGACTTCTGGACGTTCCGCCAGTTGATGCCGCTGGAAGAACAGGTACGCAAGATGCGCCTGGTCGCGCCCGCCGCTGCGCCCCGCACCCGCCTGATCTACCAGAACACCATGTACGAGCTGGCCGGAATGATCATCCAGCGACTGACCGGGCAACGCTGGGACCAGTTCCTGCGGCAACGACTGTGGTCGCCGCTCGGCATGGACGAAACGTACGGCACGCGAGGCCAGATTCCTGAAGGGAAGGCACTGGTCACGCCACACGATATCGTTGACGGCAAAGTGCAGGCCATCCCGTACGACCTGCCACCGAACCTCGAAGACGCCGCCGGTTCTGCGTGGTCGTCGGTGCATGACATGAGCATCTGGGCGCAGTTCTTGCTGAACGGCGGCATCGCCTCGAACGGCGAACGGATACTCTCCGAAGAAAGCATCGCCGCGATGTTCGAACCCGCGCAACTGGTCTCGGCCGATGACTATTACCCGAGCGCAGAACTCACCAAACCCAACTGGCGCAGCTACGCGCTGGGCTGGTATCAGCAGGATTTTCAGGGCAGGAAAATCGATTACCACACCGGCACCCTTGACGGACTCGTGGCCATTATTGGCCTGGACCGGGCCGAGCAACGCGCGGTGATCGTGCTGCAGAACATGGGTGGATCGGAACTGCGCCATGCCCTGCTATGGGAAGCAATGGACAAGCGCGAAGTAACCGCCCGCACCGATTGGCTGCAAGGGGTATTCGACATTTACGCGGCACGCGATGCCAAACGGGCAGAACGCTGGGCCGGGCTGGAAAAATCGCGGCTCAAGCGTACCCGCACCAGCGTCGACATGGACGACTACCTCGGCACCTACAGCAACGCGGTACTGGGCGAGGTCCGGTTGATGCGCCGCGGCCGCGACCTGATCCTGAAGACCGGCATGTACGAGTACGATGTTTCGCACTGGCACCTGGACACGTTTCTCGTGAACTACGTGGCCTGGTCCAGCGGCACGTTTGCCGACTTCGGCATCGACCCGCACGGTAAAGTTGCCACCATGGAAGTCTTTGGCCAGACTTTTGAGAAGCTGGCAGAGCAGTAACGCGCCGGAGACGTGACTTGAAACCGCGCGTTATTGGCATATATCGGTAAGATTGGCCGTTCAGGCGGTGGCAAAGCCCTGATATTGATTGAGGAGAAAGGCATGGCCGGTGGCTGGGCCCGTGACGGGGCCGTACAAGACCAGATTGATGCGAGCGTCGAAGACGCCGTCAAACGCGCGCGCGACAATCTGCCGAAAGGTGAATCGCGCAAACAGTGTGAAGAGTGCGATGCCGATATTCCAGAAGCACGGCGCGTCGCCGTACCCGGCGTGCGCCTCTGCATTGCCTGTCAGTCCGAACGCGACCAGCAGCAGAAAGCCGGCGGCTTCAACCGCCGCGGCAGCAAGGACAGCCAGCTCCGCTAAACCTGGCCACACGGAGAAACGGCGCTTGCGTCAGGGGTGGCCGCGCAGCTGCCGAACCCGGAACGACTTCCCTTTCAGTTTGCCCAGCATTAACTTCTTCACGGCTTGTGCCGCCACCGAGCGGCGCACCGCGACGAACGAGCGCATGTCGAATATCGAAATTTTGCCAACCTGATCGCCAGCGATGCCGTTGTCGCCCGTCAGTGCACCGAGGATATCGCCCGGTCGGATCTTTTGTTTTTTCCCGCCGTCGATCTGCAACGACTCCATCGCCGGTTGTCCAGGGGACCGCTTGAGCACGCTGTCGTCAGGCAAGGGGCGCACGGCGACCGTCGTGCCCGTGTATTCCTGCAACGCCGCCACCTTGTGCGCCTCACTCGCACTGAACAGCGTGCAGGCGACGCCGCTGCCTCCCGCACGCCCGGTGCGACCAATGCGGTGCAAATGAATTTCACTCTCGTGCGCAATCCGGTAATTGATAACAACGTCCAGTGCATCAATGTCGAGGCCGCGCGCCGCAACGTCCGTCGCCACCAGCACGGACACACTTTTGTGAGCAAACCGTACCAGCGTGGAATCGCGATCCCGTTGTTCGAGGTCGCCGTGAATAGCCAGCACGCTGAAACCCGCCTGCCGCAACGCGCCGGCGACATCGCGAGTCTCAACCTTGGTATTGCAGAACACCAAAGTTGATTCAGCCTGATTCTCCAGCAGCAACAGGCGCAGAGCACGCAGCCGTTGCTCGTCGTCCTGCACTTCGAAGAACTGCTGGCGAATCGTCGCGTTGCCGTGCGTCTCTTCAACCTTGATATGCACAGGCGTCGTCAGGACCCGACCTGCTATCGACTGAATCTCATCCGGATAGGTCGCACTGAACAGCAGTGTTTGCCGTTTCGCCGGGGTTTGCCCAACGATGTAATCCAGCGAGTCCTGAAACCCCATGTCCAGCATGCGATCGGCCTCGTCAAGCACCAGTGTCGTGAGCTCGGCAAGCTCGAGCGTGGACTTGCGCAGATGGTCTTCAATACGCCCGGGCGTGCCGACGACAATATGCGCACCACTGTCGATGGAGGCCGCCTGAATTCGAAACGGTTTGCCGCCGCACACGGTCAGAATCTTGATATTTGGAATACCGCGCGCGAGCCGGCGCAATTCCACGGCGACCTGGTCAGCCAGCTCGCGGGTCGGGCACAGCACCAGCGCTTGTGTGCGGAAGTTGCTGCTGTCGAGTGTATTGAGCAAACCGAGACCGAAAGCCGCGGTTTTTCCCGAGCCCGTCTTCGCCTGGCCAATGACGTCCTGCCCTGCCAGGATCGGTGGCAGGCTCCGGGACTGGATCGGGGTCATTTGCAGATAGCCAAGCCCGGCCAGGTTGTCGAGCAGTGCCGGTTTGAGGTCGAGCGCGGAAAAAGTCATGAGGATCGGCACTGAGGATGGCTGGGGCGGCGTCCGAGTATAGGGACTATGCGCAACGGCTGACAGGGAATTACTGATTAATGGCGTACGCCCCCGGCCCGTTGTGCCGTCTACCGTCCAGAACAGCGCCTGACTGCGACGGCGAACAGGGACGGTCCTGAGCGACAGCCGTCACAGCAAGCGGCAACGGGCATTGCTAGAGTTCATGCATATCGTTGCCGCGGACTGTTTCATGAAAGGAAAGATTGGACTGTCGTTGTTCGGATTGCCGTTCTTTGCGGTCGGACTGTGGATGTCTTGGAGTATCAGCGCCGCGTTCCTGGATTACTGGCAAATGCAGGACTGGCAGAGCGCTGACGCGCAATTGCACACGGCCGGCTATCGCACACATCAGGGCGATGACTCCCGTTCGTACGAGGCCTACGCAACTTATTCCTACACGATTAATGGCCAGAGCTATAACGGCTCGCGGGTCGCAATCAGTGGCGGCGCCGACAACATCGGCGACTACCAGACGGATACTGGCAACCGACTTGCCACCACGCTCGCACAAGGCGCGCCCATAACCGTGTACGTCAACCCGGGGAATCACAGCGAGGCCATTATTGATCGGGAGCTTCGCTGGGGCTTGCTGGGATTCAAGTCGATATTCCTGTTCGTGTTTGGCGGCGTTGGCCTGGGGCTTCTTATTTACGCAAGGCGGTCACGATCGTCCGCTGACACGGATGCACTGGCCGAGTCCGGCACACCGTGGCTGCAGAACAACGCCTGGCAAACCGCAGAAATCCGCTCCGGCTCGAAAGCCACGATGTGGGTGGCTGTCGGCTTCGCCCTGTTCTGGAACCTGATTTCAGCGCCGCTGCCGTTCCTGGTGTACGACGAGATCCTGAACAACGGCAACCCTGCCGCCTGGTTGGGCATCCTGTTTCCGCTCATCGGCATCGGCCTGTTGGTCTTCGCCGGCAAACGGGTGGCCGAATGGCGCCGGTTCGGTGCTGCGCCGCTGGTACTCGACCCGTTCCCGGGCTCCATCGGTGGTCACGTCGGTGGCACCATCGACCTGAAGCTGCCGTTCAATCCCGACACGACGTTTGAGCTGACGCTCACCTGCATCGAAAGTTACATAAGTGGCAGCGGCAAGAATCGCAGCCGTCGCGAGAAAGCCGAATGGCAGGACTCAGCACTGGCGCACAGCGAACCCGGGGGACGTGGCACCCGGGTGGTATTTCGATTTGATGTTCCGGCTGATCTCGACCCGGCCGATGCCAGACGCAATAACGATCGCTATCGCTTGTGGCGCATCAACATCAATGCCGAACTGCCCGGTGCGGATTTTGACCGCGACTACGACATCCCCGTCTACCCGACGGCGACGCGGTCTCGCCACTTGCCTGCCATGGCCATTCAAAGTACCCAGTCTCTGAAGGCAAGCCGCGCCGAGCAGCGCATACGTGAACTGTTCAGATTTGATCAGTACGCTGCCGGCAAGCGACTCTACTTCCCCATGGGCCAGAAGCTCGCGGGTCCGCTGGGCGGCATTTTTTTCGGCGCGATCTTCATTGCCAGCGGCTGGTTTCTTGCTTACCGCGGCGACAGCCCGCTGTTCGGACTCGTGTTTGGTCTCGTCGGCGGTTTGATCGCACTCGCTGCGATCTACCTGCTGTTCCGATCACTGGAAGTCATTCAGGATGGCTCGGCGCTGGTCAGTGTGCGGCGCGTATGCGGCATTCCTGTGTCCCGCCGGCGACTGGAAAAGCACAGCATCGACCGCTTGCACAAGCATTCATCGATGCAGTCACAATCCGGCGGCAAACACGTTGTCTACTATTCCGTGTACGCACTCGATTACGCTGGCGAAAAGCTGCTGCTGGGCGAAGGTTTCAAGGGCCAGAGCGAAGCGACAGCGGCCATGGATTTCATCAGCCGTGAGTTTCAGTTACCGGCAAAACACCGGGCAACAGCTGACACCAACAGCCCGTCGACCGATGACAGCAATCTGTTGACCGACAACTACTGATTGTCCGCTTACTCGTATTCCAGCGCCTGCGCTTTGCCGCTAAACACGCGGTAGGAAAATACCGAGTAGGCGATGATGACTGGCAACACGATCGCGGTTCCAACGAACATGAACATCAGTGATGCCGGCGCGCTGGCCGCTTCCCAGATCGTCAAACGATCCAGCACGAGGTAGGGAAACAAGCTGTACGCGAGGCCGTGAAATGCCAGCAGGAAGATGCCTACCGTGGTCACGAACGGCACCCATTCACCGTACTGATTGTTGTCGGCCAGACGTACCGGGAGCCGCCTCAATGTCCGATGCAGGATAAAGAACAGTGCTGCGGTCATCGCGGGGATAGGCCATAGCACCAGCATGTTTTCGATGCCAAACCACTTCTCGTACACACGCTCGCTGACCAGTGGCGTTGTAATGGATACGGCGGCCACACCAACAGCCAGCAACAACAATGCACGTTGCCCCCAACGCACGGCTTTCAACTGCAGCTCGTCGATCGTCTTTATGATGAGCCAGGTTGCACCGAGCAGGGTGTAGCCAGACGCGAGGCAGAGACCGATCAGAACAGGGAACAAATAACTCCAGGCGCCGTGATCGAAACCGGTCACTACGCGGCCGAGCATGTAGCCTTGTGCTAAAGAGGTGATGAGCGAACCCGCAAAAAAGGCTTTGTTCCAGGTGTCTTTGTGATCGGCATGCGCTTTGACCCGGAAGTCAAAGGCAACACCGCGCAAGGTAATACCGAGCAGCATCAGCGCTACTGGCAAATACAGTTCGCCGAGAATAATGCCGTGGGCGCGCGGAAAGGCGACCAGCAGGATACCGATACCGAGGACCAGCCAGGTTTCGTTGGCATCCCAGAATGGGCCGATGGACGCGATCATGCGGTCCTTCTGTTCTTCAGACGCGAACGGAATCAGCAGTCCGACCCCCAAATCAAAGCCGTCGAGGATGACGTAAGCCAGGATCGACAAACCCATCACCAGCATGAAGGCCAGTGGCAACCAGCCGGCGGGCTGGCTGAGGTCAGGAATCAATTCATGCATGATCGGCCTCCGGCGAGGTTGACTCGTGGGTCAGCGGCGACGTGCCGTAGGCACGGGGTGCTGACTTCTTGGTTGTACCGAGCCCTGCCTGACGCGCAAGGTAGAAGACGACCGAGACATAGGCGTAAATCAGCACCGCATACATGACGAGGTAAGCGATCAGCGTGGCACCGATGCTCGTGGCTGGCACACTCGTGACAGCATCCTCGGTCCGCAAAATTCCGGCGACGAGGAAGGGCTGCCGGCCGATCTCCGTCGTGTACCAGCCGCTTAACACCGCTAGCCAGCCGGAGAAGGTCATCCAGATGAGTCCGCGGGTCAGCGCCGGTCCGGGCTCGCCACGCCTGAACATCGCGAACGTGCCCAGCCACGACATCAGCAGCATGAGCAAACCCGTGGCAACCATGATCCGAAACGCCCAGAACACCGGACCGACGGGCGGATGTGCATCGGGGAACGCATCAATGCCCTGTACCTCGCCGTCAAGATCGTGAGTCAGGATCAGGGAGGCGAGTTTCGGCACGGTGACCGCCAGCTTGTTGCTTTGCGTAGTCGCATCAGGAATCGCGAACAGTACGAGCGGTGCGCCTTTCCGGGTTTCCCACAAGCCTTCCATTGCCGCCACCTTGGCCGGCTGATGCTCCAGCGTGTTCAGTCCGTGCAAATCGCCGATAACGATCTGCATCGGGGCCAGGACTGCAGCGAGGTACAAACCGGTGCGCAGCGCGGCTTTGACAGCCGGCGTGCGGTCACCGCGTCGCCAGCGATAGGCCGACAAACCTGCCAACAGGAAGCTGGCGGTCAGGAATGAGGCCGTGACGGTGTGCAGAAGGCGGTAGCCAAACGAAGGATTGAAAATTGCTTCCCACCAACTCGTCACGTGTGCGGCGCCATCGATCATCTCGAAGCCGGCCGGTGTTTGCATCCACGAGTTCAGGGCCAGTATCCAGAATGCCGACACGCTGGTACCGATTGCGACCAGCGCGGTGGCGATGGTATGGACCCGGTTACTGACCCGCTTGAAGCCAAACAGCATGATGCCGAGAAAGGTCGCTTCGAGAAAAAACGCGGTGAGCACTTCGTAGGCGAGTAACGGGCCCGCAATATTGCCAACCGTTTCCATGTAGCCCGGCCAGTTGGTACCGAACTGGAAACTCATCGTAATGCCGCTGACCACACCGAGCGCGAAACTCAAGGCAAACACTTTCACCCACAGGCGGTAGGCATTGATCCATTGACTGTCACCACTACGGTCGTACTGGATTTTGAAAAACAGCAAGACCCAGGCGAGCGCGATGGTGATCATGGGAAACAGGATATGGAAACTGATATTTACCGCGAACTGGATGCGCGACAACAACAGCGGATCAAATGTACTCACGTTCTGCCCTCCCTGGCACGAATCAGGATGCGGCGGAGGCCGCCGGTTTAGCACGCACGCCGACCAGCTTCTTGACGCCACCGCCCAGTTTCATCAGTTTTACAACCGTTGCACGGTCTAGATCGCTCAACTCGTTCATCCAGCCGGTCACCAGCTCCATCAGGTCCAGCATGTCTTGCATGCGATGCCTTGCGTACTCATCGCTCGGTTTGACCGTCGATTCCATCAGCGCATCGCGCAGCATGCTCATCGTCGGGTCGATTTCCCGTTTGCGACGCTCCTCAACCAGCGTCTGCAGTATTTGCCAGATATCTTCCGGAGCGGAAAAGTATTCGCGCCGGTCGCCCGGCAAGTGCCGCAAGCGCACGAGGCGCCAGGATTGCAGCTCCTTCAGGCCCATGCTGACGTTGGAACGCGACATGCCGAGTGCGCCCGTGATGTCGTCCGCGTTCAACGGGGATTCGCTCACGTACAACAGGGCGTAGATCTGGCCGACCGTTCGGTTGATGCCCCAGCGACTGCCCATTTCGCCAAAATGCAGGATGAAAGCTTGCTGGTAGCGGGTCGGGGTCATCTCATTTCCTGCAATTTCAAGAATTCCTGAAATTATAAGAATAAGCTGACTCCGTGTCACCCCCACCCCGGTAAATGGTGCGGTGCCCTGGCGGCACCAGGACACAAATACCAAGCCCGACAGGCGAGTATCAACGCCGCTGCCGGGGTAGTATCGCTTACCGGTGGCTGGCAGGAATTGCTTGCTGTTCAAACCATGGCGGGAGCACAAATGACTTACCGAATGACGATCAGGGCGACGTTGGCGGCATGGCTACTGGCCAGCATGCTGACCGCCTGCGGGGAATCCGGGGAAGCACTGACGGAGGCATCGACAGACTCGCTGTTGATACACAATGCATCCATTGTCGATGGCAGCGGCAAAGCCGCATACACCGCGGACCTCAGAATCAGCGGTGAGCGCATCCTCGCCGTGGGCACCCTCGACCGCCTGCCGGGCGAAACCGTGCTGGATGCCGGCGGACTGGTACTGGCGCCGGGTTTCATCGATACCCACAGCCACGCCGACAGCGACATCTTCGAACACCCGGACGCGCTGGCCGCCATCAGTCAGGGCATAACGACCGTGGTCGTCGGCCAGGACGGCGGCTCGCCCTATCCGCTGGCGGACTTCGTGGCGCGACTGGAAGCCACCGGCACCAGCCTGAATTTTGCGAGTTACATCGGGCACAACACCGTCCGCGAAGAAATCATGGGTGACGATTTCCGGCGCGTGGCCACTGCAGACGAGATAGCAGCGATGCGCGACTTGCTGCTTGAGGAATACGCGAACGGCGCGATCGGACTGGCGACAGGCCTGGAATACGACCCCGGCATTTACTCTGACAGCAACGAAGTGCTGGCGCTTGCGCAGGCCGTTGCTGATGCCGGTGGTCGCTATATCAGCCACATGCGCAGCGAAGACCGCTGGCTGCATGAAGCCGTGGACGAAATCATCAGCATCGGCCGCGAGACCGGCATGCCGGTGCAAATCTCGCATTTCAAACTGGCGATGAAAAGCTTGTGGGGCAGCGCGCCTGAGGTATTGGCGAAGTTGAATGCGGCGCGCGCGGAAGGCATCGATATCACCGCGGACATTTACCCCTACGAGTTCTGGCAATCAAACATGATGGTGCTGTTGCCCGAACGCGACCCGACCGATCGCGAAGCAGTGGGTTTTGCACTCGCCGAGCTGGCACCGCCGGATGGCATCTGGCTGACAGACTTTCAGCCGCAACCGGAATACGTCGGCAAGACGCTGACCGAGATTGCCGCGATTCGCGAGACGGATGCCGTATCAACCTATTCGCAGCTCGTGCAGGAATCACAGGCGATGTCAGAGCAAACCGGCCGTGGCGCAGACTCCATCATCGGCACCAGCATGACGGATTCCGATATCGGACAGCTGCTGTCCTGGGAACACACCAACATCTGCACCGACGGCGGCCTCGTTGATCTGCACCCGCGCGCAACCGGCTCGTTTCCGCGCATTCTGGCGCGCTACGTTCGTGAACAAAAACTGCTGAGCATTGAAACCGCTATACGCAAGATGAGCGGTCTTGCCGCCGACCACATGGGCATGCGGGAACGCGGCTATATCCGTCCCGGCATGGTGGCGGACCTGGTGCTGTTCAATGCCGACACCGTCACGGATCGGGCAACGCCAGCGGAACCTGATGCGCTTTCCGAGGGCATCGTTGCGGTCTGGGTTGCCGGCGAGCAAGTGTATGCAGACGGACAGGCACTGGCTGCCCGCCCTGGTCGTTTCCTGAAGTACGCGCCGTAACGTTCCCCCCGGCCGCAAAGCGAAAAAAAGGGCCACCTGCTCGCGCGGGTGGCCCTTCGGTTTTCTACTTAGACCAGTTAGTCGAAGCGTTTGCCGAAGCGTATCCCGAACGACCTTGGCCGGTTGGTGTACGTCCGGGAATCAAGCGCCCCGCCGTAGCTCGGTATCGAGATGTCGATCTGCGCACGTTCGTCTGTCACGTTGTTCAGGAACAGATCAACGTTCCAGTCTTCGCCCTGAATACCGGCGGACAGATTAACCAGCGTGTAAGCCGCCTGTTTCACCCGCAATGCCGTTTCCAGATCGTTCCAGCTTGAGCCGGTGTACGATGCCGCTGCCTGCAAATAGCCTGGGAAACCCAGCATGTCCACATCGTAGCGGGCGATGGATGTCATCTGCACTTTCGGCACGTACGGCATTTCCTGACCGGTTGGTGCTCGCGGCGGCAGCCCGTCGTCGCGGTCTTCGCTGGTCTGCCAGTACGGCTCTTCCAGCTCGGCCTTGTTGAAGGAACCCGCGAACGACAAATTGAGCCGGTCCGTCGCCAGCCATGTCAGGTCAAACTCCGTACCGTAGGTACGTGCCTGGCCAACGTTGCCGATGATGGTCAGGTTGGAGATCGAGAAGTCCAGGAACGCGTACTGGAAGTTCTCCCAGTCCAGCATGTAGGCCGCACCGTTGAACCGTACCCGGCCGTCAAGCAGGGTCGTTTTCCAGCCGATCTCGTGGTTGTAGACCCAGTCGGGCGCGTACTTTGGAATGCCCGGCACGCGCGCCCGGTTGACGCCGCCAGAGCGGAAGCCTTCCGAGTACGTTGCGTACAACATGGCATCGTCATTCAGACGGTAGTCCAGCGTGATCTTGTAGCTCTCGCCGTCACCCTTTGTCGAATCATCAAGAATTCGCGTGTCGAAACACGGGTACTGCACGGTGCCGTTGACCCGGTCTTCCGTGAAGTTGCCGTTGGAATCGTAGGTGCCGGTGCAATGGCCGATAAAGCCATTGAAGCCGTACAAGCGGTTGTCGTATTTGAAATGCCGGATGCCCGCGGTGACGCTCAACTGGTCCGTGAAGTCGTAGCCAAACTGACCGAAGTACGCTTCATCCCGGTCGGTGCGGACCTGATAGGTTTGCCACACAGTGTTGCCGCCTTCGATAACCGAGTTGGCAGAATTCATATCCGGAACAATCCACTGCAGATCGAAGTTATGCACCTGCTTCTGCGAGAAGGCACCGACGATCCAGTGAAAATCGCTGTCGCCCGTGGACTGCAGGCGTATTTCGTGACTCAGACGGGAAAAGGTCTCGTCGCCGTGAATGTACTGTGACGGATCGGCACAACCGCCCATTGCATCATAGTGGTAGCAGTCGTAACCCCAACCGGCGTAGAGATCTTCCAGGTATTCCGCATAGCCGGTGTAGTCGGAGGTGCTGTCCACGTTGCGATCCAGGTGTGATACCGCGTAGACAAGGTTCAGGCTGTCGGTCAGCTCGCCTTCAATGGTCAGTGCTGATTGCAACCAGTCTTCGTCCTGCCCGTCTTCGAAAAACCGCACGGCATTGAGATCACCAAAGTCTTCCGGGTCATGCGCCCAGACACCGTTGGACTCCTGCTCCTGGTACATCAACCCTGGGGTGACCGTCCAGCGGTCATTGAGATCGATTTTCAGCAGCGCACGACCACCGGTCGTGATGACGTTGTTGAAGTCGTCTTCCACCAGGTCCGCGTTATCAACCGAGATACCGCTGGCCGCGTAGGTGATGGCGCCCGGGATATTGTCGATGTAGCCGCCCTGCGATTCACGCCAGCCGACCAGACGCAATGCCGCACGGTCGGAAATCGGCACGTTCACCATGCCCTCGAGGGTGTAGCCCAGATCGCCGTTCTTGACGGTATCCACGCCGATGTCGTAGCTGCCCTGGAATTCTTCCATGACCGGTTCGTTGCTGATGATGCGCAGTGTGCCGGCCTGGCTGCCCTGACCAAACAAGGTGCCTTGCGGGCCCGCCAGGGTTTCGATACGTGCGATGTCGTAGATATGCACGTCAAGGATCTGACCGATGGTCGTGACCGGTTGCTCGTCCAGATAAACGCCGACACTCGGCATGGAACCGGAATGCACGCCGTCACCGCCGCTGGATATGCCGCGCATGTACAGAATGCCGTAGCCGGGACCCGCTGAGGTGTAGGAGACCGACGGCAGAAATTCGATGTAGTCCTCGAAGCCGTTGACGTTAAGTTGCTCGAGTTGGGTATTGCCCAGCACTTGCACAGATACCGGCACGTCCTGCAGGTTTTCTGTGCGTTTCTGTGCGGTGACGACGATTTCTTCAAGCGCTCTGCCTTGTTGAGACTCCTGCGCCACGGCCGGCGTTGCCACCGCCGCCATCAACGCCGAACCGGTCAGAGCTGCCGAGATCGCAAGCGCTAGCGGCTTCTTTCGATATTCCTGCATGGTCTTTCCCCCAATCAAATGATTGTCATTCAGTATTCGTCAGCTACAGGTAATGTGCCTTTAGTATTGCTCTGTTTCCGGCAGGCCACTATTACGACTGCAGCGTTGTGATTTCGCAACCGTGACCATCATAATAGCAACGACGCTCTGCAGGAAACTTATTGTCGGCCAATAGTATGTACCTATCCGTACATCGTTTCCGGCTATGACGTGTTACTTGAGTATTCGTTGCCAAAAACACACAAAAAGTTCCCTGCGTTACGATCACCCTATGAAATATCGCCCGGAAGCCGCCCATGCCCAGTGCCACACCCAACCCAGTGAATGACCTGCCCGCCGCCCTGCGCCTTGCCGTCGACACGTTGCAACGCAACCCGCAGGAGGCACTGGTACAAGCGGAACAGATAGCGTCTGCACACCCGGGTTCGGTGGCCGCATTAAAAATTAAGGGAGTCTCCCTGCGCTTGCTGGGTGAGCCGTTGAAAGCGCTGGAGGTCATCGAGCCGATCTGCGCACAAGAGCAGGAGTCGGCGGATCTCCTGCACGAACTGGGCTTGTGCCTCGGCGCGGCCGGACGTGGCGACGAAGCGATTGCCGTGCTGCAGCGCGCTGTCACGCTGGACGAAACGCATGCCGGTGCCTGGCGCACGCTCGGTGATCAATTCAGCGCCGCCAACAACAAGAGTGCGGCGGAAAGCGCTTACGAGCGGCACCTGGCATTGTCCAGTCGCCACCCCGAACTGGTCGAAGCCGCACGCTTTCTGCGCGCGGGTAATATCCCCAAGGCAGAACAGCTCACCCGCGATGTACTGAAGAAGGACCCGGTCGATGTCGTCGCTATCCGCATGCTCGCGACCATCGGCATCCGGATTGGGCAGTTCGACGACGCCTGCAAACTACTGGAACGCTGTCTGCAGCTCGCGCCCGGCTTCCACATGGCCCGCCAGAATTATGCGCTGGCGCTGTTTCGTCGCAACGAACTCGACGAAGCGCTTGAGCAGGTCAACAAGCTGCTGATCGCGGAACCGAACAACCCGAATTACCTGATCCTGAAAGGCACGATTCTGGTGCGACGCGGCGATCACGAACCCGCGCTCGAATTGTACGAACGCATACTCAAGGACTACCCGAACCAGTCCGCGGTGCACATGAACTACGGCCACACGCTGAAATCCGTGGGCCGCCTGGACGAAGGCATACGCGCCTACCGGAAGAGCATTGAACTGAGCCCGAGTGCTGGCGAAGCTTACTGGAGTCTGGCAAACCTCAAGACTTTCCGCTTCAGCGATGACGACATTCACGCCATGGAGGCGCAGATTAGTAAGGATGGCGATCCTGTCGAACAAGCACACCTGTCGTTTGCACTCGGCAAGGCCTATGAGGATCGCAAAGAATACGATGCGGCGTTCAATGCCTACCATCGCGGCAATGCCGTGCGCGGTGAGCAACAACGCTTCGATCCCAAGATCAACGTGGTCAACACGGCGCGCCAGATCAGAACCCTGACCCGCGAATTTTTTGCCGAGCGCGAGGGCTGGGGCTCCTTGGCAGCGGACCCGATATTTATCGTCGGCTTGCCACGCGCCGGGTCAACCCTGCTCGAACAAATTCTGGCCAGCCACAGCCAGGTGGAAGGCACAGCGGAATTGCCGGACATCATAGGCATTTCCCGTGTACTGGGGGAGAAGTCCCGCAAGAACCCGGCTTCTTACTACCCGGAAATTCTCGCGAAGCTCGACCGCCAAAAGGTTCAGGAGCTGGGCGATGGCTACATCAGCAGCACGTCCGTGCAACGTCATGGCACGCCGTTTTTCATCGACAAGATGCCGAA
Source organism: Woeseia oceani (assembly GCF_001677435.1). Classification (GTDB taxonomy): domain Bacteria; phylum Pseudomonadota; class Gammaproteobacteria; order Steroidobacterales; family Woeseiaceae; genus Woeseia; species Woeseia oceani. Next base: position 3,562,686 of record NZ_CP016268.1, read on the forward strand.
CAACTTTCAGCACATCGGGCTGATTCATTTGATCCTGCCGAACGCAAAGATCATTGATGCCCGGCGGCACCCGATGGCCGGCTGCTTCTCCTGCTACAAGCAATTGTTCGCGCGCGGCCAGACGTTCACCTATGACCTGACTACGCTGGGCCGCTACTACCGCGATTACGTCAGCCTGATGGATCACTGGGATGCGGTACTACCAGGACGGGTACACCGCGTGCAATACGAGGACATGGTCGCGGACAGCGAGCAGCAGATTCGCAATCTGCTCGACTATTGCGGGCTGCCGTTCGAAGAGCAATGCCTGCAGTTCTACAAGACGGAACGCGTGGTGCGCACGCCGAGCTCAGAGCAGGTCCGGCAACCCATTTACAAAGACGGTCTGGAGCAATGGCGGCACTTTGAACAGCACCTCGAGCCGCTGAAAGCAGCGCTCGGCCCCGTGCTCGAGCGCTACCCCATCGATTGAACCGGGTCTAGTTGCGCACCCGCTCCAGCAACTTGACCGGCACGCGCGTGCCGTAGTCGGTTGCGCCGGCGAGCCGCGAGAAATACCAGTGACTGAGTTCGGTAATTTGCCGGATGCTGTCGTTGATTTCGGCGGTATCACCGTAGTTGCCCATCATCGCCAGTGCGTACGGGCGACCTTCCAGATCCACAACACCCCATGAGGTTGCTACACCGGCAATGGAGCCGGTTTTCTGCAACACACGAATGCCATTGGGCGTGCCTGCCTGAATCGGCCCCGCGTGTCGAATGGCCAGTATGGCCTGCATCTCGGCACAGGCTTCGCCGCTGATCGGCAAATCGCAGCGCAGTATCCGCTGCATCAGTTTCGCGGCCGAGGTCGGGGTGGCGATATTTTCGTTGCCGCGGGCACTTTGCTCCTGGCGGATCATCCGGCGCTGCAAACGAATATCGCCAAAACCGAGATCGGCCATCACGGCGTTGACGTTGTCCATGCCGGTTTGCTCGATCAGGATATTCGTCGCCATGTTGTCGGAGACGGTGATCATCAGAATCGCGAGGTCGTGCAGCGAAAGTGCCGAGTCGCCATCACTGAAATGCGTCAGGTAACCGCTACCGCCAACCCGGTCTGCTTTGCGGATAGGCACTGACCGCGTCAGATCCATTTCGCCGCGTTCCTGGCGCACGTACATGGCCGTGAGAATGGAAATCTTGATCGCGCTGCCCTGCGGGAAGATTTCCGATTCGTTGACGCCGAACACACGGTTCCCGTCGATGTCCACGACGGCAACACCGAGTACACCAGGCAAGTCGTCCGCGATGCGTTCGATTCCTTGTTGAAACTTGTTCGCCAGAATTTCCTGGTGAGCCTCTTGCGCCATACCGGCCGTAGCCATCAAAAGCAAAGCAGTAACCAAACAAACCGAACGAATCATGCGTAACTCCAAAATCAAATGAAAAGTAAAACGAGCTGACCATACGTCAGCCCGTTGCGACGGAATACCAATTAATCAGGCAAGGTGCTTGCGGAAGAAGGCGATTGTGCGTTCCCAGGCGAGGTCGGCAGCCGCTTCGTCGAAGCGCGGCGTTGAGTTGTTGTGGAAACCGTGGCGCGTTCCCGGGTAGGTGTGCATTTCAAACTCAACGCCGTTGGCCTCCAGCGCGGCCGCGTAGTCTTCGCGCATCGCGTTGACGCGCGGGTCTTCTTCCGCGTAGTGAATCAACAACGGAGCGGAAATTTTCGGTACATCGGCAGTGTCGGCTGCGCCACCATAGAACGGCACGCCGGCATCGAGATCGTCACCGAGGATGACCGCCAGCGCGTTGGTCGAGCTGCCGCCCCAGCAAAAGCCGGTTGCACCCAGCTTGCCGGTGGAGAGCTCATGCCGCTTCAGGTAACGCGCACTGTTGACCATGTCCTGCAACAACTTGCCGCGGTCGAGACTGGCTTGCATTGCACGGCCATCGTCGTCATTGCCAGGATAACCACCGATGGGCGCCAAACCGTCAGGCGCCAGCGCGAGGAAGCCGGCAACCGCCGCCCGGCGCGCAACATCTTCTATGTACGGATTCAGGCCGCGATTCTCGTGCATCACCAGCACGGCCGGGAACGGTCCATCACTCGCAGGCTGCACGAGGTAGCCGCGCATCTCCCCGGAACTGCCGCCCGGTGATGCGTAGTTGACGTAACGCGCCTTGATCCGTTCATCCGTGAAAGAAATGGTCGCTGCGTCGGCGTAGTTTGGCAACAGGCTCTCGGCCAGCGTGAGTGCAGACACACCGCCTACGGTAATCTTCGCTGCACGATCGAAGAACTGCCGACGGGTGAGACGACCGTGACAGTAATTGTCATACAACTCGTAGACCTTTGAATCGTTGTCCTGCTTACTCATTTTGTGAATCTCCTGACATCAACGTTTGTTTGTTACTTCAGTCTCTCGACCAATTCCACCCGGCGATTCTTCGCCCGGCCGGCATCGCTGGCGTTCGAATAGGAAGGCACTAACGGTCCGACGCCGTGCGGCTGTAATCGTTCCGAGCCCACGCCGTAATCACGCTGCAAGGTATCAACGACCGCCATTGCACGATCCGACGACAATTTTTGATTGTAGGAAAACGTGCCGACGGAATCCGTGTGGCCAACAACGTAGAACACTTTGTCCGGCTGTGTCGCGAGAAACTCAACAATAGCTTTTAGCGCCTCATCGGACTCCGGCTTAAGCGTGGCTTTGTCATGATCGAAATAGATACCATCAAGCACAACCCGCCCGTACTCGAGAATATCGGCGCCGATAGCTTCCGCATCCACCGCAACCAGCCCGGTCTCCGCCGCTTCGACTTCGATGATGTCGATCAGCGTGCCGACGTAGTTGGAAGAATGCTGTTCAACGTTGACCAGTGCATAGACAATACCTGCGGCGCGCTCCTTACGCGCGACGATCGAACCAGCACCACCCGACGACGAAGTTCCGGAAAACATCGTACCGACCTCACCCGGTTTGTTGGCCGGATTCTGTCGAAACATTACTTCCATCCATTGGTTGCTACCAACATCCCCGCCACGACGATCAGCACTGATGCCCTTCGCAAGAATCTCGAAATCTTCCGCCTCAAGCGAGTCAAGGTAGTTCTTGTAGATTTCTGAATAGGTACGGTCCGTGCCCTGATAACGATAGAAGGTGCGTGTCACCCGCCCTTCCGTATCGATCCAGTCGCCGATAGCGCGGTAGCCGGTCACGGGCCCAACAGGCACTCGGTACGGTAGATAATTTTCGATGTGCTGCCAGCGAATCTCCTGGCCGGGGTAACGTGAGATCAACGGGTGCTCCTGCACACCGTCTATGTCTTCGGCGACTGCAACCTGTGTTATCAGGCCCGCTGCAAGTAGTAGGGCAGCGATGGCGAGGCGTAATTTCATTATTATTTCCTCGTTGGCTTGCGTGGATTGAATCACGAAGACTAGCCAGTTTCGGCGTTGAGGGCCAGCATCGGCCAGCCGCTGAGCCGCGCCGGAACGGCCCGATACTTTCTGCAGGGTCTCTTCGGATTTATGAGATAGCCTTCCTGTATCTGGCTCCAAGCAATCCCAACGATTGGCTCTTTTTTATCTCGCAATGCCGAAACCATAATGAGTTCGCCTTCAATGGCATTTGCCAGTTCAGACCAGTCGCGCAAAGGAGAGGGCTATTATTCAGTTTGCTGTCAGGAATAAAGTAGTGGTGACAATCGCAGCGTTACTCTCAATGGGAACGTCCGTAGCCGAGCCGACGGATCTGGCGGCTGTGTCGACAGCACCAGTCCAGTACGAGCCTGGCCAGGTATACGAAACGGCGGATGGCTGGATCGAATACCATGCTGGCAACCTGCCGATCATCGTCTCGGCGCCGCACGGCGGGCGATTGACACCGTCGTCGATCCCTGACCGAACGGCGGATGCATGCGGGGGCGAAATCGTCACCAGTGTTGATACCAACACCGCGGAACTAGCGCTTGCGCTTAAGGAAAAATTCCACGAGCACAGCGGGAAATACCCGCACGTCATCATCAATCGGTTGAAGCGTACGAAACTGGACGCAAACCGTGACAAGACGCTGGCTTCATGCGGCAATGCCGGGGCGGAGAATGCATGGGAGAGCTTCCTGCGACTGATCGAAGCGGCCAAGGCACAAGCCGTTGCTAACGCCTGGGGCAAAGGGTTCTATATAGACGTCCACGGTATGCGTGGCTCAGAAACGCAACTGGGTTTTCTATTGTCGCGAGCGGATCTACAGGAAAGTAACTCAGCGCTGAACGAGAATCCTGAGTATCGAAACAAGAGTTCAGTCCAAACTTTCGCGGCAGACTCGCCTATCGATTTTGCACAGTTGTTACGAGGCGATAACGCGATTGGCACAAAACTGGTCCACGATGGCTTCCCGACTGTACCGAGCAAACAAAAGGGCTCACCAACACCCGACAAAACCTATTTCGCCGGCGGCTACAACACCGGTCGACACGGTTGCCGCAGCGGCGGCAAAGTCTGTGGCTTACAAGTCGAAACGCCGTACAAAGGTGTTCGCGACAACGACAAAAACCGTATGGCATTCGCAGAATCGCTGGTGCAGGCCGTCGATGTATTCCTCGACCACAACTTTGGGTTCGACATTCGCTCTCCGAAAGAGGGAGATCGTAGTGGATATTAAAACCTGTCCGGCGACTGGCATTTGTGAACCACGGGCTCGGCACAGCTAACCGTCTTGGAAACAAAGGGGTCGAACCGATTTATCGGATCTAGCAAGGCACAGCAGGAATACCTGTAGACGTCCTTACAGCCGACTCTGGCGAGGACAGGCCGGAACGCCGTTGCTCTAGATTCCAGCGGCCACAATCGATTCAAAGCACCTGGCATAGAGATCCACTGCCGGACCAACATTGATGGCTGGCAAGACGGGACTTTTAGCTGATAAATCGGTTCGACCCAGAATTTCCTATCACGCAACGAAAACGAGGCGCCCCACTATTAGCTAACAGCCAGACTATTTGCGACCAAAATTGAGCTTCCTAAAAACCATTAAGGCAAGAAATGAACTGATGGTGTATGCCAGAAAAGACGGCGTTGTCTCGCCAAACCAACCAAAACTAAACAGAATTTCCACGGGAATCATCTCGCCTCTCAAAAGAGAGAAATAGAAGTAAAACGTTGCAGCCATCACACCAAACAATGCAGACAAACGTTTAGTGAAGTAGAGACATACAAGAACAGCAATGAATTCGACTGGAACCTGAAAGTATGCAATCCGAACAAGCGTTGCTATCGATGCGAATTTCGCACCAACGATGACACCCTTGCTCAACCACGCAACCTCAATAAACAGGATTACGCAGAAGAAAAACAACACATCCAGCAAGCAAAGGAACAGGGCGCCCTTCGTCGAAGACAGAATAGCACTCACTACATTGTTTCGCGCCATGATTGCCTCGAAGATTCATTGCCCGCCCAGATTCGATCCGATGATACCAATCCGGGAAGCTCGCGGCGCTGCGTCTATTGCTGACGGATAAAGTGTCAGGTGTGTTTTCTTGATTCGATCGTCCATCAAGGAAAATGGACCTGATACCTTTATCGAAAGTCAGACGGAACACGACAACCCAGCAAGAGACCAGGAGCTGTTTCTTTAGCAGCTACATACCCGTCAACAATTGCCGTATCCGCTGGCGTCCCGCTGTATCCGGCAAGCCGCCTATGCCTGCCGCCGCGTTGTCGGCCATGTGGCGGGCGCGGCTGGTGGCCGCCAGTACACTAGTGACATCAGAATTGCCCAGGATCCATTTGAGCGACAGCTGCGCCCAGCTATCGCAATCGAACTCCGCAGCCCACGCAGGCAGTTCATGTCCGCGTACCATTGAAAAGTAACGGCCGTTGACGAACGCACGGTTGATCATCACCGCAACCCCGTTATCTCTGGCGGCGGGTATAACCCGCTCTTCAGCCTCAGGTTCCAGCGGCGAGTAGTTAACCTGGATAAAATCCAGATCGCGGTTCTTGATGAACGCCTCCATTCGGTCAAAGCCACTGCGTCGCGACGTCGTGATTCCGATGTAGCGGACGCGTCCTTCCTCTTTCCAGTGCTGCAGATTGTCCAGTTGTGTCTCGGCATCAACGAGGCTGTGCACCATCATCAAATCGAGCGGCGCTTTGCCCAGCAGCTCGGTTGATGCCTGCATCGAACGTAAGCCAGCATCCCGGCCCCGGGAGCGAACCTTGGTCGACAAGAACAAGCGCTCCGCCATGTTGTCATCAGCGACCAACGTCCCGAGTACCCGCTCCGCATTGCCGTAGCCGGGAGCGGTGTCAACCAGTGTGCCGCCGTATTCGAGCAACGTGTTGAGAACTTCGCGAAGCTCAACTCCGCCGTCGGCAGGCATGCGCTCAAACTCATCGGAAGTGCCCAGTCCGATAACCGGCAGGTCCTCTGTCGTGCCGGGAATGCGGCGCCGCGCCATGGCCGTATCGGCAGCTGCAAACGGTAGTGTGGACCCCAAGGTTGCCGCCGTAGCCATACTTATAAAGGATCGGCGGGTCAGTGAGTTGTGATTAACCATTTCCTAGCCCCAATTCAGTTCGACTGCCGGAAACTTTATCACGGAGGAAATTTCGTCCAAGCGGTACCCGAAAAGAGGGAAAGTGCCACCACGGAATCAGCGAGACGGCATCAGCTTAGCCCCCAACGGATTTAATCGCTCACCTGGTCAAATAACCCTGGGGCCTCATATTTTCGCCTGATGTGTTTTCTGACCCAGATGTGCCGCCCTCCCCGAGCCGGGAACGGCCTGCTATGTCGATAAAAATTACAAACCTGGCCGGCTCTGATTACCGCAAATTCTTAACTCATTGAATATGGGACCTATTTCTTTGTTGGCTCGGAAATTGCTTCTTATATTGAGTGGGCATTACGCCCCGTAGGAAGCAAAAATGAGAACCAAATTATTTGTCACTTTGTCGGCTTTAGTCATGGCCTTTGCCGGCAGCGTTTCCCAGGCAACCCCGATCACGTGCGGCGACAGCGCGCGAACGGCGACGCTCGACTCGGCCGAGTCCTGTGTAACCAGTGCCGATACTGGAAGCACCCGGAACAACCCGAATGCCTCGGACATTGGGGCGGCTTTCCCGCTCGAGCCTTGGACAGCACTGGGTGACGTTTCGGTTGACATCACGTCTGGCAGTTTTGGCTCAAACAGTGTCGATCTGAACTGGAACCTCGACTCGGATATCTGGAGCGAATGGGGCGAGCTGGTGGTCAGCATTCACGTCGGCCGCGGTCAAAGTAACCTGAGCTGGTTTGCATGGTTGATCACACCGTTCAACACCTCAGGAACGCTGAGCTACGACCGGCTTTCCGGCGGCGGTGGCGGCTTCTCGAACATCAAGCTCTGGGGCCGTGGCGAGCCAACCATGAGCCAGGTTCCCGAACCTGCCTCACTGTTCTTGCTCGGCCTTGGCCTGGCGGGTATGGGAATCGCACGACGCAAAAAAGCTGTCTGAACAGGCAGTAACTCGAAACAGGAAGCCCCGCCTAGTGCGGGGCTTTTTTTTAGTTGATTAAAAAGTCCATCGGGAAAAGGTGTCCGTAAGTCTACGGGCGATCACTGCCCTTCTTAGTTTTGCTACTTTGTCTTTGAGTCGCTATCACGGCTATTAACACAAAGAGTATTAGAAGACCGGCAACTAATAGAACATCAATTATCGATTCCACGACGCTCCTCCACATGCGTGACAACCTCTGCCCACGCCAATGCTGCCCGCACACCTGACAACTTTTTACGCTACGGCAGGAAAGCCTTACTCAGCCACCAACCTGACCGACACACGATTATTCTGTGCCGCCGTGTGATTCCAGTCGCCGGCGGTGATTCCAGCGGTTGTCTCCGGATAGGCCAGGACTGGCAGCGTATTGCCAGGAGACGATAACGCGAAACGAATAGACCCACCGCTGCGTTCTTCGGCCATGACAATGAAATTTGCGAACGCAACTGATTGCCGGAAGCTCGGGCTCAGGGACTCCGCCGGGTCGAAGCCTATCTGATCGCAGTCGGCCGCCGGCACGTTGTCCGGCGCCAGTTCGAGCAGGCCACTGCCATTGTCCATCATGCAGAAATCACCGACATGAACGTCGACCGCAATCTCGCCAACGAAACCCACCGACATCAGGCGGGTCAGCAGTTCGTCAAACAACTCCAGGCGGCGTTGGCCGAGTGGTATCTCGTTCCAGTCGTAACCCGCTGACTGATTGATGCCCCACTCCAGCGCATCAATTGTTGCGGCATTGCTCGTTACGAGCGCTTGTTGATAGCGGGTCAATTGTTGCTCATTGCCACTTGCCGACGGCGCCGTGTCGGTGCCTTGCAATGCAACGCTCATTTCTACGTTGCGTTGCTTAAGCGTACGTAACTGTTGTTCCTGCCAGAATACGATCACAGCAAAAACAACAGACGCTATCAGCAACGCTACAAGCCATGTCGACGACTTTTCAGCGGGCTGGTCGTTGGGCTCGGTAGCGGCTAATTCAATCGGCGGCGCAGGCCGGGATTCATTCGCGAAGCGTGCGGCAAGATCGGTATAAGTATCACGCAACTCGCGTTGCAGTATCACCCGCTGCTGGTCGAACAGGTCTTGCAGCAAGCTACGCAGATCGCCATCCACAGCTGCCGGAATCTCGGCTTCACCCGGCGGCTCGGGTGCAGGCACGCGTTCGCGAACGGGCTGCACCGACGCACCTTCATCGGCGAGGTGCAACGAGGCCAGCACTTTTGACACTTCCACCGGTTTGACCGTCTTTGGCAACACGCCAACCGCACCCAGCGCCCGCGCCTGCCCGACGTACACTTCGCCTTCCTGCGAGGTGTACATCATGATCGGGATCATGGCGGTGTCGGGATTTTTCTTGATGGCCGTGACGGCCTCGAAACCGTCCATGCCTGGCATCAGGTGATCCATGAAGATCACGTCGGGACGATGGTGGTTCAGATAATCGAGTGCGGCTTCGGCAGACTCGGTCGTGTCGACCTGCAGGTCGTAGGTTTCCAGCATGCGTTTCAGGACGACGCGCGCCGACCTGGAGTCGTCCACGATCAGAGCTGTTTTCCTCATCGCACGCCTCTCTCCCAAGCCGTGCCGCAGGCGGCAGCGCGGTCTGAGCCCGGATTATGGCATGACCGGCACCGGGTATCCTCGCTATATGGCCTGCTCAGATACCGGTGCAACGGTCGGATGCAAGCCGGCTTTGGATTGCATCGGCGGCGTTCGTTAGAGGAACGTCCAGGTAACACCCAGCGACCAGAGTTCAACGCTGTTGGTGTCCGATATTTCGAAGTTCTCGTACTCCAACCGGACGGCCAGGCTGCTGAGGTAAGCCTGCGCGCCAAGACCCCAGGCGAAATCAGCGCCGGAGTCACTGTCACGTAAGTCTGCACCACTGATACCGCCCTGCAGCACGGCATCCGCATCCCAGTAGACAAGACCAACCTTGCCAAACACTTCAAGCAACGGCCCGCCCAGGAAAACAACGGCGGATGCATCAATCGCCTGCGCTTCGAACTCGGAGTGGATGCCGTCGGCAACGAGGTCACGGTTATCGAACTTAATGCTGCCGAAATCGATGTAATTCGCTTCGATGGCAAGACGGTCGAACGGCCGTATGCCGCCAATCAGCTTGTACGCCGTGTCATCGTCTTCATAGCTGAAGCCGAAGAAGTCGGCATCCGTATCGATGGTACTGCGGCTAAGCGAACCGCCAAGATATATGCCGTTGTCACCGGCGTTGGCGTTCAAACTCAAACCCGACAACAAAGTCACTGCGATAATTGATTTGTACATGATCACTCCTTTTAGCATCGGTGCCCGGTCGAACCTTGCATTCGACAGCACCGATCAATTCTTTGCCCAATAACCGCTGGTAATTCAGCGGCCGCGTACAGCACGCACAATGACAGTTCGCGCTGCGTCCGCCAACTGTCTGCAGCTTGCGACAGGCGGGCAGAACAGCGACAAACAGCAAGCAGCCGCCCCCGGCACGACATGGAACTCTGTGGGATTCAACAGCACGAAGCGGATAGCCCGGTCTCGGGCAAAGACGTTCAATGCGGGCATGGATTCAGTCGGAGACAGAGCAATGTTCACTACCAACAAGCATGAAGGACAAACCCGCGATTCCGGGGCAGCTGCTATGCTGCAGACTGCTGGTGGAGAGGATTCAATGGCGCTACCCGCCGAGAACACAATGCGTACCGCGATCTCGAAGCGAGACGCCACTTACGACGGTCGCTTTTACTACGGCGTTGTCACGACCGGCGTGTTTTGCCGCCCGTCCTGCGCGGCGCGCCCGGCTCTCCCGGAGAATCTGCGATTCTTTGCGAGCACGGCCGATGCATTGGCGGCAGGCTTTCGCCCCTGCAAACGCTGCAAGCCGGTTAATCCGAGCGCTGACCTCGACCGCCTGATCGCCGTTGCCCGATACATTGACGCGCATGCCGACGAAACCCTCACTCTCGCCATGCTGGCCGACAACGCCGGACTGTCCGTGTCCCGCTTGCAACGCACGTTCAAGGCCGCCTTCGGTATTTCGCCGAAAGCCTATCAGGACGCGCAGCGGGTACGCCGCTTCAAACAGGCACTGAAGAAAGGCGACGACGTCACCGAAGCCACCTATTCGGCAGGGTTCGGTTCGAGCAGCCGGGTTTACGGCCGCGCGGCCAACAACATGGGCATGACCCCAAGCGCCTATCGCAAAGGTGGCGCCGGCGAAACCATCTCCTATGCGTACCGGCGCAGCGCACTCGGCCCGCTCCTGATGGCGGCAACGGACAAAGGCGTTTGTTTTGTGCAGTTCGGCGACAGCAAAGCCGCATTGACCGAACAACTCGCGAACGAATTTCCGCAAGCCGTCATCGAAAAATCCCGTGCGGAAAAATCACCGGAACTGGATGCCTGGCTCGCGCAGCTCGATGCGCACCTCGGCGAAGGCCAGCCGCGCCCGGACCTGCCAATCGACCTGCGCGGGACCGCGTTTCAGATGCAGGTCTGGCGGTACCTGCTCAGCGTGCCGGAGGGCAGCGTCGTCAGCTACAGCGAAGTCGCCAGCGGCATCGGCAAACCCAAAGCCGTGCGGGCGGCCGCGTCCGCCTGCGCCGCCAATCGCGTTGGCGTGCTGATCCCCTGCCACCGGGTACTGCGCGGTGACGGTGGCATAGGCGGCTATCGCTGGGGCGTAGAACGCAAACGCACGCTGCTGGACAACGAACGGTCACGTTCAGCGAGGTCCATATGAACGTCGCGGAGCGGATCGCGAAGCTGGACTGGAACGCCCTGCGCACACAACTCGACGAGGACGCTGTCGCCACGATTCCAGATTTGCTGACGCCGGAAGAGTGTCAGCAGCTGCGAGCCCTGTACGACGATGGCCAGACGGAGTTCCGCTCCACCATCGACATGGCGCGTTACAACTTCGGTCGCGGGCAGTACAAGTACTTTGCCTACCCGTTGCCAACGGACATCACCGCACTGCGCAGTGCTTTCTATCCGCATCTTGCGGCCATCGCCAACGCCTGGGCCGGGCAACTCGGCAGCGACCTGCACTGGCCGGGCAGCCATGCCGAGTTGCTGCAACAATGCCACGAGGCGGGCCAGCAACGACCCACGCCGCTGTTACTGCGTTACCTGACGGACGACTACAACTGCCTGCATCAGGACATCTACGGGCCGATACATTTTCCGCTGCAGGTGGTGGTACAGCTCAGCGCGCCCGGTGAAGAATTCGACGGTGGCGAACTGATCGTCGTCGAGCAACGGCCGCGGATGCAATCGCGACCCATGGTTGTGCAACTGGCGATGGGCTCGGCAGCGATCATTCCGGTACGCGAACGACCGCGCCGTGGCGTTCGCGGTTTTCACCGCACGCAACTCCGCCACGGTGTGTCCCGGCTTCTGTCCGGACAACGCACAACACTGGGTTTGATCTTCCACGACGCCCGTTAAGCACAAAACAGATCACGAAAAGCCCTGCTTAGAGGTTCTCGCCGTCGGAGCAGACTGTTATCGTCTCCCGCATGACAACTCTCTATTATTTTCACGACCCGATGTGCAGCTGGTGCTGGGGCTACAAGCCGACCGCGCAGCAGTTGTTTACCTCACTGCCCCGCGGGGTCCAGCGTACGAACGTACTCGGCGGCCTTGCACCCGACAGCGACGAGCCGATGCCGGCAGAGCAACGAACGGCCATCGCTTCGTACTGGCGACACATTGCCGAAAAGCTCGGCACCAAATTCAACTATGACTTCTGGGATCAGTGCGAACCGCGTCGTTCTACCTACCCGGCTTGCCGAGCAGTGCTGGCCGCCGCCCGGCAGGGCAAGGAAGAAGCCATGATCCTGGCGATTCAGGAAGCGTACTACCTGCGGGCGCAGAACCCGTCGGACAACAGCACCTTGATCGCGCTGGCGACAGAACTGGAGCTGGAGAGCGAGCGCTTCGCCGCGGACCTGAACTCCGCAGACGTGAACAATGAACTGCGCCGGCAGGTACTGTTCGCACGACAATCGCCGATATCCGGGTTTCCGTCGCTGGTGCTGGACATCGACGGCATACGCTCGCCAATCACGGTGGACTACGAAGATCACACCACCAGCCTGCGGGATATCAATGCCCGGCTGAACGAACAACAGGCGAACCTGCACAGCAACTAACTCCGCCATCCAGGCAAACACTTCACGCAAATCTGACGCATCGCGCAAAGGCCATAGCCGAACCATGAATCTCCTGTCTGCACGCTCATTGTCGCACCTTGTTCTTGCCACTCTCGTCGTTTACTTCGGTATAAGCGCTTCGACTTCTGCGAGCGCCGAAGTCACTGCCGGCGACTCCGCATCGCTGGCCAAGCAAGTCCTTATTCGCCGCACCCTGCACGGCGTGCCGCACATATACGCCGACAATCTGCATGCCGCGGGCTACGGCCTCGGCTATGCGCAGACCGAAGACCACGGTACACGGATAGCGGAATACCTGCTGCGTGCGCGGGGCGAATGGACCAAGTACCGGGCCGTCACCGACGAGCGACTCGAAGCAGGCATTGACAACGATGCCGAACGACGCCTGCGTCATCGCCGTGCGATGCAAACCTGGCCATTGCTGGAAGACGATACGCGCGCGTTCTTTGCCGGCTTTGCGGCAGGCGTGAATCGCTACATGGAACAGTACCCTGACGAGTTCAGCGAGTTCGGCGCTTTGTCGTTCAGCGGTCAGGACGTCTTTGCCCGCAACATCGTTGCACCGGCACGACGCTCCGTGCGCCTGTTCATGGAAGCACTGGACGCCGAACGGCAGGCGGCCGATGCAGCCGGCAATGCGGTTCCGGCAGAACGCGGTGTCCTGGCGCGACTGGCGGCACTGGAGCCCGAGCCACACCCCGACGTCGGTTCGAACGCCTGGGCCTTCGCTCCGGAGCGCACGACCAGCGGCAACGCGATCCTGATGCGCAATCCTCACCTGTCGTGGAATGCCGGCTACTACGAAGCGCAGATCGAAGTCCCGGGTGTGCTTAATTTTTACGGCGACTTCCGGCTGGCGGAAGCGCTCGGCATCATCGGCGGCTTCAACCGGCATCTCGGCTGGGCCACCACTAACAACGCGCCGGACCTCGACGAGATCTACGCCCTGGAGGCCGACCCTGCAAAGCCCGATCACTACCTGCTCGACGGCGACTCACATCCGTTGCTGCACGAGACGGTGGAAGTCGAGTACCGGCGCGACAACGGCATGGCCAGCGAGATTCGCGAGTTCTGGCGGACACCCTTCGGCCCGGTAGTGCACCGTGACAACGGCAAGATCTACGTTCTGAAGTCCGCGGGCGACGGCGAATACCGGACCGGCGAACAATTCCTGCGCATGATGAAAGCACGCAACCTCGGCGAATGGACCGAGGCGATGAGAATGCGGGCGCGTATCACATCGAACCTGACCTACGCGGATGCCGCGGGCAATATTTTCTACGTCTGGAATGCCAGCATGCCGGACCGGCCGCACCCCGCCAGCGACGACGCAACCGCCATAGCCGTCAGCCGCTCGGACGAGATGTGGCAGGAATTATTGCCATGGGAGGCACTGCCACAACTGCTGAATCCACCGGGCGGCTATTTGCGCAACGAGAACGACACGTTCCATTTCACCAATCTGAATGCCGTGCTGGAGCAAGATGACTACCCGGATTATTTCCCGGAACCCAGGTTGCGCCTGCGCAGCCAGCACTCAGTGGAACTGCTGCACAACAGCCGCCGCTTTTCGCTGGAAGACGTTGTCGCGATGAAACACAGCATGCGCATGCTGCTGGCGGCGCGGGTAAAAGGTGATCTGCTGCGGGCGGTCGAGCAGACTGAACCGCAAGGCGAAGTAGCGAACGCTTTGCAACTGATCAGAGACTGGGACAACACGGCGGCGCGTGACAGTCGCGGCGGCCTGCTCTTCAAGGTCTGGTGGCACCGCTACGTAGCCACCGCGCACGGTGACAGCGAAGAAGTCGAACCCACCTCGGAATCGGTTGGCTTTGCGGCCGATGCGGACAAACTGTTTCGCACGCCATGGTCGGTGGATCGACCGGTCGATACACCGTTCGGGCTCGCGGATTTCGGGCGCGCGGCAGACGCTTTCGAATGGGCGGTCACAACGACCAGCGAACGCTACGGTCACTGGGATCTGCCGTGGGGCGAAGTCCACCGGGCGAAGATTGACGACGTAGATGTAGCGCTCGGCGGTTGCGGCAGTCTGCTCGGCTGTTTCCGGGTGCTGCGCTTCGACGATCAACCCAACGACGATGGCAAGCATCTCGTGCACGGCGGCGACGGCTGGGTGTTTGCGGTCGAGTTTGCCGAAACGCCACGGGCGTACAGCGTGCTGGCCTACGGTCAGAGCAGCAAGGCCGGCTCGCCTTTGCACAGCGACCAGTTGCCCGGCTTTGCCAACAACGAAATGTCGCCGGTGGTGTTCAGCGACGAGGACGTGCGCCGGGCGACGGTGCGCGAGTACCGGCCGGGTCTCTGAGTATCATCGCTTGGCGGTGTCGTTTCCCGATACACCAGGACTGCCAGCCGTTGGGCTGGCTCTCCATCAGGCTCGCGAGCATTTCCGTCGGCTGACGTTTCGGGTATTGCGTTAGCCCAGGTCGCAGCCGAGACCCGCTGTCACCCAGGTCGACTCCGCCAGCGACAAAGCCGATCCTGTCACGCCCGGCAGACCCGCTAGCGATGCGTCCGATAAGTCTGCGACTTCGGACCCGGTGAGCGGAACTCCACCCCGCCCATGGAACCGACGTAGGCTTTGGCGTGCGGCTGCCAGTGCAAGGTGACTTTCGCTGAGCGTTGAATGGTCGCGATGATGACGTCTTTGTCGCGAAACGTCAGGATCTCGGCCGTTGTCGAAAGGCCGTTCTTGATGCCGGTGATCTCGCAGGTATCTTCGTAGCGAATTTCCTGTCCTGGCCGCATCGTCCTGCTCCTCGGTTACCGGATTGGTAGCGTGGAGCGTAGCAATTCTCAGGGCCTGGCGTTCGCTTTCTCGCAAGCGACATCCCAGGGCGGCGTTCCGCTGAATGTCTCAGCCAGAAAATCAATGAATGCTCGCACCCGGTACGACAAATGGCGCGTCGGCGGGTATACGGCATAGGCGGGTATCACCGGCCATTCGTACTCCGTCAGTACGGGGACGAGCGCGCCACTCTTTATCGCATCGCCCGCAATGAACGTCGGTTGCAACACCAGTCCAAGGTCGCGTTTTGCGATCAGGTTCAGAAAATCGCCACTGGTAGCCGTCATCGCCGTCTGTACGCTGACGCGATGTTCATTGCCGTTTTTGTCGAGACAGACATACGTCCCGGGGTCCGGCAGGTTGCCGTAGGCCAGGCAGCGATGCTCTCTCAGATCCTCAGGCGTCTCCGGCACCCCGTGTTGCCGCAAATAAAGCGGCGACCCACAAATAACAGAACGAACCTCAAACAGGCGGCGAGCGATCAGCGTCGAATCCTCCAGCTTGCCGATACGCAGCGCTATATCAGCGCCTTCGGCCAGCAGGTCCACACGGCGATCATTGAGATCGAGATTGAACCGAACCTTGGGATGCCGGCGGCTGAACTCGGCGATCGGATCAGCCATGTGCCGCGCGGCAAACGCCAACGGCAAGGCCACGTTCAGAACGCCCTGCAACTCGCCCTTTTGATGCGCTACGGCTGACTCCGCCTCATCGAGGTCGCCGAGAATTTGCACGCTTTGCTCGTAGAAGCGCTGGCCGGCATCGGTGACGTGCAGATTGCGTGTCGTGCGCCGCAGCAATTGCCCGCCCAGCCGATCCTCGAGTGCGGCGATCCGCCGGCTTACGACGGATTTCGCGATGTCCAGCCGGTCGGCGGCCGCTGTGAAGCTGCCGGACTCCACCACCGCAACAAACGCCTGCAGATTGTCGAACCGATCCATATTGTTGCCAAAATACGAACAAAGTTATGCCGATACTACTGTTTATCTCTTTTCAGTCAACAGAGATGCTGAGCACCTGACAGAACCGGCGCCGAATACGCCGTCACGGAGACAGGACAATGACCACTACAAGCAATGAATCCCGGGTACTGCGGGTCCTCGAGATCAACGCCAGCGGACGCCACGCAGAATCAGTGAGTCGCCGCCTGACCGGTGAACTGATCGAAACGCTCGAGCAACGCTACGGCCGCGTACAAAAAACGTCGCTCGATGTCAGTGACGGGTTGCCGCTCGTCAATGAGGCATGGATCGGCGCGAACTTCACCGCCGCAGAAGATCGCAGTGCCGCACACAAGGACGTACTTGCCGAGTCGGATCGACTGGTGCAACAACTGCTGGACGCGGACGTTGTGGTGATCGGCGCGCCTATCTACAACTTTGGCGTGCCTGCCGGCTTAAAAGCATGGGTAGATATGATTGCCCGGGCCCGGGTCACGTTCAAATACACCGAAAACGGCCCGGTTGGTTTGCTGAACAACAAGAAAGCATTCGTGGTTATCGCATCGGGTGGCGTAGCGGTAAACAGCCCGGTCGATTTCGCTACGCCATACCTTCGCCAGGTGCTCAGTTTCATCGGCATCGACGACGTGGAAGTGATTGCGGCTGACCAGTTGAACATCGATGCTGATGCAGCACTCGAACGCGCGCGCCTGCAAATTGCCCGGACGGCGACAGTGCTACCGTCCATGGCGAGTCTTGCGGCCTGACCGGCTACCCAAGCCAACCCGGGGTGCGACGAATGACACAACGAATGCCAGCCCTGTTCATCGGCCATGGCAGCCCGCTGAACGCGGTCACCGAGAACCGCTACTCCGGTGCGTGGGCGGCAATTGGGCGCCGCGTTCCGACCCCCACGGCAATTCTCGTTGTGTCCGCGCACTGGTACGTTCCAGGTGTTCGCGTGACGGCAATGCAACGACCGCGAACGATTCACGACTTCGGCGGCTTCCCGCAAGCGTTATACAACATGCAATACCCGGCTCCGGGTGACCCGGCGTTGGCGCAGAAAATCGCCGGCATACTATCGCCCGCGCCTGTAGTACTGGACACCGACTGGGGTCTTGATCACGGCACCTGGTCTGTGCTGTGCCATGCCTTTCCCGAGGCCGATATACCGGTGCTGCAACTCAGCATCAACACGGAGCTCACGCCAGCAGCGCATTACGAACTCGGCCAACGTCTGAGCGCACTACGTGATGCAGGCATACTGATCATTGGCAGCGGCAACGTTGTTCACAATCTGCAACGCTACGCATGGCGCGATGACAATGCAGCGCCACAGGAATGGGCGCAACAATTCGAAAACGCAATCGTGGAACACCTGGAAAAAAACAACGACAAAGCGTTGATTGACTACCCATCAATGCCCGGAGCTGAACTGGCCATACCGACGCCGGAGCACTACCTGCCTTTGCTGTACATCGCTGCGCTGCGTCACGACGGCGAGTCCGTCAGCTTGCCACTGACAGGCATAGCAGGCGGCTCGATATCCATGCTCAGCATGCAGGTTGGTTGAGTCTTTGCCGCAAAACCACAAGCGTAATCAGTCCCGCGACCTTGAGTAAGAGGCAGGTCTCCGATATTCACATCGTCGTGTAGTGCGTCCGTAGCGAGTCATCCGGCGTCCAGCGCGAGGCGATCAGCGTACCCATCCCAGCGCAGATCACACAGTTGTTGACGCGTATGTGCCCGACCTCTCAGAGCCAAATAAGGAAGCAATGCGCGGGCATTACGTGACGACGGCCGTCGGGCACGCCCTGCCGAAAAACAGTTAGCGAGTCACAGACGATGGAAATTGCGAAGGCCCGAAGATCCGCGCATCCCTTTTCCTGCAGCAAAGATTCAGACTGTCCAGCAAGGAGCACTCGCGATTACCGGCCAGCATGTCGCCAGCGAATCGGGCTACGTCCGCTACGGGTCCGCAAGGCCATCGACCTGCAGAGCCTTCTTGTCGAGTTCGGTACCCAGCCGATATGAATCAACGATGCCGATCACCCAGCACACCAGCAGCACGACCAACAGATAGCTGCCGACGCGGCTGTCAACGCCGCCGGTGGAATTCTCGACAGCGCGTTGCACCGACATGATGTCCGGCGCGATCTCGCCGTTGTTGATTTGAGCAACGACTTCCATGGCCCGGGCGACCGCAATCGAAACGATCTTCCACAATGCCGCAGCGGTCACTAGCAACAACACGGTGCCACGCCGGTATGCACCGACAACAAAGTGGCCAAGGCCCGGAAAAATCAGGCCGGACAACAAGCCCGCTTTGAGCGACTTTTTCATGTCCGCAGTATAGACCTCAACAGCGATTTCGCTATCGCTGCAAGATACTCCTTGTCGCAATGCAAGGAGTTCAGGCGACAGATCGGCCAGCCACCTGGTTTGTCAAAGACGCAGAACCCGCCAAGAAAATTCACCGCGATACCGACGAGCTTCGGGTTGTCCACAAACCCGCGCGCCCGGGTGGCACAGTCCTGCCATGCAAAGGCCACGACGCGCGTACAATGACGGCAGCAACGGTCGCGCGCCGCGCGGCAAACACTACTGGCGATCGAAAGAGGTTGCTCATGAACAAAAGCAAAGCGGCCGCGGCCACACTTATGAAACGCATTGCATTGCGCAAACGACGTGCGCATCGTCCGCCGCCCGGCTCACCACCGGACCAACTCGTCCCTGCACAGGAATCGCTGGCCACCCTGATTCGCATGTTTGATTTTGATACGAACGGCTGCCTTGACACCAAACCCAAGCGGGATGAAATGCTCGCCGTGACATTGAATGACAAGCGCAAACGCTGGATCGATATTCAGGGGCTGGGCGATGTGGAGCTGATCAGTGAAATCGGCAAGAACGCGGGGCTGCACCCGCTGGTCGTCGCCGATGTCCTGCATACCCATCAACGACCAAAGGTGGACGTGTATGACGACTACCTTGTCATCGTCTTGCGCATGCCGAGTCTTACGGCAGGCTCGCTTTCCGAACAGATCACGTTGATAGTCAGCGACCACTTCGTGCTGTCGTTCCAGGAAAAGCACGGCGATTGCTTCGACCCGGTCCGGGCTCGACTGCTGGCCGGGAATGGCCGCAACCGTATTCGCAGCTCCGGGGCCGATTACCTCGCCTACGCGCTGCTCGACTCGCTGATCGACAGCTATTTCCCGCTGCTGGAAAAAATCGGTGAGCGAACAGAGGACATTGAAGAGCACGTGCTGACTACCCGCGACCCCGGCAACATGAGTGAGATTCACGTGCTGAAGCGCGAACTGCTTGAATTGCGTCATGCCATCTGGCCGCTGCGTGATGCGATCGGCGTATTACTGCGCGACGATACGCCGGTTATTCGCAAGAGCACCCGGGTTTATCTTCGCGACTGTGCTGATCACGCATTTCAGTTGCTGGATATTCTGGAAGTCTATCGCGAGGTTGCATCCGGCCTTGTCGACCTGCACTTGTCGAGCATCAGCAATCGCATGAACGAGGTGATGAAAGTCCTCACCGTCATCGCGACCGTTTTCATACCGATGACATTTATCGCCGGGGTTTACGGCATGAATTTCGATCGCACCTCGCCGTTCAATTTGCCGGAACTCGGCTGGCGGTACGGCTATCTGTTTTCCCTGGGGTTGATGGCAGCGACCGGGATACTCATCACCGCCCTGCTGTACCGGCGCGGCTGGATCGGCAACAAGAACCGCTGACACCACGTGCCGTAACCGGCCGGGAACGGCAATCGCCCGGACCAAAAAAAACGGCACCCGCATTTGCGGGTGCCGCCATTTGTACGCTGGCTTACAGCCTTACTTCGACTTCGGAGCCTGTTTCGCTGGCTGACTGGGTTTTGCCGGCCCTTTCGGCGGCATGCCCGGGGTCTTGCTGGCGGACAGGGGTTTGTTCGGAGCGCTATCCTGTTTCGTGTTCTTCATGGCTGTCTTACCTTTTGCAGGTTGGTCACCATTGGCCAACGGCCCGGATCATACGCTGGCCATACCTGCTTGCAAGCGGTGAATATTGCATAAAATCAGCTACTTATAATGACGCCTCGCCAGTGGTCACCGGCCCGTATGCCGCTCGCAGGAAGGCTCCCTGTTGACCGGCCTGACAGTGAGCCGGCGGCAACAATGGCGCGGACCAATGGGCCGGACCTACCACGGGCGGCACGAAAACGGCGAACAATCGGTAGTTGGTGCCTCATCCGCGGCCTCGGGGGGGGGCAACGACCGCCTGCAGAACAACGCGGGACCGTATATCATTGGCGCCCCTCCCGATCAGCCCAAACCCATGCCTGCTGCCGCCACCCCCCTTTACGACTACAACAAGTACTGGGCCGAATGTTTCGGCACGGCGCCGCTGTTGCCCATGTCGCGTGCGGAAATGGACGAGCTCGGCTGGGACTCCTGCGACATCATCATCGTCACAGGTGACGCCTACGTGGATCACCCGTCTTTCGGTATGGCGATCATCGGTCGCCTGCTTGAAGCGCACGGCTTTCGGGTAGGCATCATCGCGCAGCCCGACTGGCGCTCGAAAGACGCGTTCCAGGCACTCGGCCGGCCGAACCTGTATTTCGGCGTTGCGGCCGGCAACATGGATTCAATGATCAATCGCTACACCGCCGACAAGAAAGTCCGCAATGACGATGCGTACACGCCCGGCGGAGTGGGTGGCAAGCGGCCGGATCGTTGTTCGCTGGTTTATACCCAGCGTTGCAAAGAAGCATTCGATGGCGTGCCGGTAATCCTCGGTGGCATCGAGGCATCTCTGCGGCGCATTGCACATTACGACTACTGGCAGGGCAGCGTCCGCAAATCCATTCTTCTGGATGCCGGTGCCGATATCCTGTTGTATGGCAATGCCGAACGCGCAATTGTTGACCTGTCGCACCGCCTCGCACGCGGTGAAGACGTTAGCGACATCACCGACGTACGCGGCACCGCGTTTATTCGCCGCGATAAACCGGAGGGCTGGTGGGAGATTGATTCGACCCGCATCGACCGCCCCGGGCACGTCGACAAAATTGTGAACCCTTACGTCAACACGCAGGAGAGCAGCGCCTGCGCGACTACCCAAGACGCCGGCGAGCCGGCTGCGCCCGCCGACAACGTACTCCGCTTCGTCCCGGATGCAAAACGCAACCGCGACAAGTCGGTGATCCGCCTTCCATCATTCGAAAAAGTTCGCAACGACCCGGTGCTGTACGCGCACGCGAACCGCATATTGCACCTGGAAACGAACCCCGGCAATGCCCGCGCGCTGGTACAGGCACACGGCCAGCGTGATCTCTGGATGAACCCGCCGGCGCTGCCATTGAGTACGGCGGAGATGGATTACGTATTCGGTATGCCATTCGCACGGGTGCCACACAAAGCGTACGGCGACGCACGCATCCCCGCGTACGAGATGATCCGCTTTTCCGTGAACATCATGCGCGGTTGTTTCGGCGGTTGTACGTTTTGTTCCATCACCGAACACGAAGGCCGCATCATCCAGAACCGTTCGGAAGAATCGATCCTGGAAGAGGTGGAAAAGATCAGGGATACGGTGCCCGGCTTTACCGGCGTCATATCCGACCTCGGCGGCCCGACGGCCAACATGTACCGGCTGGCCTGCAAAAGCCGCGAGATAGAAGCCGCGTGCCGGCGGCCGAGCTGCGTGTATCCGGGGATCTGCAAGAACCTCAACACGGATCATTCGTCCCTCACGCAGCTTTATCGCAAAACCCGCGCCCTGCCCGGCGTCAAGAAGGTACTGGTTGCCTCCGGTCTGCGCTACGACCTCGCTGTCGAAGACCCGGAGTACGTGAAAGAACTCGTCACTCATCACGTCGGCGGCTATCTGAAGATTGCTCCGGAGCACACGGAACGCGGGCCGCTCGACAAAATGATGAAACCGGGCATTGGTGCATACGATCGCTTCAAGGAGCTGTTCGAGCAGTTCTCGAAAGAGGCCGGCAAAGAGCAGTACCTGATTCCCTACTTCATCGCGGCGCACCCCGGCACCACGGATGAGGACATGGTGAACCTTGCACTGTGGCTCAAAGGTAACGGCTTTCGCGCCGACCAGGTGCAGGCGTTCTACCCTTCACCGATGGCCACCGCGACAACCATGTACCACTCCGGCAAGAACCCGTTGCGCAAAGTGACTTACAAGAGCGATAACGTCGACATCGTGAAGAGTCCGCAGAAACGGCGCTTGCACAAAGCCTTGTTGCGCTATCACGATCCGAAGAACTGGCAGCTGATACACGATGCCCTGCTGGACATGAAACTGGGGCACCTGATCGGCTCGGGCAAGGACAAGCTGATCCCGGCGGTACAGCCGCGCGACGACAAAAAACACCAGTCCAGTCGTCGCAAGAACACCCTGGCGGCACACCAGAAACGCATCAAGCGTGGCAAAGTCCTGTCGCAACACACCGGCTTGCCGCCACGCGCCGACAGCTGATCCGCTGCTATCGCCGGGCCACAAGCCGGCCAGGCTCCTCGTCCGAATTTCCCACCCCAACTGCCACCGCCGGTCAGGTATATTGGCTGTTGCGTGCCCGGGTACGCCGGCGCGAACGGCCAAGCAGAACGAATTACACAGCAGGTGCCCTATGAAGACTAAAGATGTTCAGGAAATTTTCGCCCGCCTTAACAGCGAGCTGGACAACGCCGATGGCGTGGATACCGAAGCACGGCAACAGATGCGTGAGCTCGACAATCAGGTGAGCAGGCTTGGCCAACCCAAGAATTCTGATATCGAGTTTCTGCTGGACCAGACCAAAGCACTGGAAAGCCGTTTCGTTGCGGAACACCCGACGCTGGCCCGAATCGCCCGCGAACTGGTGGACGCGCTTACCAAAATGGGCGTGTGACGCAGCGCTGGTTCGCCCCGCTCAGTCTTCCTCGAACAGTTCTTCAACGACCCGGGATGCGTACTCACTGAGGTACGAAGGACTGCCCGGATAGAGCATGTAGTCTTCGTGTGCCGAGAACGTGAGGTAGGGCGTTATCTCGGTACCGCCGACCTGGAAGCCGCTCGCACCGTCAATCTCGCTGCAAACAACGGATGCCATGTCAGTTGTTGCGTCCTTGAGAGCCGCGCCGGTCAGGCCAGCTATCTCCAGTTGCTCTTTGATCCGTGAAACCAGCTGAAATACAAACCACGGCTGAATTTCGCCGTAGCTGTCGTGGTCGACGAGCAGTTCCATAGCTTTCCCCGAGAGACGATGCAGCCAAGTGCTGCAAACGGTGTCAAACCCAGCGTTAAGTTCGCGACGCCTTCAAAGACCAGATGAGTTACGCAACCTGGCTTTGTTTTCCGGCCAGCTGCGAACGCAAATACTCTTCGTAATCACCACCAAAGTCGATCACGCCGTTCGGTGTCATGTCGATAATGCGCGTAGCCAGCGACGAAACGAAGTTGCGGTCATGGCTGATGAAGATCAACGTACCTTCGTAATGCTCCAGGGCAAGATTCAGCGCTTCAATCGATTCCATATCAAGGTGATTGGTTGGCTCGTCCATCACGATGACGTTCGGCTGTTGCAGCATCAGTTTGCCGAACAGCAAACGCGCCTGCTCGCCACCGGAGGCAACCTTGACCGACTTTTCACTGTCGTCACGCGAGAACAACATGCGGCCCAGTGTTGCCCGCAGCAATTGTTCGTCCGTGTTCGGCGGTTGCCATTGCGTCATCCAGTCAAAGAGACTCATGTCCTTGGCAAAATCGGCGGCGTGGTCCTGAGCAAAGAATCCGGTCCTGGCATTCTCAGCCCACTTCACTTCGCCAGCATCGACATCGATATCGCCAAGCAGGCTGCGAACCAGCGTGGTCTTGCCGATACCGTTTTGCCCAATGATAGCCACCCGCGAACCCGCTTCGATGGCGAAGTTCAGGCCCTTGAACAGCGGGCCGTCATCAAAGCCCTTGGTCAGGTCAGACACTTCCACCGCCAGACGGCGCAGCGGCTTTTCCTGATCGAAGCGTATGAACGGGCTAACCCGGCTTGACGGTTTGATCTCGGTGAGCTGAATTTTCTCAAGCTGGCGAGCTCGCGAGGTTGCCTGCTTCGCTTTCGACGCATTCGCGGAGAAGCGACTGACGAATGCCTGCAAATCGGCCATTTTCGCCTTTTTCTTGGCGTTGTCCGCCTGCACGCGTTCCCGCGCCTGTTCGGCGGCCGTCATGTACTCGTCGTAGTTGCCGGGGAACAATTGCAGCTTGCCGTAATCGAGATCGGCCATGTGGGTGCAAACACTGTTCAGGAAGTGGCGATCATGCGAAATGATGACCATCGTCGCCTTGCTGGCATTGAGGCACTCTTCCAGCCAGCGAATGGTGTTGATGTCGAGGTTGTTGGTGGGCTCGTCGAGCAGCAATACGTCCGGGTCCGAAAACAATGCCTGTGCCAGCAATACCCGCAATTTCCAGCCGGGTGCCACCTCGCTCATCGGCCCTTCGTGCTGCTCAATGGGAATTCCAATGCTCTGCAGCAATTCGCCAGCCCGCGACTCAGCGGAGTAACCGTCCATCTCGGCAAACTCGACTTCCAGATCGGCGACGCGCATACCGTCTTCGTCGCTCAGTTCCGCTTGCGAGTACAGCCGATCGCGCTCCTGTGAAATCTCCCACAGCCGCTCGTGACCCATGATGACCGTATCCAGCACGCGAAATTCTTCATACGCGAACTGGTTCTGGCGCAACTTGCCTACCCGGACATGCGGCTCCACCGACACATTGCCGACCGTCGGCTCCAGCTCGCCGGAGAGGATCTTCATGAACGTCGATTTGCCGGAGCCGTTTGCTCCGATCAGGCCGTAGCGGTTGCCGTTACCAAAGGTCACGGAAACGTTTTCAAACAGCGGCTTGGCGCCGAACTGAATCGACAGATTGGTAGCGGAAATCAATGTGGTTACCTGATGTGTAGGCTTTTCGCGGTTTGTCCGCATCGGACCCGCGCCGTCTGCGAGTGACCGGGCGGGTGCTGATTGCGGTGTAAGGGACGCCTTGCGGCGGGCGCATGATAACAGGACTGCCGGCTTTAGCGAGGCAGAAAGGAACTTTTCGCGGGGAAAACGGCAATTCTAAACCGGATTTTGCTAACCGACAGCCTGATTATGTCGAGAGCCAGCTTCAACCTCGTTAAGGCGGGGCTGACGCTTTCGGCGGCACAATTCGACTGTTTCAGCATGCGACGATGACGCCAGCGTAATCCAGAGTATTCGCTTGCTTACGCTCGCACTACTGCTGCCAGTAACATATACGCGTCGCCGTGCCCGACGGACACGCGGTGCATGATGCAGCGGCCAATGCAAGCCCGGCAGCTACTGTTCTGGTCGAATTTGCATCCGTCAATTTGTCCGCTGCGTGTTAGTCACGCTGCGGAGAAATGCAATCGTGCGACAGCTGTTTGCGGCTACAGACCCGCCACAATGGCGACTGTCTCCTCACTATCCGGGTATGCCGCTACTGGTACTTGTTCTTTATCCGTTGAGTTTCCTGTTGCGCACGACGCTGCAGCTCACCGATTTTGGTTTGGTAGTCCACGAGTATTTTCGTCCGCTCGTCACCGGTCGCGGCAGAACGGGTGGCCTGCTGGACTGACTGATTCAGGCCATTCATTTCATCCTGCATGCGCGTTTGGAGTGCCTGCAATTCGAGCGACATCTGTTGCTGGCGCTCTGCCGTACTCATTCCGGACACGTCGGCGCTCGACGTTGCGGGCGCGATTGCCGTCGATCCGGCAGTCGTCGAAACACTCGCCGTACGCCGGGCAGGTGCCGCCTGCGGTACGGCGGTCGGTGGTGCTGCCGGCAGTTGCGCCGGTCTTTTGGTCTCCAGGCTGACAGTGGCCGCCACCGTTGGCAATTTCGCCGGCGCACTGATGCTTATTCTGGATGGCGCAACTGCCGGGGCGGTCGGCACAGGCGGGAATGCCCCGGCCATTGCCTTCTTCGCGACCGGCGGTTTATTGGCCGTCGTTGGCGGTATCGTGCCGGGCTGGTCCAGAATGCTGTTTGTCAGCACTCGCAATTGTTGCTCGAACTGTTTCACCTCAGCGCTACGACACCCGTAGGCGCGCTTCATTTCGACGATGCCAAGGAACACCTGCGACTTGGCCGGGCGGTTCAGTGGGTTGTCGCTGTCAGCCGCACCGGCGTAACCGGCGATGCGATCACGCAGCGGGAAGAATTCCGGGTTCAGCGTATAGGTCGCTTCGTAATGTTCACCGCCGGATCGGGTGGTTACGCCCCACTCGTCGGTCTCGATAATGACCGGCGCGGTGTACTCGTATGTGCGAGCCTGCCAACCGGGGTCCAGACAGGACTCGCCCCAGGCCGGATAGCTGTAAAGGTACTTGTTCGCGGCTTCCCGCAGCAGGTGAATGTCTTCAGCATCGAGTACCGCATTGAACATGTCCGCAAGCGGATTGTTGGCTTCTCCGGAAGGTATCTGCTTCCGGAGGTATTCGCGCTTTTCCTCCGCGTAGATGTCGTCCATTTGCCGTACGCCATTCAAGTCGCCACGGTAGATTGCGTTGAGATAGCGTCCGCCCGGCAGGGAACAGAACGGGCCGTCAGTGCAGGCCGGGCCCAGCAGATTGGCGGCCAGCCACTCCGCGTGAGCCTTGGCGCGCGGACCGTTGGAGTGATCCAGCAGCTGCAGGTAGTTTTCATCGCCGCCCAGTGGCGATGGCCGTATTGGCCGAAACTGGAAACTCATGTGATCCCATTTGTCGGTATCACCGAGGCTGTAGTTGTCGACAGAGGCCGTCAGTGGGCTCTCGCATTGTTGATTGGCAACGCGGCGCAACAACCGGCCCAGCTCGCGGGTGTAGTTGCCATCGAACTCGCTGTCGCGCTGCTCGCTGTTGACGCGATAGACCGCATCGAAACGGAGGTGCGAGCAAAGGTCCGGACGTTGCGCGTATAAGCGCAGCCTGGCGCTTTCGAAAAGCGGCTGGCGAGTACGCGCATATTCCTGCGAATCAGCCGTCGTCGCAAAATTGCCGGCGGCTTCAATTTCATCGCTGAGCACTTTGGCCAGCTTCAGCGGTTCCAGACCAAACTTCTCGAAATCCCGCAGACGGAGGTCGGCGATCGCACCGGATTCAGACTTCCCCTCCTCGTCATGATTGACGCAAGGTTTGCGTTGCATGTTCATGGTCTGCCCGAACGGATAGACCGTCATGGAGAAACTGCCCCACAGAGGATAGCCTTCACGGCTCTCAGCACACTGACCACCGGCCTGTTCATTACCCGGCTCGTACCAGTGACCGCGCACGGTGTAGTGCGACAGGCGTGGCGGTTCAGTGCCCTCCATCATATGCTTCTCGAAGTAGCTGGCAACCATGCGGCCTTCGAAACCGTTGCCGTAGATCACATCGAGACGTCCGTTGTCGTATTTGACAAACGCCTGTCGCGAGCCGGTGGTTGGGCCGCTGCCCGGCAAGTAACCGCCCGCTATCAATGCATCGACGAGCTGGTTGTTGGATGCGATTTCCGCTGGTGCCCAATCGTCATCACGCCGCATTTCGAAGCGATAGAACAGACGCGGCCGCGCCGCCTGACCTTCAGCCGTAATCTCAATGACCTCGGCTTGCGGACACCGCGCGAGCAAGTGCTGCACCGAATCACGAGAGTATTGCAGGATCGACGGCAGCGCACTGTCCGTCGTCGCGTGGCCGACGTAGCCCACCGACGCGGCAATGCGCTCGCCGCACGCACCGGCGTACCACATGGAGTAACCGACACGGGTCGGGCCGTAACCCGAGACCTTCGCAGCCTCTTCCATGAATACCGCCGCGTTGGCGGCGCTCGTGAATATAAGGAAGGATAAATACGAAATTATTGTTTTTATTTTCACGGAAACACATCCCTGAGCTTGTTTTCTGGCAGATTCTCCACGCGTTTCGCGACAGAAAGGGGAACGAGTCTGAACCGCATAATGACGGACCGTGGACGGTATCTCAATTTTAGCAACTTGCAGGGACGGCGACGCAAGGGTCAATGAATGCGTGGACGGTCCGGCGTGCAGGACTTGCAGCAAGAGAATTGTTGCACGAGGACGCCGGCCTTTTTCATTGCCCGTCGGCACCGGAATCGGGACAAACGTCACGCGCGTTGATTGCGGAAATCACCGGCGCGATGGACACGGAACCGAATGCCGTGTCACCAGGTGAACCAGTATTCTGGCAGCTGAAACCTCAGTTTGGTGAGCGCTTGAACAGCTGGGTTGTCACCTCTGCAGCTATTCTGCCCGGGTGACGCCAGAAAGACAGGCGGGTTCCTGGCAGAGAAACCCGCCTGCGCTGTTACAGCCGGTAGCTCAACCCAACCCAGGCCGTACGCTCCAGGCCCGGACGCAAACCAGCGGGGCGCCGCGCGGCCACGTAAGTTTCGTCGAACAGGTTGTCGACTTTTACGTAGCTCGAAAACTGGTCGTTGAAATGCCAGCGACCAACCAGGTCCCAGACGACGTGTGAATCAATTGTCTCGGACGATGCGTAGCCGCCTTGACCGGCGACGGTACGCATGCGACCAACGTAGTTCGCGGCGAGATTCACGCCCAGTTTGTCGGCTTCGAGGCCCGCCGTGAGTCTGAGCTGGTGTTCCGGGATGTAAGGCAGTTCATCGCCTACGGCGACATCGCCCCAGGGTTCGAAACCACTTTCAAACGCATTGTGGAACTCCGCCTCGCGGGTCCACGTGTATTCCAGCGCGAGCGGCATCTGCAGGCTGCCATTGGCCAGTCCTGCAAGTGTGTAGCCTGCACTCAGCTCCAGTCCCTGCACGGTCACTTCGCCGCCGTCGAACTGATCGCCGATCTGCCCATTGCCGCCAGTGGATGCAGTGACTGTACCGACGAGATTGTCATAGTCGTTGATAAACCAGATGGACTCGAAGGTCAGCGCGTCGTTCGCGTAACGTGCACCGAACTCCATGTTCAGGCTTTCCTCTTCCTGCGCGCTGCTGCCTGGGCCTGGCGGATTGAAGCCTTTGTGCACGCCAGCAAGCAGGCGCCAGTGATCACTCACGCGATACAGCGCACCCATGCCCGGTATAACCACCGACACCGAATTATCGCGCACTTGCGTTGGACCAAGCGCTCGCGACGGATCGCTGGTGGAGTAATCGTAGCGCGTCATATCTATGTCTTCGAAGCGCATACCGGGTGCGAATATCCAGTTGCCGGTGCGAATTTCGGAAGTAAGGAACAGCGCCGTCACCCGTGCATCGCTGACCCGATTCGTCGCCGAGCCGGGTGCGCCGGTGCTGGTCTGTACGAGTTGCATGTCCTGCATGCGGAATCCATCGTCCTGCTGCAAACGGTCTTCCTCGTCTTCGTGCAAGCGCACGCCGCCAGTCAACGCAATCTCAGTATCGCCGACGTTCAGGTCCCAGCTAAGCGAGCCTTGAATACCCTGTGAATAGTATTCGCGGCTGTTGTGACGTTTGATGATGGCATCATCGGGGCTGGTCGTGCCCTGTAAGTAGGCAAGCTCGGTGGCATAGGTCACGGGGTCCTCCAGCACGGACGACATACCGGCACCATTAACG
Source organism: Woeseia oceani (assembly GCF_001677435.1). Classification (GTDB taxonomy): domain Bacteria; phylum Pseudomonadota; class Gammaproteobacteria; order Steroidobacterales; family Woeseiaceae; genus Woeseia; species Woeseia oceani. The sequence goes on from NZ_CP016268.1 coordinate 3,592,748, forward strand.
GATTGAAGCTTGAACCAGTTGCGTGCGAAGTTATTGCGGTAAGCCGTCACTTCGGCGCGCCACGGACCGTCGTTGTCAACGAGGTAACTTAGTTGCAGCTGTTCGTGTTCACCAAGGAAGCGATCGCCGGCCGACGCGGCGTAACGTCGATTAGGGTCTGCCGCAACGTCAGCTTCAGTCAGTCCAAGGTAGGTTTCGTCCGACACCTGGTCCGTGTAGCCGGCCTTCAGCCGCAGGCTCTGGTTTAGGCGCGCATTCGGGTCGCTGTCGAACTGCAGCTTGACCATGTAATCCTCGATGTCGAAGCCGGTCTCGTTGCCAGCCGGCCCATCGATAGTCTTGAAGCCATCACTCACGCTCTGCACGGTTTCAACCAGCCACGAAAATCGTTCGCCGCGGTTGCCGGCATTCAGGTGAGCATCCACGCTGTCATTCTGGCCCAGCCGGAGATCGATATTCGCGGACAGCTCGTCCGGAATCGGTGTTGAAATCAGGTTAATGGCACCGCCTGTCGTGCGCGGACCCACGGTAATCGCGGCCGGACCTTTCAGCACTTCCACGGCGTGCATGCGCCGCTGAGTCGGAAAGTAATAGGCCGACGATGCCGCGTACGGTGCCGGTGCGATCAGAACGCCATCTTCAAGCAGCGCGATGCGTGCACTGCGATCCAGACCCGAACCACGAATACCGATGTTCGGCCGCAGGCCGAAACCGTCCTCTTCTTGCACGTAGACACCCGGGACCGTGCGCAGCACGCGCATGACATCCGACTGCATGAAGGCATTGAGCTCCTCGTTGTCGACGACGTGTGCGGAGCCCGGAATGTCACTGACATCGCGGCGGTGGCCGATGATGGTGACGTTGTCGAGCGGCTCGCTCGCGCCGCTTGCCGCCAGGTCCTGAGCAAATAATGGCATGCCGGTCAGCAGCATCAGTACGCCGCCGGCGCGGGCGGTGCTGCGAAGGGGGTGGTGCATCGTGGAAACCTCTGGAGATGTTGCGGGCAGTGTAAGGATACGAACGATAACGAAAATGCGAATCATTCGCAATACAAAGCACAGCGAAACCATGCTCTCTTCTGTGAGAAACAGCTGTTAGAGCGGTGGATCGGGTGGCCTGGTGGCCTGTGGATCAGTGTCTGGCTTATTTTCCGCGCTCAGGCGACCGTTGACGAACGGCCGCTGACCATGACAAAGACAAGTCCAGTGGTTGGCGACCTGTCCTCGTCTGCAAAATTAACCGGCGCCGCTCACGAAGTAACCGGCACGATCAGGGCAGGCACTCGGTAGATTGGTGTCTGGCTTATTTTCCGCGCTCAGGCGACTAGAACGGTGTCTGGTTTATTTTTCGCGCACGAGCGACTACTAACGAACGGCTGCTGGCCATGACAAAGACAAGTCCAGAGGTTGGCGGCCTGTCCTTGTCTGCAAATTTGACCGGCGCCGCTCACGAAGTAACGGGCACGATCAGGTCAGGCACTTGGCGACCTGCCGCCACTGCGAAAACAACATCCGGCAGTTTCCGGAAACAAACCTGACGACTTGCGCCGAAGAAAATAAACCTGACACCTTTTGGACACCTTTTGAAACCACAAGATGTTGACATTCGTCCGGCAACTGCCTCAAGCTGTAGTGGTTCGACGGTTCGCGCTTAGCGATGAAAAGGGAATCCGGTGACTGGCAAAAAAGCCAGGATCCCGGAACTGTCCCCGCAACTGTAAACAGCGGTTTCGCACCACAATGCCACTGGGAATTCCCGGGAAGGCGGTGCGCAACGCCAACGCTGTGAGTCAGGAGACCTGCCGCCGCAACTTCGTACTCATCGGACGGGGTGTTCCGGGAGGGTTCGTGGCTGAGCTCCCAATGGTTCCCTCCGGCCGCTGATTCCTTCGCAAGTGCCCCGTTTACCACGACCAGAGGTAATCGCATGGCACAACCGGCACTTTCCACAACCACCCCACCCGTGATGCTCTCGCCTGAGACCGTCATCCACACTGATCCAACCCGCGACGAACGGCTGACCGAGTTTGGCAAGGCGACCATGCGCGATCGCTACCTGCTCCCGGGCGAGTCCTACCAGGATTTGTTCGCGCGGGTCGCCAAAGCCTACGCCGACGATCAGCAGCATGCGCAGCGTCTCTACGATTACATGTCGAAACTCTGGTTCATGCCGGCAACCCCGATCCTCAGCAACGGCGGCACCGCGCGCGGCCTGCCGATTTCCTGCTTTCTGAACGCGGTCGAGGACAGTCTCGACGGCATCGTCGGCACCTGGATGGAAAATGTCTGGCTGGCCTCCAACGGCGGCGGGATCGGCACCTACTGGGGCGATGTTCGTTCGATCGGCGAGACGGTGAAGGGCAACGGCCAGACGTCCGGGATCATTCCGTTTGTACGGGTTATGGACTCGCTGACACTGGCCATTTCGCAAGGTTCGCTGCGCCGCGGCTCGGCGGCCGTCTACCTCGATATCTACCATCCGGAGATCGAGGAGTTCATCGAGATTCGCAAGCCCTCCGGCGACTTCAATCGCAAGAGCCTCAACCTGCACCACGGCATCGCCATCACCGACGAGTTCATGGAAGCGGTGCGCGAAGGCAGATCGTTCTCGCTGCGCAGCCCGGCAACCCAGCAAGAGGTCCGGACCGTATCTGCCCGCGAGCTCTGGCAAAAAATTCTTGAGACCCGGTTGCAAACCGGCGAGCCCTACCTGTTATTCGTGGATACGGCGAATCGCGACCTTGCCAATCACCAGAAGCAGCTTGGCCTGAAAGTTCGCCAGTCCAATCTTTGCAGTGAAATTCTGCTGCCCACGGGCCGGGACAGTTCCGGCAATCTCCGTACCGCGGTGTGTTGCCTTGCTTCCGTCAACCTCGTGAAGTGGGACGAATGGCGGCAGGACCAGCGGTTCGTCGAGGACATATTCCGCTTCCTCGACAACGTGCTCGAGGATTTCATCGTCAATGCGCCGGACAGCATGAGTCATGCGAAATACTCCGCCATGCGCGAACGTTCCGTGGGTCTCGGTGCTATGGGCTTTCACACCTACCTGCAGGGCCGGGGAATACCGTTCGAAAGCGCGCTCGCGAAAAGCTGGAACATCCGGGTTTTCAAACACCTTCGGGCCGAAGCAGACAAAGCCTCGGTCAGGCTCGCCCGGGAACGGGGAGCCTGCCCAGACGCCGCGGATGCGGGTGTTATGGAGCGCTTCAGCCACAAACTGTCGATTGCGCCGACCGCCAGCATCAGCATCATCTGCGGCGGCACCAGCGCGTGTATTGAGCCGATACCGGGCAACATTTACACCCACAAAACACTGTCCGGCTCGTTCACGGTCAAGAACCCGGAACTCGAAAAATTGCTGCGTCACAAAGGCCTCGACACTGAGGAAACCTGGGCGTCGATCCTCCAGCATGATGGCTCTGTCCAGCACTTCGAATGTTTAAACGAGGACGAGAAGGCCGTGTTCCGCACATCGTTCGAGATCGACCAGCGCTGGGTAATCGACCTCGCCGCAGATCGTGCCCCGAGCATATGCCAGGGGCAATCCGTGAATCTTTTTCTCAACAGCGACCTGCACAAATGGGATCTGCTCATGCTGCATTGGCTGGCCTGGGAACGCGGCATCAAGAGTCTCTACTACTGCCGTTCCAAATCCGTGCAACGCGCAGGCTACGCCGGCGTGGAAGCCGACAACACTCAGCAATGGCCGGAACGCGCTCTTGCGACCAACCTGTCGAACTACGACGAATGCCTCGCCTGCCAATAGACGGCACCCCTCTTTGGAGTTACCCATAAATGTCACAAGAAAAATCGCAGATCGCCCTGCTCGAATTACCCGGGCTCATGACCCCCAGCAAGAGCTACAAACCGTTTCGTTATCCGTGGGCTATTGAGTACTGGCGCAAACAACAGCAGATTCACTGGCTGCCCGAAGAAGTGCCGCTTGGAGAAGATTGCAAAGACTGGGCGCACAACCTGAGTGACGCGGAACGCAATCTCCTCACGCAGGTTTTTCGGTTCTTCACCCAATCGGACGTAGAGGTTCAGGACAACTACCTGGAACGTTACGCCCGGGTGTTCCGGCCCACCGAGATCAAGATGATGCTCGCGGCATTTGCCAACATGGAAACCGTGCACATCGTCGCTTATGCACTGCTGCTCGAAACGCTGGGGATGCCGGACAGTGAGTTTGCCGCGTTCATGGACTACGAAGCCATGCGCGACAAACACGACTACATGCAGGAATTCGGTGTCTCCAATGAAGGCGATATCCTGCGCACACTCGCGATGTTTGGCGGCTTTACCGAGGGCCTGCAGTTGTTCGCCAGTTTCGCAATCCTGCTGAATTTTCCGCGCCACAACAAAATGCGTGGCATGGGCCAGATCGTGTCCTGGTCAGTACGTGACGAGAGTCTGCATTGCGAAGGCGTGTTGCGCCTGTTCCATGCTTTTGCCGAAGAGACAGGCGCGTTGACCCGCTCTGTGCGGGATGACATCGCCGACTGCGCACGGACGGTCGTAACGCTCGAAGACCGCTTTATTGATCTGGCCTTTGAAATGGGCCCGCTCGATGGCCTGGAACCGGCCGAGGTCAAACGCTATATACGCTATATCGCTGACTGGCGACTTGAACAATTGTCGCTACCACCGATCTACGGCGAGAAAGTGCACCCACTGCCCTGGCTAACGGAAATTCTGAACGGCGTGGAACACGCCAACTTTTTTGAAACCCGCGCCACCGAGTATGCAAAAGCGGCAACCGTTGGAAGCTGGCACGGTGCCGAAGGTGCCTGGTCGATATTTGACGAACGACTGGCAAGAGTTCGTCAGTCGACGCTTCCGGTATGAAGACAAAGCCTGTCCGGTACAGCGCAGCTGCGATCTGCCGTGGGCTCAATCTGGCAACCCACCCCTCCTGAACATTGGCTCTGCACCTCGGGACGGGCGAGCCCTGCGCCCGTCCCCGCCGTTCAGCTTCGCTTCAGCCTGTCACGCCGACAATCTCACGCACACCGTCGCTGACCAGGCACGGTTTGGGTTATCAGGAGAGTGACATGCAGAAATCATTGGCAGCATTAGTGCTGGGCCTGACGCTGGGCGCACCGGCGGTCGCGCAATCCGACTTTTACCTGGGAGGAACGCTGGGCAACACGTCGGTGGACACCGAGTTCGACGAGTTTGACCTTAATTTTGACGATGACGAAACGTCATGGTCAGCTTTCGCCGGCGTCCAGGCGACTGACAACTTCGCCATAGAAGCGAGCTACAACGACTTTGGCGATTACAACGTCTCGCAAAATTTCGATCTGACTCAGACCAATATCGATGCCACCTTGACCGGCTACGATGTCATGGCCGTTCTGTCAGCGCCGATCGGCCCGCTCCGCTTGTTTGGTAAAGCAGGGCTGGTTTTCTGGGACGCCGATGTCACGGCGCTCGTCCAACCACCGGTCGGCTCCGGCTTTCAGTTGCGCGAGAAGGATTCGGGCAACGACCTCGCATTCGGCGGTGGCCTTGAGTTCAGCCTATCACCCAATCTCGCCATTCGCGGCGAAATGGAATGGTTCGACATCGAAGATACGGAAGAAGTGTGGTTCGCGTCCGTCGGGTTGCGATTCAACTTCTGATCTCAATCTGACCCTGCGTCGGGGCATCCTGCCCGACGCAGGGATCGTCGGTTCATCTCACCGCCCGGTTCGGGCTCTGAATTGATCGCCTGGCGAACCGGCAACTGACAATTGCTGCCCGTGGTTCAATGCCGCTTCAGCAATCACGCAAGTATTCACGGTGGCCACTGGCTGTTGCGCGCCGCACCGGCTGCTTCGCCGGTGCGGCTTGCTTACCATTGCGCTCAGGCGGTGCGCTGCCCGGCATCACGGCCATGCACGATGCGGTACAACGCCGGTAATACCAGCAAGGTCAACACGGTCGCTGATACGATCCCGCCGATGACGACGGTGGCCAGCGGCCGCTGCACTTCGGAACCAATTCCCGTGTTCAAGGCCATCGGCACGAAACCCAGCGATGCAACCAGCGCGGTCATCAGCACCGGACGCAAGCGCGTAACCGCGCCACTGACTATGCTCTCGTCCAGTGCTTTGCCGCCAGCGCGCAAATCACGAATGAACGCGACCATGACCAGCCCATTGAGGACGGCGACACCGGACAATGCGATGAAGCCAACGGCCGCCGAAATTGAGAATGGAATATCCCGCAACAACAACGCAGCGATTCCACCGGTAAGCGCTAGCGGCACACCACTGAAGATCACGGCCGTATCGCGCAGCGAACCCAACGCCATCATTAACATGCCAATGATGACGACGAGTGTCAGTGGCACGACCAGGGCAAGGCGTCGGGTGGCGGACTCCAGTTGCTCGAACGTGCCACCGTAGCCTACCCAGTAACCCGCGGGTATGTCGACGTTCTGGCGGACGGATTCCTGCACGTCGCTGACGAACGAACCGAGATCGCGGCCACGAACGTTGGCGGTCACCACAACCCGGCGCTTGCCGTTCTCGCGAAACATCTGGTTGTAGCCCGTGGTCAGGACCGGTTCCGCGAGCTCGCCCACGCGCACGTAGCTGCCGTTGGGCAGTCGTACCGGCAGACTCGCCAGCCCTTCCCAGTCGGATCGTTCCTCTTCGGAGAGGCGCACCACGATGTCGAATCGCCGGTCACCTTCGTAGAAGATACCGGCCACAGTGCCGCCAACCGCAGTCGCCAGCAAAGACTGCAGCTCGTCGATACTCACGCCGTAGCGCGACAACGAAGTTCGTTTCAATTCGAAGGTCAGCACCGGCAAACCCGTCGTCTGCTCGACCATGACATCCGCTGCACCGTCCACGCGCCTGATAGCCGATTCAATCTCGTTCGCCAGCGATGTGAGCTGATCAATGTCGTCGCCGAACACCTTGACCGCCAGCTGTGCACGGACACCGGCCAACAATTCGTTGAAGCGCATTTGTATGGGCTGCAGGAACTCGTAGTTATTGCCCGGAATCGGCGTGACGATCGCTTCCAGTTCCTCGATGAACTGCGCTTTGGATTTTTTTGGATCAGGCCACTGGTCGCGCGGCTTCATGATGATGTAGTTGTCCGCCACGCTGGGCGGTACCGCGTCCGTCGCTACCTCGGCAGTACCGATCTTCGCAAAGACCCGCTCCACTTCCGGCATGTCGCGCACGACAGCCTCCAGTTGTTCCTGCATCCGCACGGCCTGGCCGAGCGAGGTTCCGGGTATCCGCAAGGCATGCATCGCGATATCGCCTTCATCCAGCTCCGGCACAAACTCAGTACCCAGGCGGGTGGCCAGCAAGCCACTGACGATGACGATCAGCCCCGCGCAAAGCACCACCGGCCAACGCAGTTTCAGCATTGCCCGTACCACGGGACGATAGGCATTGCGTGAATGCCGGATGATGTAGCTCTCTTTTTCCACAAGCGGCTTACGAAACAAGAGCGCAACCGCCGCCGGCACGAACGTGACGGACAAGAACATGGCGCTGACCAGCGCAATCACCACGGTAATGGCCATCGGGTGAAACATCTTCCCCTCGACGCCCGTCAACGCGAAGATCGGCAAGTACACCGCGGTAATGATAAACACACCGAACAGTGCAGGCCGGATGACTTCGTGCGTTGCGTCATACACCGTTGCCAGCCGCTCGCGCAGGGACTGTTGCACGGCCCCTTGTTCACTCAGGCGTCGCATACAATTCTCAACGATAATCACGGCACCATCGACGATCAGGCCGAAATCCAACGCGCCAAGGCTCATCAGATTGGCGCTGACCCTGGTCTGCACCATGCCGGTAATGGTCATCAGCATTGCGATCGGAATGACCGCTGCGGTCAGCAGGGCCGCACGCACATTGCCGAGGAACAGGAACAGCACGACCACGACCAGCAAGGCGCCCTCGACGAGGTTGGTGCGCACTGTGGACAGCGTTTTGTTCACGAGGTCCGTTCTGTCATAAACAGCTGTCGCTGATATCCCCTCCGGCAGTCCCGGCTGAATCTCAGCCAGCTTCTCGTCGACCGCGCGGGCCACGGTGCGCGCGTTCTCGCCTATCAGCATGAACACCGTACTCATGACCACTTCGCTGCCATTCTGGGTTGCCGCACCGGTACGCAAGGCATTGCCATTGGTGACGGTTGCCACATCGCGGATGCGCACGGGTATACCGGAATCGGTACTGACAACGACATCGAGCAAGTCGTCCATGGACTCCGCCTGGCCCGGTATGCGCAGCAGCCATTGCGCGCCATTGTGCTCGATGAAACCCGCGCCCCGGTTGGCATTGTTGCGTTGCAGGGCAAGCACCAGGTCTTCGCTGGTCAGTCCGTGCGCAAGCAGCCGGGCAGGATCCGGCGAGACGACGATCTGCCGCTCGAAACCGCCAATGGGATTCACTTCGGCCACGCCGGAAATACGCAGCAATTGCGGACGGATGATCCAGTCGTGTACGGAACGCAGGTCAGCAGGTGTTACCGGCGAACCATCGGCATTGGTCGCTCCTTCCTCTGCGTTGACCGTGAACATGAAAATCTCGCCCAGGCCGCTGGCCACCGGCCCCAATGCCGGCTCGAGACTGGCGGGTATCGACGACTTCGCCGCACTCAGCCGCTCACTGACCTGTTGCCGGGCAAAGTAGATATCGGTGCCTTCTTCAAAGACCACGGTGATCTGTGACAGGCCATAGCGGGACAACGAGCGCGTGTAGGACAAGTGCGGCATTCCGGTCATCGCATTTTCCAGCGGAAACGTTACGCGCTGTTCAACTTCCAGTGGCGTGTAACCCGGCGCTTCCGTATTCACCACGACCTGCACGTTGGTGATATCGGGTAATGCGTCAATTGGCAGGCGGCCAAAGTTCCAGAGGCCAAGTCCGATTAACACCAGTACAAATGTCATCACCACGCCTCGCCGACGCAGTGACGATTCAATTATGAATTTCAGCATGAGTCAGCCTCAGTGGTCGTGGGAAGCGCCGGACTTTTCAATGTCGGCCTTGATGAGATAGCTGTTCGCGGTGACGTAAGGCGTCCCTGGCTCTATCCCCCCCAACACTTCCACCCATACCTTGTCCTGCCGGCCGAGATCGAGCATGCGAACTTCGTATTCATCGCCTATATGAGCGAACACGACCGTGGAATCACGAAAGGCTTGCAGCCCGCTGCGCCTGACAACCAGCGGAACGTCATGGCTCGCAATTTCTATATCTGCCGCGAGGTACATACCGGGCACCAACGCTCCGGAGCTGTTGTCGATGACCGCGTGCGCCAGCACGGTCTGGTTGGGCTGGCTGGTGACATCGATCCGATCGATAGTCCCGGTAACGGAAATACTCGTACCGACCGGCTGAAAGGTAACGTTCATGCCCTTGCGAACCTGCTGAACATCGGCGGGGAACAACGAAAACTCGGCCCAGACCTGTGAGGTATCGACGATCCTGAACAGCAGTCGCCCTGCCGTTTGTTCGCCGCGATTCACCTGCCTTTCGGTCACTACTCCCGCAATCGGTGCGGTTACCGTGTACACATTCAGGCTGTCGTTGCTTTCAACGGTTGCCAGCGTTTGCCCGGCACGCACGGTCTCGCCGGTAACGACGGCAACCTCGCGCACCGTACCGTCGAAGCGCGCAATCACGGCACTCACACGCTCTGGAATCGTTTCGATATGCCCGTAAACGCCGATGGTTTCGCGAACCTGCCCCGGACCGGCCAGCTCGGTTTCCACATTGAATCCGCGGGCGATATCCGGTGCTATCCGGGTTCGACCCTCGATGCTGTCAAACGTCCACTCATGCGTACGACCCTGGTAGCTCGCCTTGACAGTTGCGGTGAACGAATGCGGCTCCTCGACCGGTGATGTGCTGCGCAAAAAGTTCGCACTTGGCTCGAAGCTGATCTGGTCGACACGCCCGCCCAGCCGGCTGAGGCTCACTTGCAGCTGTACATCCGCCGGCGGCACGGCATTGCAGTTGCGGCTGGGCCAGGCTCGATACTGAGGTGCTGCGGCTTCTTCGACTATCGCGAGCTCCACCACAAAACCCTGGTCTTCAAGCAAGCGTCCGCCATTCGGACCTTGCTCCATTGCAGCAGCCTCTTCGCCGTGTCCATGCTCGTCTTCGTGACCATTGCTCCCGGTTCCTGCATCGCCACAGGCGGCAAGCAACAACGAAAAAACCAAGGCCCAGTATCTGATTGCTAATTTATTCATGATATTCCTCATGGCTTGCCGGCCGCGGACAACGGCGCACCGATCAAGCGTTCAATTTCTATGGCCATGCGATGCGCATTGGCATTCGCCTCGATACTTGCCATTCGCGCCTCAACGAGTTCTGACTGGACTGTCCACAGTTCCCGATAGCTGTACCGGCCAGACTCGTGTGCCTGTTGAATGTCTGCCTCGACAGATTCAAGCAAGGGAATAATCTCGTCACGAAAAGCGCCACTCTGATGCAGGCTGTGCAACAACTCCTGATGAAGGGCGAATAGCTGCGTCTTCAGCCTGATCTGCAACGCCTCACGCTCAGCGTTAGTGACGGCGAGTCGTGCGCGTGCAGCAGCGATACCGCCCTGATTGCGGTCACTTGTTGCAAGGGGAACAATGACACCGGCAACCAGCGCAACGTCGTCCGTTTGCTCATGCCGCCGTATGCCGGCAGTCACGCGCCAACTGGGTTTCGCAACGGCCTGTGCCAGCCGCAACTCCGCTTCGCGCAATGCGCTTTCTGACAGATTCTGCAGCAGCTCGGGATTGCTCTCGACTCGCGCCAGCAACTCGTCGTAGTCAACTGGTTGCGGCAGGATTCGAAGATCGCCGCTGATCGCCGTGAAATCTGGCTGCAGTTCTCCCCACTGAGCGGCCAGCCTGCGAATTGCGGTACGCAACTCGTGCTCTGCGTCTTCCAGATCCAGTTTGACCATTTCAAGAGTGGCCTGGGAACGCGTCAGATTCATCCTCGGCAAACGCCCTGCATCGACCCGTTTGCGAGCAAATTCCACTTCAGCTTCGTAAAGTGCAACGGAGTAAGTCAGCAGTTCCATACGCTGCTGCACGACGAGACTATCCAGGAACAGGCGTGCTGTTTGCGCAGCAACCTCCTGGCGTTTGGACTCTGCCGCAACCTCCATGGCGGATACTCCCGCCATAGCCGCATTGACACGATACTGTCGTTTGTTGCGCTCGAGTATCCAGCCGATGCTAAGGGTAGTCTCGAGGCCATCCGTACCGGCGAATTCCCCGGTACCTGCGGCGTTCTCTATGGAAACAATAAGTTCCGGATTGGGTCGCAGCCCCGCCTGTTCGACATCACCCTGTCGGGCGTTGATCTGGTAGCCGAAAGTGGTCAATTCAGGGCTGTTCGCCAACGCCCGTGAGATGGCGCTGTCGAGGGTTATCCCGGCGGGCGCGGCGCTGGACTGAGCCAACACCGGGCTGCCACACATTATCAGCAAAATGCCCGCGTACAGGCACCTCGCAGGTGAAATTAACATTGCATTTACTCCCTGCATCCTCGCGGATGGGTATCGCTTGTGTGCAAACCGACGTCGACTGAACCGTCGATCAGTCGCGGATTGCGGACGAAATGAACCTAGGGAGTGAGAGGTGGCGCGCGCAATAAAGGTCGCCAGCGCGGCCGGCACATAAACCGGAAGGAATTGACCGGAATCGGCCAGGAAACTTTGTAGGTCCAGAGCAGCAGCAGGACTGCAGCAACCAGAGCCACGATGAACGGCATGCTTTTCTGTGCCGTGGAGCCAAGCTCGAACAACGAAACGTCGACATCAGCCTCGGATTCGTGTGCGTCAAAATCTGTCATGGCTACGCGCAGATGGGCAACGTTCCCTTCCGCCGAGTGCGCGGCATTCGCAGCGTGCAGATGCAGGTGCAGCCCACTGAACTGCAGTGCAAGAAAGGCTGTGCAAGCAATCAAAACGAGGGCGGCAGCGCGTCGGTTCATCGCGAGACTATACACAATCCACCTGAACGTTCCTATGTACGCGGGCACCCCCGGCTATCGTTCACCGGACCAGTGGTCATGACCCGGTTTGCCCTCGACAATCATAAGGCTGCGGATTCAACTAGCCGGCGTCTCACGCCTGGCGTCATCAGTAGTTTGTTGTTTGCCCTGATCTTTCAGCTGCCGGTCTGAGGTCCTGGACAGCCCCGGGCTGGCGACGAATTGTCGGCCTCCGGAGCCGTGTACGCGGTGCGATCAGGAATAACACTGGCCGGTCAGACATCAATCAGGTTCTGCGGTTGTTCGGCGTCAGGTGTGGAAGCCGCCCATCGCCGTAAGACCGGAGCACTTCCGAAATCACAATGTGGTATCCCTTGTACCAGTTCCGGTACTGCTTTTTTGCTTCCAGGTGATGTGTATTTCGGGAAAACTCGTCCAGCGCCTCCAGGGTCGCCCAGTAATAGGTTGCGTTGTGCACCTTGCCATCAGCGGACTGCCAGGATTCCGTGCCGAGAAACCCGACCGTGGCCTTCGCCGCTTTGTCGATCAGATCGTTGAGACGGTGAAACTCAGCATCGTATTCACCCGGTTCGAAGATAAAGGCGGCGCTGTACATAGTGGCAACTCCTGAGTTGCGTGTATCCAGGACAGGTCAGACGAGGATAGCACTCATGCTTGCGGACTCCGTACCCGCGCTATTGCGACCGGCTGCCGCCGGGCAGATGTGGCTACGTCATTGCCTCGATCATGTGGCAGGTCTTGCGTCGCGCTCTTCGCGCGCATCGTATTTGTCTGGCCTTCGAAAGCAATTGCCGCGACCAACAGGACACGCTTACCATAGCCCGCAATGACATTGATCCAGCACACCGGTTCGTATTACGCCGCGACGGCCAATCGGGTCACAGCGTACCCTGCGCTGCAAGGCGCTCAACGCGCAGACGTTTGTGTCATCGGCGCGGGCTTCACCGGAATCTCCACGGCTCTGGCACTCGCCGAACGCGGCTATGACGTAACGGTGGTCGAAGCTCACAAGGTTGGCTGGGGCGCGTCCGGTCGCAATGGCGGCCAAATGATTGCCGGCATATCCGGCGAACAACATTTGCGAGATGCGCTCGGCGACGACGCTGATCGTCTCGTTTGGAAACTGCGTTGGGCAGGTCACGACATTATTCGCAGCCGGGTGGAAAAGTACGGCATCGAATGCGATCTGAAAGCCGGATACGCCGACGTTGCCCTCAAGCCTCGCCACCTGAAAGTACTGCAAAAAAGCTTCGACTACCTGCAACAGCACAATCCCGATTTTGACGTTCGCTTGCTCTCGGCAGCGGATACGCGCGCAGCAACGGGTTCTCCCCTGTACTCGGGTGCACTCATCAATTACGGCGACGGCCATTTGCACCCGCTCAATCTCTGCATCGGTGAAGCGCATGCGGCGACGTCCAACGGCGCCACAATTTACGAGCACTCGCCGGTAGTGGCTATTGAACATGGCCGGCGAGCCACCGTCAAAACGGAACACGGCAGCGTTTCTGCGGATTTTGTCGTCGTCGCCGGCAATGCCTACCACAATGTTGCACGGGAGTTACGCGGCCTTATGCTGCCGGTGAACAGCTACATCATCGCAACGGAACCCCTGCTCGCCAACATGCACAGCCCGGTCAATCCGCTCGACCTCGGCATCTGTGATCCGAACTTCGTCATTGAATACTTCCGCCTCAGCACAGACCGGCGACTGCTGTTTGGTGGGCGCATTAACTATTTCGGCGAAGATCCTGAGCTTATCAAAGCGAAATTGCTGCCGAAGATGCTGCGCGTCTACCCGCAGCTCGCCGGTATTGGTATTGACTATGCGTGGGGCGGTCGCATGGGCATACCGCTCAATCGAGTTCCGCAGTTTGGCCGGCTGGCGGCCAATGTTTTCTACGCGCAGGGTTATTCCGGGCACGGCGTCAACGTCACCCACCTGGCCGGCCAGATTCTTGCTGATGTCGTTGCCGGCAACAGTGAACGATTTGATTTGTTCGCGAAACTGAAGACGGCGCGTGTGCCGGGCGCGTACCGGTTCTCATCGCCGCTGGTGCGGCTGGGCATACTCTACTATCAGCTGCGGGACTGGCTGTAGATCGGCTCTGAGACCGGTGTCTGCCTTACCTGCCGTTGTCGACAGCCGTTGACGGAAGACACGACCTGCAATTTCCACCACCCCTGAAACGACAAACCCCGGCCGAAGCCGGGGTTTGAAGGATCTTTGCAGAGCCGAAGCTCTACTGAATCAATAACTACACTTAGAAGCTCATGCGAGCGCCAAGGTAGAAGCGACGTGGCAATACCCAGTCGTTGGCTTCGCCAAAGCTGTAACTTGCGTCACCGCCCGACAGATCCTGCTGGCGGGTAACCGCCTGGTCATCCAGTATGTTGAAGATGTCCAGGAAGAATTCCGCTTCGTACCGGTCAGCAAAGTCCATCACGTACTTGACGCGAACGTCCAGCGTGCCATAGGAAGGCGACTTCTGGCTGCCGACAGTGCCTGGCGCAAGCCAGCGTGTCGTGGTGCCATTGTCTTCATAGGCTGTACCCACGCGAATCGGCGTATGACGGCTGTACTGCGAGAAGGTTTCGCTGTAGAGCGTACCGGAGTTCCAGTAGTAGGTAGCACCCACTTCGATGCCGTTCTCCCAACGGTAGGAACCGGCCAGCTTCACCAGATGCTCGATGTTACCCGGCTGTGGCCCGTACACGTTCGGTGCACGCGGATCCAGGTACAGGAAGTCACCCTGCAGGTCGGCGTTACCGTCGGAGTTCGAGTTGCCCTTCGCATCGTTGTACGAGTAGGACGCCAGACCGAACCAGTTGCTGTCGGCACTGCGGCGCTTACGCCAGGTTACTTCCACACCCTGGTATTCGCGCTTGCCGCCAGCCAGGGTTGCGATGAAGTAGTTGGCCGTCGGCAGTGTATCGAAGCCGAAGTAAGACAACGGCAATGCATAGCCGCCAACCTGGGCAGGATCGGTGTAGAAGCCGAGGTCATAGTCTTCCATGATGTCTTCGGTTACACGGTCCGTGTAGGTGATCGCGATGCTCTGATCATTGGTGATCGACTGCTCGTAACCAACCATGATCTCGTCCGTGTACGGCGTCTTGGTGGTCGGCGCGAAGAAGCCGTCGGCACCCTGACTACCGCCACGTGTGCGGAAGGTCACCCACTGGTTGCCAACATAGATCTGCTCTTCACGAACTGAACCGGTCAGGGTCCCGGCAAACGACGTCATGTCGGTGCGAATCGGATCGTAGTAACGACCGTAGAAGCCCCAGACTTTGCTGCGACCATCCCCTTTGAGGTCATAGATCACACTCAGGCGCGGTGCAATGTCGTAGTCAAACGTAAAGACCTTCGAACCGTCGGTGGCAATGTGATCCCACTTCTCGGCACGCAAGCCCGCGTTGACTGTCCAGTGCTCGTCGATATTCCAGGAGTCCTGAATGAAGAACACATCACCTTCGGTCTTGAAGTTCGTCGGACCGGCTACGGTCTGTTCGATCTTGTAGACGTTGAAGTCACCCGTCGGGTTACCCGCCGTGCTGTTGAACGCCAATGCACTCAACTCGGCCTCATCGATATCGCCGGAACTGTCAGCATCAAGCAGTCCGAGGAAATAGGCAGAGTTGGCACTGGCAGCCATTGCATCGATGATGCGCTGGTAATCGTCTTCCGAAACGTCACGATCACCGGTCCAGGTACCGCTCGTATAGTCAGCCAGCGTCAGGCCGGTATTGGCTGCACCGATAGACGTGTACTGCGCACCGTCACCCGTGTAGACGAGGTCACGATTGTACTCGTTGGTAACCTGTGAATAACCCGCTTTGAACTCGTGCGAGCCGTAGGCTGTGTCGAGGAAGTATTCTGCAATCAGGTTGAAGCTTTCCTTGTTGCGGAACGTGATCGTGTCCGAACCGGAACCGCCCTTCTGCAGGTCCGCGTTGGTGATACCAACGGCTGCGGCGCCGGTGTAGGCAACGTCGTTTCTGCTCGACTTGTCAGCAGCGGTGTTACTCAGTTCGCCTTCGTGACTCACGAAGTTCGCCGTAAGGATCAGGTTCTCCCAGGCATGTGAGTATTCCAGCTTGTAGTTGTCACCACCTTGCACGTTCGCGAGGTCGCGGTTGACCACGACGTTCGGGTTCAAAGAACCGTTGCGCTCATAGGGATCGTTGAAGAATTCTGCAACAACCCGGTCGTTCTCGGTCGGCTGCCAGGTCATCTTGAAGAAACCAAGATCCTGATCGGCTTTAACCGTACGCGATACCGTATTGGTAGCCGGATTGACTACGTCTTCTTCACGCTCTTTCCGTTGGTAGGAACCGAAGAACCACAGCTTGTCCTTGATGATCGGTCCACCCAGTGTGAACGCGGTATCAAAGGTCGAGAAGGTTGCATCAGCTTCGTGCTTGTTGTCAGCAACCAGGCTGTCACTCTGCATGTAGTAGTTGACCGAGCCGTGGAACTCGTTACTACCAGACTTGGTAAGAACCCGAGATACCAGGCCCTGTCCACCTTCGTACTCAGCCGGAACGCCACCAGTAATGATTTGCTGTTCCTGGATGATTTCCGAGTTGAAGTTGGCGCCGAACAGGCCGGTCAGGTTGTCCGTGATATTGATGCCGTCGATGTAGTAGACGTTATCGGACGAAGTACCTGCCGTGTTGCCGTTGGCATCGACGATATCGGAGTAGTTAACACCGGACTTCGAAGACGGGTTGCCATCGAGTGTCGGTTTGGTCGTCGGCGCAAGCTGCAAATATGCCTGGTAGTTACGACCGGTAGGCAGCGATTCCGTCAGGTCCAGCGTAACGTCCGTCGCTTGCAGCGCTGACGTGGTATCAACCAACTGACCAAGGTCGCTGCGTCCGTAAGTAACAATCTCTTCGATTGCTGCGCTGGAGGTTGCTTGCAAGGTGTACGGAAGGTTGAACGTTCTTTCGGATACGACAAGCACGTTTTCGTTGCGTATTGGTTGATAGCCATCAGCATTGATGGTGACGACATATGCGTCCGAAGGATCAAGACCAGCAAGCCGGACTTCACCGTTGCTGTCAGTCACTGCGGATTTCTGGGCCAGACTTTCGCTGGTGCTGGCGGTCACTGTTGCACCGGCCAAAGGATTGCCACTGGCATCGGTAACACTGACGCGCAGTGTACCGGTGTCGGCCAGGGCACCTGTGCTCAAGAGCAGTGCAACCGCACCCAGCTTGAGGTGCCGGGTGATGTTTTTAGTAATCAAGGGAGGTCTCCTTAAATATTTTGAGTAAGAAGGTTCTTACATCTGTTTCGTTGCTTTTGGCACACAACGAGTGGCGACTTTATATCACCGGATGGAATAAGAGTCTATGGCAGAATTCAGGTACTTCGGGTGCTGCGAGCGGATAAGTGCACCTTCGACCAGCACCGCAATGGTTGTTGCAAAATCGCTACACGTGATTAAGGTAAGTTGCCAAAAGTCGCCGACCCGGCTCACAGCCCAGCCATGGTGGGCATGCACGCCTGACACCACAACAGGCAGTGCATAGCGATCGGCAAGCACGCCGGAGTAAGCCGCGAATGCGCCACCAACGCTGTGCTCTGGCGGCTGCCCGCGGACTTGATCCACGTATGTCTTTGCCGATTACACAGGTATTCTCTCGCCAATGAAGCAAGGCAAATCGACAACCGGCGCGCACAAGGAACATACCGTGCTCGGCATGGCCGCCGGTCTCGGCGCCTACCTCATGTTTGCGATCATGTACGCCTTCGCCAAATTGCTCAGCGACAATCACTCGGTCTTCGAGATTGCTTTCTACCGCAACCTTATCGCCAGCGTTCCCTTTCTGATTCTGGTTTTCGGCCTGGGGCGGCGCGAGATCCTGGTGATCAACAGCAAGCCGGGGCTGGTCGGTCTGCGCGCAGCATTGGGGTCACTTACACTTGCAACGACTTTTTTCGCGTTTTCCCTGATGCCAATGGCCGACACGACGACGCTGTTATTCACCGCGTCGTTATTCGTGCCGGTACTCGGGGTGATCTTCCTGCGGGAACAGGTCGGCCCGTACCGCTGGACCGCTGTCGTCATTGGCTTCGCCGGCGTCCTGATCATGACGCGACCATCCGGTGACATTTATTTGCTCGGTGTATCGGTCGCGCTGGCAGCCGCCTGTTTGCAGGCAGTGTTGCAAATTGTCTTGCGCTATCTCGGTCGGTTCGAAAGCCCGGAAACGACCAGCTTCTACTTTTTCATCATCGGCACACTGATCATGGCGCTGCCCCTGCCATTTATCGCCGTGCGACCGAGCCTCGATGAAATCCCACTGCTGGTGGGCGTCGGCCTGTCCGGTGCCGCGGCTCAATGGCTGCTGTCGACCGCTTTTCGCAATGCGCCGGTGGCGATCGTCACGGTATTCAATTACAGCGGCATCGTTTGGGCGACGTTGCTCGGCTGGATGATTTGGAACGACTGGCCATTGCCGCAGGTCCTGGTGGGGGCGGCCATTATCGTTGCCTCGAACCTGCTGGTCATCTGGCGGGAGAGCCGCCTGCAACGGCTCTCGGAGGCGCACATTCGAGCGAAACTGTAGGGCCACCTTAGCCCAGTAATTTCAGATACCTGCGACAAAATCAAAGAATTGACAAGATCGCTTTAATGAACGCAGCCTTCTTGGGATACTTGCGCGCTCTGTTAATGACCACAACCCGTTCCCGGAACAGTCTTGGTGGCAATACCCAAAAAAGAAAGCTCCCTGCTGCTGGCGACCGCCTGCGCCATCGTCGCGGGCGGCTGCAGCGTGTCGGCAATCAGCCCTGAGACCGAGGAAACTCCGGCACCCGCCAGTTGGGCGCGTGGCGGCACTCCTGGTGATATAGGGCAAAACTGGCTGCATACTTTCAGCGATCCGCAACTTGAAACACTGGTCAGCGAATCAGCCGAAAACAACTATGTTCTCAAACAGGAACGCGAACGCCTGTACTCCGCGGAACAGGCCGTCCGTTTAAGTCGTTCCAATCGTTACCCTGCACTTGACGTCTCACTCGGCGGCGCGCGCCGTTCGACGGAAAGCAGCGCAGGCGTCAGTGAGAGTTTTGACATTGGCGTGGACGGTCGCTGGAACGTCGATATCTGGCGGCAACTCAGTAAACAGCAGCAAGCGACCGAGCTGGCGCTGGCCGCGCAACGCGCCCGCCTGCAATCCGTCGAACGGGATATAGCAGCAACCACGGCGCAACAGTATTTCGATGTCATCGAAGCCAGGCAGCTGCTTGAAGTGGCGAGCCGCCGCCTGAGCAACGCGAATGAAAGTCGCGATATTGTCGCCAGCGGTTACCGGCAGGGGCTGAATGATGCGCTGGATCTGTATCTCGCGCGCAATCAGGTGGAACGGGAGCGAGCCAATTTTGCATCCCAGGAACAAGCGCTGCTCGAGGCCGTCGCCGACCTGCAACTGTCACTGGCCCGCTATCCGGACGGCAATATGCCGATTGAAAGCAAATTGCCGGTACTTGTTGATGCCTTACCTACCGGGCTCCCGTCAGAACTACTGACCCGCCGTCCTGACGTACAGGAAGCATGGCTCAACCTGCTGGCAACAGACGCCGAGCTGGCCGCCGCACACAAAGCGCGCTTCCCCAGTTTGTCGATAGTGGGCAGCAGCAGCCGGACGACCGATGCGTTCTCCGAGCTACTCGACGGTGGCGTGTCCGCATGGTCGCTGGCTTTCAGTCTTACCCAACCGCTGTTCGATGCAGGCCGGCTTGCGGCGCTGGAAGAACAAGCCGCAGCGCGGGTACGTATCGCCGAACAGCAATACCTCGACCTGGTTTATCGTGCGTTTGCTGACGTGGAAAACTCCATTTCCCGCACAGCATCGCTGGAACAACGCTACGACGCCTTGCTTGAAGCTGAGAAAAATTCTCGAGCGGCCCTGGAGCTGGCGCTTGAACAATACCAGCGCGGGCTGGTCCCATATACGACGGTATTAGAGTCACAAAGACAGGCGTTCGACGCCGAAGCTACTGTCGTACAACTGACTAATCAACGCTTGCAGAATCGCATTGGGCTTCATCTTGCGCTCGGCGGCGAATTTGTAACGGCGAACTGAACAATGGCACTAAGACTGAAGAAAGTTATTCCAATCGCGATTCTCGGCAGCCTCGTACTCGTTGCCACGCTGATCAAGATGAACCCACCGTCTACGCCGCAGCGGAATGATTTCAGCG
Organism: Woeseia oceani; assembly: GCF_001677435.1. Taxonomy (GTDB): domain Bacteria; phylum Pseudomonadota; class Gammaproteobacteria; order Steroidobacterales; family Woeseiaceae; genus Woeseia; species Woeseia oceani. The sequence goes on from NZ_CP016268.1 coordinate 3,612,964, forward strand.
GACCACAGATGTCGGTAGAAGCCGTTACGGTTACACCGCAGGATTACCGCATCAGGCTCGAGAGCTACGGAACCATACAGCCACGCACCCAGAGCATGCTGGTAGCCCAGGTTGGCGGGCAGATTGTCTCCGTCAATCCCAACGTCCGTGATGGCGGCTTTTTTGAGAAAGGCGACATCCTCGTCTCTATCGATGACCGTGACTACGCTGCCGATGTAAGAATCGCCGAGGCATCGCTCGCAGATGCCCGACAAGCATTGGCGGAAGCCGAAGCGCGTACCAATCAGGCCCGTGAAGACTGGGCCCGACTGGGCAATAACGGCGAGCCGTCGGATCTGGTGCTGCGCGTACCGCAACTTGAAGCAGCACGAGCGCGCGTTCTTTCTGCCGAGTCCACGCTGGAAAAGACCAAGCTGGATCTGCAACGCACCAAGATACGCGCACCGTTTGCAGGTCGCGTGCTGCGCAAGTTTGTCGATCAGGGTCAGGTCGTTTCACAAAACGCCCAGATTGCAGAAATTTACGCGACAGACGTCGTTGAAATCCGCCTGCCTCTCCGGAATCGCGATCTGCCATTTATCGATTTGCCTGAAGCCTACCGTTATTCCAACGCCGTTGAGAATGTCGGTGCGGCCGTCGAAATAGAATCGGAGCTTGCGGGTGACACAACCTGGCAGGCTACGTTGGTTCGCACCGAAGGCGCAATAGACGAAACGGCACGGCAGCTGCACGTTATCGCGCAGATAGATAATCCGTTCGGCTCCGCTGGCGACGGCCAGATTCCATTGAAGATTGGTCAGTACGTTACCGCACGCCTGGCTGGCAATATCGTTTCTGATGCCCTGGTCATTCCCAACACCGCGATCTATCAGGGCACCTACGTGTACATCGTGGAAGATGGTTTGTTACGCCGCCGCGACATCGACATTGCCTGGCAGAACGATGCCGAGGCAGTGGTCGCGCAGGGCCTGGAACCGAATGACCAGCTCGTGACCACGCCGCTCGGCCAGGTAACCTCCGGACTGCGGGTTTCTGTCATAGGTGAAGAACCGGATCAAAAATCGGCCGCCAAGCGTCGTGGCGGTCCGGACGGTGCAGGCCCGGTCGGCGCTAATCGAGGAGCCAGGCAATGATATCGTGGTTCGCAAGAAACTCGGTGGCCGCCAACTTGTTGATGGTCACGATTCTTGTCGGCGGCATACTCGCGCTGCAAAACGGAGTTCGGCTTGAGATTTTTCCACCGTCCGACCCGGATACCATCACAATCTCTGTGCCGCTGCGTGGCGCGACCCCTGAAGACGTCGAGCTTGGTGTCGCGGTTCGCATTGAAGAAGCTGTCAAAGACCTTGAAGGCATAGATCGCATCGTTTCACGATCAAGCGAAGGCAGCACCAACGTCCAGATAGAAACTGACCCCGCGTACGATGCGCGCGAACTTCTGAACGACATCAAGAGTCGCGTTGACGCCATCAACACATTTCCTGCCGACACGGAAAAGCCCGTCATCGGATTGCGAATGCGCTCATATGGCGTTGTCGACGTAGTCGTTGCCGGTGACCACACTGAAGATGAAATTCGAATGTTTGCGGAACAGGTACGCGATGACCTGTTACGCATAGAAGGCATTACCCAGGCAAGCCTGAACGCTGTACGCCAGTACGAGATAGCGATCGAAGTATCGCCGGACCGGCTGCGCGAATTCGACGTCACACTGGCCAATATTGCACAAGCCATTCGCAGCAGCTCAGTCGATTTGTCGGGCGGTAACGTGCGCACGGAAAGTGGCGATGTACTGATTCGCTCCAAGGGGCAGGCCTACCGCCGCGCCGACTTCGAAGAGATTGTTGTGAAAACCAACGCCGACGGCAGCATCGTGCGGGTTGGCGACATTGCCACTGTGATCGATGGCTTTGTCGAAGACTCGATGCGTACGCGCTTCAACGGCAAACACGCCGCTTTTGTAACGGTATCGCGCGTCGGCAACCAAAGCGCCATTGCAATCGCGGAAAAAGTTAAAGAGTACATCGCGTCGAAACAGCCTTCGATGCCGGTGGGACTCGAGCTCAGTTACTGGGACGATGACTCGGCGCGCCTCAAGGACCGGCTTGGCATCATGACCAGCAGCGCCATCCAGGGCAGCATACTCGTCATCCTGTTGTTGTCGCTGTTCTTGCGCCCTGCTATCGCAATCTGGGTATTCCTTGGCATTCCGATCAGCTTTTTCGGCGCGTTCATCATCATGTATTTGTTCGATGTCAGCCTGAACATGATGAGTGCGTTCGGCTTCATCATCGTGCTGGGTATCGTCGTCGACGATGCCATTGTGACCGGCGAAAATGTGTATGCACGCCTGCGAACCGGCGAGGCGGGCCTGGCCGCATCGATTCAGGGCACGAAAGAAGTCGCGATCCCCGTCACGTTCGGCATTCTCACAACCATAGCCGCGTTCATGCCGCTGGCTTTTATCGAAGGCCGGCTGGGTGAATTCTTTGCACCCATTCCCGCCGTGGTCATTCCGGTGCTGCTGTTCTCATTGATTGAGTCAAAGTTGATACTGCCGTCGCACCTCAAGCACATCAAATTAAACGAGTCGAGCAAAAAGGCATCACGGTTCCAGGCCTGGCAAACCCGCTTCGCTGACAATTTCGAAAACTTCATCGTCAAATACTACGAACCGGTATTGAAAAAGGCATTGCGTCACCGCTATTCGACCATGGCCGTATTTACCGGCGTCCTGATCATAATGATTGCGCTGATTACCAGCGGCTGGACACGCTTTGTGGCCTTCGAACGATCGCCCGGAGAAACAGCAACGGCCTCACTGGCAATGCCGGCGGGAACGCCATTCGAAATCACCAACCGTAATGCGGAAAAGATCAGCCAGGCGGCCGACGCATTACAGAAAAAATACGTCGACCCGGAAACCGGGCAAAGCATGATCACGAATATTCTGACCACGGTCAGCAACACGTCCGCACGCATCCAAATGGAAACCGTGCCCCGCCAGAATCGTACGATCCCGTTTTCGATATCTGAAATGAACAATGAATGGCGACGCGCAGTGGGCACGGTACCGGGTGCCGAAAGCCTGATTTTCCGCGCCTCCTTCTTCCGCGCAGGCGACCCGATCGATGTCCAGTTCAGCGGCAACTCGCTGCAGACACTGAGTGCAGTTGGTGACCAACTCAAGAACCACCTCGCCACCTACCCGGGCGTATTCGAGATTGCGGACAGCTTGTCGAATGGCAAAGAGGAGCTGCAAATCGACCTGACGCCCCAGGGCCATGTGCTGGGCCTGACCCGCAGCGACATCGTCAACCAGGTCGGACAAGCGTTCAAGGGCCTGCAGGCGCAACGCATTCAACGCGGCCGGGATGACATCCGCGTACTGGTCCGTTACCCGATCGGAGAACGCAGCACCATCGCATCACTCAATGAAATGCTGATTACTGCGCCGGACGGACGCCAGATTCCGTTGTCCAATGTTGCCAGTATCAAGCCGGGCCGTGGCCCGTCAGAAATTCGCCGCATCGACGGTTACCGGGTATTGAACGTAACCGCGGACGTGGACAAGGACAACACCAACATGACAGTCATGCTGGCCGACATTCGCGCGCACCTGGATGAAATGCTGGTGAAATACCCCGGTATCAGCTACACAATTGAAGGCGAACAACGACGCCAACAGGAAACCTTCGGCAGTCTGCAACTCGGCGTGATCGTTGTCTTGTTCGCTATCTACTGCATGCTGGCGCTGCCGCTGAAATCTTACGCGCAACCATTGATCGTTATGGCGGTCATTCCCTTCGGTTTCATAGGCGCGATTATTGGCCACTGGTTGATGGGGCAAACCGTTACCATACTGAGCGTACTTGGTTTGATGGCATTAACCGGCGTTGTGATTAATGACAGCCTTGTGCTGGTCGACTACATCAATCAGCGGCACCGGGCGGGTGGCGAGAAACTGCTCGCGGCTGTTGAACGGGCGGGTGTCGCGAGATTCAGGCCGGTACTGCTGACCTCGCTGACAACCTTCTTCGGACTTTTGCCGCTACTCGTGGACCAGTCATCATCAGCGCAGTTCCTGGTGCCAATGGCAATCTCGCTCGGCTTCGGAATCTTGTTCGCAACGTTGATTACGCTGATATTGGTGCCAACAAACATGATGATTGCCGATGACATACGACGCCTGTTCCGGTCGCGTTATCGCCAGATCAAAACCATGGTTGTTACCGATACGCCCTGAAACGCGGGGCAGTCGCCCGCCATTGGCGGCTGCTAGAGGATACTGCGGCCGAATGCACTTTGAATGAGCGTTACCGCGCGCTCGGCTGACACGTTGCGGTGGTCGAGAAACGGGTTCAGTTCGACCACTTCCATCGACGTCATGCCGCCGTGCGCCGCGCACTCCTCGAGTAGCAAGTGTGCTTCGCGGTAGCTCACGCCGCCGGGCACGGTCGTGCCGGTTCCCGGTATGACCTCCGGATCACAACCGTCCAGATCGAAGCTGACGTGGAATCCTGCCGTGCCGTCATTAACGATTTCGAGTGCTCTGCGCGCGACACGAGCCATGCCGATCTCGTCGATTTCCCGCATGGTGAAGGCCGTCACGCCGGACTTGTTAATGATCTCGCGTTCGATCCGGTCGATATCCCGTATGCCGATCAGCACCACGTTTTTCACATCGACCGCCGGGTGTGCGCCGAGAATGTTTGACAGATCCGGATCACCCATGCCAATCAGGTGCGACAGTGGCATGCCGTGAATGTTTCCGCTCGGTGAGCTCTCAGGCAAGTTCATATCGCCGTGGGCGTCAAACCAGATCAGCCCGAGACGTTTCTGAGCTTTCGCGAAGTGCGCAGACAAGCCGGAGACGGTGCCCATGGCGATGGAATGGTCGCCGCCGATGACGAGCGGGATTTCACCGGCGTCCATGACCTGCAACGTGGTGCTGGCGAGCTCCTGACAAACAGTGAGAATCTCGTCTTTGAACCGGGCGCTGGCATTGTCAGTCTTGCGCGTTTCCATTGCCGGAACCGGTATATCGGTTTCCTGACTGACTGTGTAGCCAAGACGTTGCAATGCCGCACTAAGGCCTGCCACGCGAAACGCCGATGGGCCGGCATCCGTGCCACGCCTTGACGCACCAAGGTCAAGTGGCACATTGATGATATGCACAGCTTGTTTGGAATCAACCATAAATCTACCTGTACTTTTCAGTACTCGTTTAGTTATTGCGGCATTCTAACAAGCCGAACCGGTACCTAGCGATTGCCGCTGCCGCAGACCCGGCATTTGTCGCATGAATGAACCGGGTTCCACGCAATCCGAAACCCGCACGCTCTTACCGTTTGCGCAAACGACGCCAGTACCTCCGCACAGTGCCGCGCGGAATGCATTGCCAGGCTCGCTCGTGCAAATAGTAAATGAGCAGCTTGATGGCCGGCTCAACCGCGCCAATAGTTAACGCGATCGACAGATCACCGGTCAGTGCCAGCACCAGCAATGCCGTCGTTATCGTACCCGTAATCCGATAGGAAATGGCTTTTAGCAGACTGCGTAAATGCGACTCACGATCATTGCGGATATTGTTTGCAACAGGTTCTGACATTCCGGGTACCCAGCTCCAAGACCGGACCATACCGGTTCGTCAATCTGCAGCTTAGCGCGTTAATCGGGTCCACGCATCGAGCATCGGACAGCGGCCTTGCAGCACTGTTTAGTTGAAATCGCGAGACGTTTTGATCAGATCGTAGGCCGTATTGATTTCCCGGCTACGTTCTTCCGCCACTGGCCGCATGCTTTCCGGCAAGCCACGTGCTGCCAGTTTGTCAGGGTGATTCTGGCTCATGAGCTTGCGGTAAGCGCGTTTGATTTCACTGGGGCTCGCATCCGGACGCAGGCCCAGTGCTTCATAGGCATCGGCCAGACGTGCCCTGGACGGCGGTGCACCGGGGCCCGCCGCCGCTTCGCCGGTCGCGGCGCGCAACAAGGCTTCCAGTCGCGCAACGTCCACCTCCTCCAGACCGAGGCGGCGTGCGATGTGCACCAGCATTTCGTGCTCTGCCGGATGCAATTGACCATCGGCTGCCACGGCCATGCACTGCAATTGCAGGAACAGTTGCACCAGCGGCATTCGGCCACGGGCAATGGCTGCAAAATCATCGACCGCGGCATCAAGATCGAAATCGGGCGCTTTGCCAGCGGCGAACGAGGCCTTCGCCGCCACGCGTGCCTCGGCCGACAATGCGAGCTGGTCGAAAATCCGTTCGACGACCTGGATCTCGTCGCGGGTAACGACATTGTCCGCCTTGCACAGCGCCCCCATTATGGCGAACGTAGGATGCAGCAAGTTCGCCTGAACGGCTTGCAGACTACCCAGAACGGACTGGCGCAAGCCCCAGCCTATGACATAGCCCGCCGCGCCGCCGATAAGGAGTCCGGGAAAACCGCCGAAGACTGCGCCGACTATGGCGCCAATAAAGATAAGCATCCGGCCAGTCTAACAGTCTGACAAGCCGTCAGTCAGCCGGTGACAGTCAAGCGGGCCAATGCCGGGCAGAGGTCGGTCCGGGTGGCCAGACTGCACAACGACCAATTGTGGCGCCTCGCTGAGCGATGGTCGCTGACGATCGCGGCATTGCCCGACGAACTACACCGTGAACACAGCAAACGCCGCCATAACGAGCAGCAGCGTGGCCAGTCCCAGCCAGTACGCAAGCACGATGAGAGTGAACTTGAACGAGGTAAACAGGTGTCCCTGCTCATAGACCCGCCGCAACGTCTTGTACAAGTAAACGGGTATGTAAATCGCCAGCGCAGTCACCAGTATCGCCTGTACCGTGTCAGCGACGCCGATAAGATTGCCGAATCGCGCAATGACAATCTCAACCGTCAACGCAAGAAACACGAACGCGTGATAGTGAAGTATCAGCAACAGGTGCTCAACGTAGTATCGCCCGGACAAGGGATACAGGACCTTCAAGACCAGAGCCATCAACGGCAACAGAACGAACAAACCGGCCGGCACGTATTCGAGGAGTTTATCGAGGAAACCACGAATACCCTCGCCGTCTTCGGCCGCAAAGCGCCTGCAAATCTGTTGGGCCCTTTCGCGTGTCAGGCGCTGGCCAAACCAGCCGTACTCGGCCGGGTTGTAATCCTGCAGATTGCAATCAGCGTCAGGCTCTTTGCCATCAACGTCGACCCGCAGCCGGGCCTCAGGATCATCGGCCGTAGATGGCTTGATGAGTATGCCTTCCGCCTCCAGTTCACTGAGCAATTCCTGCCGGGCGTTTTCGATCTCGTTCGCTTCGTTTGCCGAATCTTGTGCCGACCCGGCAACGGGCTCGAAGAAGATGCTGAACTCTTCTTTCGGATCAAAAAACGCCACCAGAAAAAACAGCAGACTCAATACAAGGTAGGTGCGAAATGGCGGCATGTAGCGGGCGCGCCTTCCCTGCAGGTACTCCCGGGTCAGGCGGCCAGGCCGGAAGGCCAGTTGCACCATGGTCTGCCACAATCGTGAATCGACGTCCAGAAGGTCACCGAAGGCATCTTTCACTAGTTCCCAGACACTGATCAAACGGGATTTCGCTCGCTGACCACAGTGCCCGCAGTACTGGCCAGCCAATGCCGTGCCGCAATTCAGGCAGCGTGGTTTTGCAATGGAATTGAGCGACGAAAACGCGTTGCTGCGCAGGATGCGTCGGCTCGCTTCGAAATGGCTGCCGAACTGCTCGCTGGTCTGCTGGCGCATTGCGGCTGCGGGGCCGGCCAGGTAGTTTTCCAGGTCCTGATCACTCGCCAGGAAATAGCGCACGACGCGCGTCACTCGCCCATCGCTGTCATCCATCACGCTCGCATCGGCAGCGACAAAGCCCGGCAGTTTCAGCATGTCCGTGACGTGCTCCGCGAGCCACTGGTCGAACCCGTCGGCCACCTCGGCATGCACACTTAGAGTGACCTCGTAGACAGGCCCTGTGTGTTCGTCCACTGCTGTGCCCCTCGCCAGCACCGCTCGCCGGGCGGCGTTTTTTTATCCAGTCGGCGAACACAGCATACCTAATCAACGACAGGACGCGGTATCGGAATGGCCCGTCGGCAAGTAGCAGACTACTCAATCCAGCCGGCCGCTATCCTTTGTCAGGCGCGGGCCTGCCTTTGGTTGCGCGTAATTCCTGCAATACGTTCTGCACAATTCTGTCGCAGCGATGGCCTGCGAACTCGTGCACGGACACGCCGTCCGCTTCGCTGTACTCCAGCAGTCGCTTTTGCAGCAGGAGTCGCGCACGGTGAAATCGCGTCTTGACGGTCGCCTCCTTGATTTCAAGAATCTCGGCCGTATCCACGATCGAACAATGCTCGATCGCACGTAGCATAAACACCGCCCGAAAAGCATCCGGGAGTTCGTCGATACAAGACTCGAGCAGGCGGCGTAACTCGGTATTGGCCAGTTTTGCGTCCGGTTGTTCAGGCCGCTTGACGGCGGTCGACAGGTTCATGACATTCTCGAAGTCAGGTTCGTCCATGTACTGCATCCTCCGGCTCTTGCGCAAGCGCATGAGAGCGGCATTGCGGGTAATTCGTGCAAGCCAGGTTGGCAATGCGCCCGCCTCGCGCAATTCACCCAGCTTTTGATAAGCCTGAATGAACGACTCCTGGACCACGTCCATCGCTTCCGCGTCGTCGGTAACAATGCTGCGCGCCACCCGGAACAGGCGCTGGTTGTGGTGACGCATGATGCCCTCATACGCGTCGATATCGCCGTCTAACACTCGCGGCAGGATGTCCTCATCACTGAGGTGGGCGAAGCTTGTTTGGACAGAGGCAGCTGTACTCGGCATTTCGTTGCTCCTCGTTCAGGGTTGTATGACGTCAGCGCACAATGGCGACGTCTCATCGAGCGTAGCGATCCAGGCGATCAGATTGCGCCGCTCCGTGGCATCGGCCAGTCCCACGAAGCCCATCGAGGTGCCGGGCAGCATGGTCAGCGGCGCTTGCAGAAAACGATCAAGGGTGGAGACTGTCCAGATCATGCCAGCATCGCGCATCGCACTGGAGTAATCATAGCCCGGCACGGTGCCAGCGGCGCGGCCCAGCAAACCGCAATGCAGCGGCCCGGTTCGGTTGCGGTCCGGCGAGTGGCAGCCCATGCACTTGGCATAGCTTTGCTCACCAGCCGCGAGATCGGCGGACGGCGGAGTCGCGCCCGCCAGCAACGACAACAGGGGGAGTGCTGTCGCTGCCAGCGAGACGGTCAGTGCAGCCGCTAATCGGGTCACGAGCAATACCGGGCCGGCACAGGACTCAGGAGAAGAAAGCGCCGGGCACCGGGTCGAGGCCGAGCGCCTGGCGCAGCACGGCCCAGTGCATCGCCTCGTCGGCCAGAATGCTGGCGGCCGCAGCGGACAGGTCCCGGTTGCCAAACACCGGAATTGCACCGGCGTAAGCACTTACCGCTCCGCGTTCCAGACCGGCGGCGAACTGCAGGACGTCGCCTTGCCGTTGCAGTCTGTCCACCGGGAAATTGTAGTCCGCCCTTGCGTGCACATCCTGCCCGCCGAGGCTGCGCACCGCTTTGACCAGCGCGTCAACGTGTTCCTTATGGTGCCCCTGAAACGCGACGGCGACTTTCAGTACCGCCGGTTCCAGCAAGCCGCTTTCGGCGCCAACCTGGTAGGCAGCGACGGCCTCGTGCTCCGCTGCGATAGCCGTGTTCAGAATGCGAACATCCTGGGCTACGGCGTCATCGGCCGTACCGGCCGCCAGCGCGGTTGAGCGGCCACCAAGCATGGCGACTGCCACACCGGAAAAGGTCAACGCGCCAGCCCCGCGAATGAATTGCCGCCGGGTATTTTGCGCGGTCTCCAGCAACAGCGATGTTGATTGCGAATTTTGCGTACTGCGTTTCATCGTGAATTCCTCTAAGGCCGGTTTGGCTATTGGTCAGTTGCGATGCCCCCAAGATGCACGGCCACGAAAAAGGTTCCCGTGGCCGGCGACCGGGGCTAAAGGGATTTCAGGTACTCGGCGAGATCCGACTTTTCCTCATCAAACAAGCCGAGGTTCATGACCAGGTCGTAGTGCTCAACCACGTCAGCCAGCGTCGCGAATTCGCCGTTGTGGTAGTACGGCGGGTGCTGCAACAGTCCTCGCAGCGGCGTCGTCCGGTAGCGCTTGGTGATTGTGCGCGTGGCGTACAAGGGATCGGCACCAACTTCGTGCGCTTCGTGCAAAGTCGTGTTCGCATCGGTGAAACGAGGTCCGGAGTGACATCCTTCACACCCGGCTTTGCCGGTAAACAAGACCCGTCCACGTTCAGCGGCTTCCGGGTCGTAGCTGCCGGCTGGCGGCACAGGGGCTTCGAGACTGTGCTGGTACTCCAGCAATGCCGGCAGTTTGGGCGTCACCAAATCGGGGTCCGCGTGTACCTCGATGTTCAGCTCAGGCTCGACGAAGGTGCCCTGACCTCCCATCTGGGTAACAGCAACGTAGGCATTCCAGTAAGAGACCGGCCCTTCACCGGTGTAGGTTTCCAGTGCGACATCCCGCAAGCCGTAGGCCGGTGCGATCACGACCGGATCGCTGATGCCATCGTGATTCCAGTAGGGGTCGTATTTGCCGGGACCCCATGACTGCAACTCGGCACGTTGATCCGGCTTGTCATCGAAATACGGCGACAGAGACAGGATCAGACCCGGGTCAAGATCAGTCGCTGCCCAGCCATCCTGACGCACGCCTATGCCCGGCGCTACCGAATCGTCGACATCGGAATGGCACAAAGCACAGGTAATACCGAAACTTGTTACGGTCCCGTCGGCAGCAACTTCGGCATTGATACCAACGACCGCATCCAGTTCCAGCAAGGCGACGGTGGTCGCCGGATCAGTGAGGTCGGCTGTTTCCAGAATGCCTGGCGGCAAGGCTTCCGCATCCACTTTCAGCCCCACCGCGAGCGCGGTCTCGGGACTGATGGTTGCAACCACTTCGTGATAGCGCAATACATCGGTCCACAAGGCTTCGTCACCAAAGGTGTCATAGCGGAATGTCGCTTGCGGGTCGAAAACCGGTTCCGGCGGTGGCGGCGGCGGTGCAGGCGTCCTGGCGGAATCGTGATCAGAACAAGCACTCACAAAAAAAGCGCTCAGCAATAACGTCAGAAGCAGAACTGGGTAGTTTTTCATTGGCTACTCTCGCAAACAGAGGGGTCTGCGCAGCAAGATGCAGCTCACTACAGGAAGGTTCCCGAAGGCCGAATCAGAACGGCCGGTGGCCGGCGTTGCGGCATGCGCGACAGTGTCGCAGCAACTCTGATCACCGTGCTCTTTTGACATTGCTGCGCAGCAGACCACTGGCGCAAGCAGGTGCATCGATTCAGAACAGAGAGGATTCGGGGGTCGCCAGACCGGCGGCTGGTGAGCGTAAGGTCAGTACGACTTCGTTAGCGCACAGCCGGCGATGGCTAGTCGCGGCCGGCTTCGGACAGCGTCTCTATGCTCGGCGAAACCACCAATGCCGACTGGCGTTCGCGGTGAATGAGGTACAAGCCGCTGGCGATAATGACTGCAGCGCCAACAAATACAATGGGCGGTGGCAACTCGCCCCAGATTGCAAGGTCGAGGGCAACTCCCCAGAACAGCGTGGTGTACTCGAAGGGCGCAACCACCGAGACCGGTGCGCAACGAAATGCTGCCGTGATCAGCATCTGGCCGAGTGCGCCGGTAATCGCCAGCGTGGCCAGCCAACCTATGTCCGCTACGCGCACTGGCTGCCAGTCCGGAAAGGCGAGCGCGCCGGCACCCACCGCGACAACGGCAACGAACCAGAACGACATCGACGCCGTCGAATCGGTGCGGCCGACGATACGAACGCTGATCGCGTTCAGCGCATAGCAGGTCGCGCTGACCAGCACGGCAACCGTAGCCAGGCTGGGTGTGACCACACCCGGGCGCAAGATGACCATGACGCCACCGAAGCCAACCACGACGGCCATCCAGCGGCGCGGACCCACGGCTTCACCGAGCAAGAGTACGGACATTGCCGTGATGAGTAACGGCGCCACGAAAAACAGCGAATAAGCCTCGGACAACGGCATTCGACTGATGCCGTAGATGAAGCTCGTCAACATCAACATGCCGAGCAGACCACGGCCGATCTGCCAGTGCCAGCGAACCGCAAACAGCGTCGCCAGACTGCGCTCACGCAATATCACCCAGGCAAACAGGATCGGCAACGACACCAATCCACGCAATGCGGCAACCTGCAACGCCGGGTAGATGCCCGCCAGTTCCTTCATGGCCGCATCCATGACCGACAGCACCAGCATGGCCGCGAGCATCAAGGCTATGCCGCGCAGGTTTTCACTGTGCATGGCGTGATTCATCCGTGTGGAAATTTGTCATGAACGCGCTGCCATCCGCTCAAAGCGCGCGCAACAGCGCGCAGAAGAAAACCAGGCTGTCAGGAGAGTAACAAAGGTCGGGGCCATCCGGCCGCGCCTGCTACCATTCGGCCGATACGAATTTTGCTCACCGGGCTACCCGCCCCTCGTCCTGACACCGGAATCATGCTCAGTTATCGCCACAGCTACCATGCCGGCAACCACGCCGACGTCCTGAAGCACAGCATCCTTGCCGAATTGCTCCGCTACCTCACGGAGAAAGACAAGCGCCTGTGGTACATCGACACTCACGCTGGCGCAGGCATGTACCGCCTCGACAATAGCAATGCCGCGCATACCAACGAAGCGCGCGAAGGTATCGAACGCTTGTGGCGAACAAAAGACCTGCCGGAGGCCTTGCAGCGTTACGTTGAGCTTGTCCGCCAGATCAATCCCGACGGCACGTTGCGCAATTACCCGGGTTCGCCTGTTATTGCCGAACAACTGCTACGGGCCGGTGACAAACTCTGGCTCAGCGAATTGCATTCAACCGACCACGCCACGCTGGATGACCGCTATCGGCACAGTCGCCATGTCCGGGTGCAGAAAGCGGATGGCTTCAAGGCACTGACCGGCCTGTTGCCGCCTGAACCGCGTCGGGCACTGGTCATGATAGACCCGAGCTACGAAGTGAAAGCCGATTATGCGCGAGTGGTCGATGCGCTGCGCGACGCACAACGGCGCTTCGCAACCGGTGTTTATGCACTCTGGTATCCGCTGCTTGGTAGCCGTGAGGCGGAAAAGCTGGGCGAGGAGCTGCGCCGGTTTGCGGGTTCGCGCTGGCTGGACGCACGGCTGCAAGTACGCGATGGTCGTTCTGCGGATGCCGGGCTTTATGGCAGCGGCCTGTTTGTTATCAATCCGCCGTACAAGCTGCCCGAGATGCTGCAAAGCGTCCTGCCCAGTCTAAGCACGAATTTGTCTCAGGATGAGTACGCAACGCACCATCTCGAATACGAAATCCCGTAAGGCATTGCGCACCGCTGATAAGAGCGGAACGAAAAGATGCAGAGAAAACTTTGACGAACAGGGCAGCTTGTTTCACGATCCACGTATGAAAACTATCATGACAGCCAGCCTCATGGCCTTGACCGCTTGCAGTGCCATTCAGCCAAAGCCGACAGACAGCCCGATGCCGATCGAGGCCGCCACCGCAGACCCGGCGCACAACAGCAGAATCTCTCTCGACTGGGCGGGCAGTTACGCCGCGGTCCTGCCCTGTGCAGACTGCGCAGGAATTGACACGCTCGTAACCCTGCACATGGACGGGACGTTTTCGCGACAGAGCCGCTATCTCGGCAAGACCGGGAAAGTATTCACGGACACGGGCACGTTCGAGTGGAACCCGAGCGGCAGTGCTGTGAAGCTGGTGAGCAAACAGGGCGCCACGCAGTCGTACAAGGTGGGCGAGAATCAACTGATACACCTGGACCAGAGCGGCCAGGCAGTCACTGGCCCACTCGCCGCTCACTACGTGCTGCTCAAGACCCGCTAAGGCGACAGCCTGCAGCACAGTGCATTGGCTTGAACCGCCGGGCCGGCTGGCGACTGCGGACGGTGCCGAACTGACCACAACGCGCAATCTATTTACTGCAAATCAAGCCGCACAACCGCGCTGCGAGCAACACGGGCATTCGCTGCCGGATCCGGTATACCATTGGCCTTTCGCACAAACGGGTAGCTCTGAATGAATCGTCGAAAAGTTTTGCAGACTCTGGTCACTACCGCGGTTGCCGGCTCCAGTGGCGCCGCACTTGCCCAACAGGCCACTGGCGGCATTGCCAGCGAGCGACAAATGAACCCCGTGAAACCGCGCCGCCTGAAAAAGGGCGACACGATCGGCCTCATCTCCCCCGCCAGCAACACGCAGCAGAACGAAGACATTCGGTTCGCCAGCGAAATTATCGAATCGCTGGGCTTCTCCGTGCGCACGGGCCAATACCTTTTCGAACGCAATCAATACCTGGCCGGAACTGATCAGCAACGCGCCGATGACGTCAATCGCATGTTTGCCGATAAAGATGTCGATGGCATCTTCTGTCTGCGCGGCGGCTACGGTACCCCGCGCATACTGCCGTACCTCGACTACGACGTGATAGCCAACAACCCGAAGGTGCTGCTGGGTTACAGCGACATAACAGCGCTGCACACCGCCATACACGTCAAGACCGGACAGGTCGGCTTTCACGGGCCGATCGCGGGACAAACGTACACGGATTACACGCTGCAGGAGTTTGAAAAAGTCGTTCGCGAACCTCGCGACACGGCAATTATCGGTCATGCACCGCCGTTCGAGGCAGGCCCGGGGAAAGTCGAACGGGAAAACCGCGTCACTTACTTTGTCGGTGGCAAAGCACGAGGCCGCTTGATCGGCGGCAACCTGAGTTTGCTCGCGACCTTGATCGGTACGCCGTACGAACCCGACTTCCGCGACAAAATTCTGTTCCTGGAAGACGTGAGCGAAGCGCCGTACAGCATCGATCGCATGCTGACCCAATTGTGGCTTGCCGGGCGCTTGCAGCAGGTCGCTGGTCTGGCCTTTGGTAAATTCACCGACGTACCCAGCGTATCCGGCAACAGCTACAGCGTAGAGGAAGTTCTGCGGCAACGGTGCGAGCCGCTAGGGGTTCCGTTCATCAGTGGCCTGATGATTGGCCACGTCAGTGATCAAACGGTGGTGCCCATTGGCATCAACGCCGAGCTCGATGCGGACGCCGGCACGCTCCGGCTGCTGGAGCATGCCGTCAGCTAACCGGGCTTGCCGTCACACCGCGGCAAGAGCAACACCGGGGTGTAGACTACAACGAACAAGGAAAACGCCGCGGCCCACAATCCGCCCGCCAGCAAGACAACGGTCTGGTACGGCAACGACAAGACCGCCGCGCCGAAAACACGGATTGTGACCGCCAGTACCAATAGAACGTAGGCCGCAATCGTCAGTCGGTTTACGACGAGCGGCCGCCCGGTATGTCCGAGCGATGCCCGGGTCATGACCGCCAGAATCATGGTGCCAGCGGCACCTGCACCGAGTGCATGCTGCCAGTGCGCAGCCCAGGCGAATCCGCCAAGCAGGTACAACGCTTTCAGCGCCAGGCCTACTGGCAACCAAAGATACGCAACGTGCAACACCCAGACGATCGGCTGAGACAGGGTGCGCATACCCTGCCAGCCACTCAAACGCACGCACTGTGCAAGCGCTGCAATTAATGCGATCCAGCCCGTGTTGCTATGCAGCGGCGCAATGATGTCCGCGATGGCGTAAGCCAGCATGGCAACAATAGTGAACCGGTCCAGTAGCGCACTACTGCGCATCTGCACCGGCACAGCGTGCGCGCGCAGGGCATTGCCCGTGAATGCCGGCACTATGCGGCCACCGATAACGGTGAGCAGAACCAGAACGAGGTTGATCCCCACCCGCAAGCCGCGCGCACTCATGACTGTTTCGGAATTCGCCAACCCCAGCATGAACATGGCATCGCCTGCCCAGAACAGCAACAGCACCAGCAGCAACGGCGTGTTGCGGCTCCAGGTTCGCAGCAACGAAGGCGCAAGTATCAGCATCAACGCCGGAACAAACGCCAGTTCGATAGCCGCGAGCAGCCAGAACGGCAGACTACCGGCGAAAAGAAAAGCAAGGCGCCCGGCCAACCACAGAAACACCAGCAACTGCAGCGGCTTGCCCGCGTAGCCGCGGCTGCCCGTCCAGCTCGGAACGGCCGTCAGCATAAAGCCGGCAATTGCCGCGGCGACGAATCCGTACAACATCTCATGGCCGTGCCAGAACTGGGACGGGACGCTGCCAAGCGGCATCAGCCCGCTCCGGTAAACCCACAACCAGGAGAGCACGCCGAAAACAGCGTAGATACCCGCCAATAGAAAGAATGGCCGGAAGCCGTAGGAAAACGGCACGAAACGGGTCGAACGATCAGTGCTCATGCGAACAATTTCTGAAAGTAATGGACCGGCCCGAACGGATCGTGTGTGCGTGCAATCATGTACATGCAGGCATAGACGAACAGTGCGGAAACGAAACACATCAGTCGAGTGCGTGCGGTACGTCCCCTCTTGAGCGCGAACGTACCCAGCGAAACGTAAACCACCAGCAAACTGATTTTGAGCAGTAGCCAGCCGTTGACATACAGTGCCGATGGCAGAATTGTCAGCAACATCAACGCGGCAGTCAGCAACACGGTGTCGACGCTGTAACTCAGATAGCGCATCGGCGCAGCCATAGCCCATTTCCCGCCAGTTTGCAGTGCAACTCCTCGCAACAGGAATATCGTGCCACTGGCGAGCACAGCCGTTACGTGCACAAACTTGATATCCGGATAGAACTCCATCACCGGTGCATCAATCCGTGGCGACAATGAGCGTAGCAGCCCTGCGGGTCATCGTTTTGCAGGCTCCGCATTGTCCGGCAGTTCGGCCCTTGCTTTGCGAGGCCCGACCCAGAGGCGAAGAACAAACCAGGCCAGCGATAAAGCGCCAACGCTGAACAACGTGTCGCCGGGCACCCGCATCCAGACCAGCAGGTCGACAATGGGCTGCTGCATGAACTCAGCGGACCGCGCGTACCAGTAGCCGTGGTCAATTGCTGCAATCAGTTGCAGGATTCCGAGCGGCAGCAAGGTCATCAACGCCATGCCGGACAGACCTATGTTCAGCGACCAGAAGCAAGCCTTCAGTGCGCCATTGTTCCAGTGCGCTGCCGGCTTGATTCCACGCAGGCAAAACAGCATCAGGCCGATTCCCAGCATGCCGTACACGCCGAACAATGCGGTGTGACCGTGCAACGGCGTCAGGTTCAACCCCTGCATGTAGTAGAGCGGCAACGGCGGATTAATCAGGAAGCCGAACAGGCCCGCACCCACGAGATTCCAGAACGCAACAGCAGTGAAGAACATGATCGGCCAGTGATAGCGCTGCATCCACGGTGTTGCCTTGCCGTGCCGGTAAGTGTGATAGGCCTCAAAGCCGATGTACGCCAGCGGCACCACTTCGAGGGCCGAGAACGATGCCCCTATTGCCAGCACGGCTGTCGGAGTGCCGGAAAAGTACAGATGGTGCAGAGTACCCAGCACACCGCCGGCCATGAACACCATCGTTGCGACCAGCACGGCAACCGTCGCCACACTGACCCTGAGCAGACCAAGCCGCGTGAACAGGAATGCTATGACGGCAGTGGCGAACACTTCGAAGAAGCCTTCGACCCACAGATGCACTACCCACCAGCGCCAGTACTCCACCATTGACATGTGAGTATGCTCGTTCCACATCAGACCCGCACCGTAGAACAGGCCAATAGCAACTGTGGACAGGAAGAACAGGCTGACGATGGAGCGCGACTCGTCACGTCGCTGAATGGCCGGCCACAAGGCGCGACCCACCAACGTTAACCAGATGCCGAGACCCGCAAACAGGAACCACTGCCAGAACCGGCCGATATCAACGTACTCCCAGCCCTGATGTCCGAACCAGAAATTGCGTTCAAGGCCGAGCTTTTGCATGACCGCAAACCACTGGCCAGCGAATGCCCCGATGACTATTACCAGCAGGCAGACCCATAACAGGTTGACACCCAGCCGCTGAAACCTCGGTTCGTGGCCGGAAATAGCGGGTGCAATGTAGAGGCCGGTGGCGAGCCATGCCGTGGCTATCCAGAGCACCGCCAACTGCGTATGCCAGGTGCGGGTTAGCGAGTACGGCAGAATGTCGCTGATAGCAAAGCCGTACAACTCCTGCCCTTCCACCTGATAGTGCGCCGTTATTGCGCCAAGCAATATCTGCGTAAGAAACAGCGCAATAACCACCCAAAAGTATTTGGCTGTGGCCCGCATCGACGGCGTAACGGCGATTGCTGCAAGCGGGTCTGTTTCCGGCAGTTTGTCGGGAGCGACTTCCGTGTGTGCGCTAACAGCGTGATACCAGCCCAGCAATGCAATACCTGCGAGCAGGAACAACACGCTGAATACCGTCCACATGAAAGCACTGGTCGGCGGTGTATTGCCAACCAGTTCGTCGGCAGGCCAGTTGTTGGTATAGGTAATTTCCTTGCCGGGACGTTCGGTCACCGCAGCCCATGCCGTCCACCAGAAGAATGCCGACATATCTGCGCGATGCTCGGCGTCCGGCACCGTGTTGTTCTTCATCGCGTACGCTTCACGCAAATCTACTGTCGCCGGGTCCGCACTGAACAGACTGTCATAGTGCTTGCTGACAAGGGCAATCGCTGCGGCCCTGTCATCGTCAATCGTGATCTCTGCCCTGTCCGTATCCCAGGTATTGCGGCGGATCGACGTTTGCAATCGCACTATGAAATCCGCCTGCTGGCCCGCGGGTAACTCGTCATAGCCACTGCGGACATCGCGGCGCGCCCACAAATCGAGGGTCGCAACGGCTTCGCGATGCAGCCAGTCAGCCGTCCAGTCAGGCGCAACATAGCCACCGTGCCCCCAGATCGAGCCCAGTTGTTGACCACCTATCGATTGCCAGACCTGGCGGCCGCGTTCGATATCCGCGCGCGTAAACACGACGTCACCGGATTCCGTGACTACCTGTTCCGGCATAGGGGGTGCCTGCCGATGGATCTCGCCACCCACCCAGAGCAGAACGCCAAAGGATACGGCAAGCAAGGTGCCGAGGCCTATCCAGAGTTTCTTGGTCGTACTCATTTTTCATCTCCCGACGGTATGCAGGAGATCGTGCCGGGCGGTGCAATCACGCGCCCTGATCCAGATCAAGTGCGGTTTAGTTTCGCAACACGTTCGCTGCGACGGTTCGCAATCGCGGCAAGTCGAGCAGCTCGACCTCACGTCGTTCGACACGAATGAGTCCGTCATGCTGGAAGCGATTGAGGATGCGACTGACCGTTTCCGCTGCGAGTCGCAGATAGTTGGCGATATCGGTCCGTGCCATCGTCAGACGAAAACGCTTAGCCGACAGTCCGCGTGCTTCGTAGCGACGCGACAGAATAAGGAGAAAGGCTGCGAGCCGCTCATCGGCAGTGAAATCACCCGCCAGCAAAGCGGCCTTGCCAATGTCCTCACTCAGCAAACGAAAAAGTTGTTGCTGCAAACCGGGCATGCTTGCCGCCAGCACCGCCATTTTGGGGAATGAGAAGCGACATAGCAGAACATCATCAAGAGCAACAGCATTGCACGGATAGCGTGATTGCGAAATTGCATTGAGCCCGATCACCTCACCGGGTAGAAAGAAGCCCTGCACCTGCTCCCGGCCATTCAGGTCGGTAACGTAAGTCTTGACTGTTCCGGCGCGAATGCCCGCCAGCGCATTGAACTCATCTCCTTCACGAAAAATGTGTTCGCCTGCGCGGTACGGACCAACGTGTTCGACAAGTACATGTAATTGCCGCAGCCGCGACTTGTCGTAACCGCGGTCGATACAGGCTGTCGAAAAGGCGCAGGTACTGCAGAAATGATACTCATCACCGTCATTAGTGGCCATGCCTCGACCAAGCGCCGACTCGCGGTCCGTGCTCATACTCTGGATACGCAGGAACAATGACGGACAGACCAAATCAGACAACTTGCGAATAGTTGGCAGTCGCGGTATTGACGGGTTGTTGGTAGTGGTCGAAGCACATTGCAATTATACGCAACAGGTACCGGCCGCGCGATGTAACAGTGATGCACTCCGAATCGATGGTGATCAGACCGTCGCCTTGCAGGCTTTCGAGCTGTTCTTGTTCATTGGCAAAATAATCACTGAAGCTTATACCGAATCGACGCTCGATCTCCCTGACCCGCACTTCCGCTCCGCACATGAGTTGCTGAATGACTTCGGCACGAACAATATCGTCAGCACTCAGGGACACACCACGCCAAACCGGCAGGCGATCATTGTCCAGCGCCGCTTCCCAGCTCGTGAGATCGCGCGGGTTCTGGGAATAGCTGTCGCCCACGTGACTGATCGCACTGACCCCAAGCCCTATGAGATCGCAGTCCGCGTGCGTCGTATAACCCATGAAATTCCGGTGCAGATCCCGCGCTTGCCGGGCACGGGAAAGGTCGTCGGTTGCCAATGCGAAATGGTCCATGCCGATGTATTCGTAACCGGCGCTCGTGAGTTTGTTGATCGCCACTGTCAGCAGCCCAAGACGACCTTCGCGGTCGGGCAACTCTTCGGGCTGGATTTGCTTCTGCGCCTTGAACAGACCGGGCATGTGCGCATAACCATAAATAGCGACTCGCCCTGGCGCTGCTGAAATTATAGTGTCAAGAGTGGCAGAAAAACCTGCATAGGTCTGTCGCGGCAGTCCGTAGATCAGGTCGACATTGACGGAACGCATTCCGTACTGGTGACATGCCTCAATAATGGCCAGCGTCTCTTGGATACTTTGAACGCGATTGACCGCCGCTTGTACCGCCGGGTCAAAATCCTGCACCCCCAAACTGGCCCGGTTGAACCCCAGCTGCGCCAGTTCCGCAATATCTCCGACACTGACATAGCGCGGATCCAGCTCGATCGAGAAATCTCGGTCTGGGGCATCGCTGAAATGAAAGTGGCGTCCCATGCTCGCAAGCACTCGCCCAAGTTGTCCGGGTTTCAGGAAATTGGGAGTACCGCCACCGAAATGAACCTGACAAACGTCCCGGTCGCGGGCAAACAATGGCGCGACCATAGCCAGTTCGAGAAGCAAGCGCTCAATATAATGCTCTCCCCGACGTTCGTCTCGGGTGATAACCCGGTTACATCCGCAATAGAAACAGGGACTGAAGCAGTACGGCACATGCGCGTACAACGAAAGTTGGCGTGGTATCGGTTCCGCGTTGCTGTTACTGGCATGCCGCTGAAAATCGGCTGCGTTGAATTCCTCGCGAAACTGCGGTGCGGTGGGATAAGACGTATAGCGAGGCCCGGATTCGCTGTAACGACGAAGCATTTCCGGATCAAAATGGCAATCAGTATTCATGCGCCGTAGTGTGAGTCAGCGGCCTGTTACCCGCATTGACCTGGATCAACTCCAGAATTCGCGACAGAGCTTGCCTGTTTTTTTTCTTTAGCTATGATGGGCTACATCACCCCGCCTTTACTATTGTGCCCAAAGCAACACCGGGTTGCCTTGGCGCTGCCGGCTTTCGCCCGGCTTGGTAATAGCAGCAACGATCAAGGAGGTTCCAGGCTATGCAAACAACCGAAAATATCAGTGTGTCATCCACCGATCTGCAGCGCATTGAAGCCGTGCTGCGAGGCCGGGCTGATACCGAATCAATGACGATCCAGGGTTTGAGTGAAGAGCTGCGGCGCGCGACCATTTTGCCGCCGCAGGACATTCCGCCCACCGTGGTTACCATGAATTCAAGGGTCAAGTTCGCGATCGAACCGACCGGCAAAGTATTCGAACTAACCCTGGTGTACCCGAAAGATACACAGAACAACCGGTCCGACGTCATCTCCATTACGGCGCCGATTGGCAGTGCGTTGCTTGGGCTTTCTGTAGGCCAGACCATCGAATGGCCGTTACCCGGCGGGCATAACACCACCGTGAAAGTGGTCGATATAATTTACCAACCAGAACGCGAAGGCCACTTCCACCTGTAAACCTTGCAGGGCAACGATGCGACCGGAGACCAGGCGCAAATAACATCTATCGGCGACGCCTGGTCATCTTGAACTCCAATAACGTACCGTACGCGCCCGACCTGACCTATCTGTTTTGGCGATCAGCGGCAGGAGGACCGGAATGGACACAGAGCTCGCGCGCACTTTCTTGACAGTCGTATCCGCTGGCAATTTCGTCAAGGCCGCGGAACGACTGTTTGTCACCCAGTCCACTGTCAGTGCCCGGATCCAGTCGCTGGAACAACAATTGGGTTGTCGGCTTTTTGTTCGTAACAAGGCCGGCGCTTTTCTCACCGCCGAAGGCCAGTTGTTTCAGAAGTACGCCGTTTCACTGCTGAGAACGGTTGAACGCGCGCACCAGGCGGTTGGCGTGCCGCACGGGTTTCGTGCGTCGTTAACCATCGGGGCTCGCTTTGCACTCTGGGAAGACCTGCTGTTGCCATGGCTCGGCGCGATGCGGCACACAGCACCTGACATTGCGTTGCGTACCGAGATCGGCTTCGAAGACGACCTGATGCTGGGGCTCGTCGAAGGTGGCATCGACATTGCTGTGCTCTATACGCCGCAAAGCCGGCCCGGCCTGACGGTCGAGCCTTTGTTGGTGGAGGAGCTCATCCTCGTATCTACGGACAAACTTGAAAACGTCTCGGCTGCGCTCGATACCTACGTGCACGTCGACTGGGGCCCCGAATTCATGGCCCGACACGCGGCGCAATTTCCGGATATCAGTGGTTTCGGCTTGACTGCCAATGTTGGCTGGATAGGCATTGAATACCTGTTGATGCACGGCGGTTGCGGGTACTTCCCATTGCGGACAGTCAGCAAATACCTGGCCGACCAGCGCCTGCACCGGGTCGATTCCGCGCCCGCGTTTCAATTGCCCGCCTACCTCGTGTATCCAAGCAACCCGGAAAGCGGATTACTGGATACCGCACTCACACAGATCCGCGATCTGGCAGGCTCTCTGGCGAAACGCTAGCCGCCGCCAACTGTAGGTCCGGTTGCGCCTTTAATATCGATTATATTGATATCAAGAGCCATTTTTTATCGCTTGTCGTATTTGATTCAGGCTCCTAACCTGTAGGCATACGGCAATTGCGCCCCCAATCCGGCATCGATACTGCCCACATGCCTACAGCACAGCCACAACCTGACTGCCCGTACACGGCGAGACAACCTGAAGTCCCGTGCGGGCGCTTGCGTCTCGCGCGGACGAGCCATACGCGCGAGACGCCGACGCAAAGGCCGCAGTCAGTATTGGCAGAAGCCGGTGACGTGTATCAGAGCCCGCAACAGAACAAGCGGGACCCGCAGTCTGAGGCGCGACTGCCTCGAAATTTCATTCAGCGTGACCGCAGCGAACATCCGGACCGGCCAGACAAGTACCTGACGTCGCCAACCATTGTTGTGGCGCATGGCGCCCTGCGAGCGGCCTCGTGTTAACGGTCATGCTATCCGTCCTTCTGCTCTGCAGCCTGATGTGGATTGCCAGATGCAATACCCGCGGCATCGCCCCTGCAATACACGGCGGCTTCAGGGCAGAACCTTACTCGTATTTCGCTGCTCACCAAGGGCGACAGAATTCCGTGTTCCATCCCACCCGACCTGACTCCGGCACGCGCACCTGCACACTGCATCCCGACCTGGCGAATCACTCCCGCTACACCCCAGGTAGATCCGGTTCGCAAGGTCCGCAAGTGTGCGTGTCCGAGTCTTTTTTCGGCCGCGTGCAGCAACGATGCTAGAACGCATGGATAGCAGCACAGCAGTACGTGGTTCCGGCCCTGCGCCTGATACCGGCGAGCCGTTTCGTGCCTGGATATGCCCGGTCGATTGCTTCGTCTACGAAGAACGCGATGGCGTACCCGAGCTCGGCATCGAACCCGGTACCCGCTGGCAGGACTTGCCCTGCGACTGGAGCTGCCCGATGTGCGGTGAACATCGCGCTGGTTTTGAACCGGTCGCGGCACTGGAACGTTAGCGGCTGCCAAACGGCGGATGCCGGCTGGCGATGCCAACAGCACAACCCTCGTTACAACCGGCGGCGTGCAGTCGCGGAACAAGCAACGACGATACAAACACATTGCTCCTTACGTTGCTTGTCCCGGCCGGTTGTCGCCTGAAACAAACTAACGAATCGCGTAAGTAACCTGTACCTGCACCGACACACTCAGTTGTCCGGGAGAAATTCCCGGGACAGCCGACGCTTCTGCCATCGCGAATCGCGCACCACCCATCATCGGCATAGGGTAGCCGCCGCCCAGTGACATGGAGATGGACTGCACCTCGCCCAGTTTGACCCCGGCCAGGTCAGCCAGTGCTTCTGCACGGTTGCGCGCATCCGCCATCGCCGCGGCACGGGCACCTTGCTCGAGAGCTGCCGTATCCTTTACACCGAAACTGATACCGTGCACCGA
The DNA here is from genome assembly GCF_001677435.1 of Woeseia oceani. Classification (GTDB taxonomy): domain Bacteria; phylum Pseudomonadota; class Gammaproteobacteria; order Steroidobacterales; family Woeseiaceae; genus Woeseia; species Woeseia oceani. The sequence continues at coordinate 3,637,405 of NZ_CP016268.1, forward strand.
GTTCGCTCCGGCATCGGTCAGCGCCGCAAGTACTGCGCCCACCTTGTCGACATCCGAAATCGTGACGTTAACGATGTTGTTAACGTTATAACCAGTCACGGCGACCTCGCCATTACCGCGCGGATCATGCCGTTGCTCGGGCCAGATACTGTAGTTCGTCGTCTGAATGTCTTTCTTGTCGATGCCACTCTTGTCCAGCGCCTGCATAATGCGTTCGACAATCTCCTGATTCTCACGGGACGCTTCCGCAACCGTTGCGGCCTGAGTCTGCACGCCGGCATTGACCTGGGCCTGGTCCGGTTGCCCGGTAGCCTCGCCCTGGCCGACAACCGAAATACTGCGACCGACGGAGGCGTTGTCCGCCATTGCCGTGCCGGACAGACTGGCAATGGCCAGTGCAAACACGACTAACCCTGTTGTTGCATTGATTGACTTCACGTCCTAGCTCCTCAAGCCATTGAAAAAGAATACTAATTACAGGCTGGCTGGCTTTGACCGTGCGTCGCTGAAGAAATTCCACACACCCGGAAAGCGCCTGCCATCCCGCTCGCCAGAGGTATTAACGCTCCATCACGGCCAACAGGGTTAGGCGCTGCCGGAACGAGTAAACTATGCGTTCTGTCGGCAACACCACGAGATCAAAGTGACTATCTGGAAAAAAACACCCGACCTGGAAAACATCAGGCAATTTAACTCAGGAACCGCGGTTGAAACACTGGGCATAGAGTTCACCGAGATCGGGCCTGACTTTCTCAAAGCCAGGATGCCGGTCGATGCACGCACCTGCCAACCTTACGGTCTGTTGCACGGCGGGGCATCCTGCGTACTCGCCGAATCCATGGGCTCCGTAGGCTCTTTTCTGACACTCGAAGAACCCTTGCAGGCGGTCGGTACGGATATCAACGCAAGCCACGTTCGCAGCGCCACCCGCGGCTGGGTAACGGGCATCGCGCGCCCACTCAAAATCGGGCGCCGCATGCAATTTTGGGGCATTGAGATTGTCGACGAAGCTTCAAAGCTCGTCTGCTCAGCGCGACTGACGGTCGCCATCGTCAACCCCGACGGCGGCTAGCAGCACAACTGCCGACCGCGGCACCCGGCTGGGCAGCTGTTCCAGCCAGCCAGAGCCGGCACCCGATCCCAGCCCAACCGAACTACCAGTGACGCACACCGCCTACGATCGCGACGCCGGCGCGTCGTCGATGAATTCCTGCCAGTCGCTGTCGAGTGGTTTCGGCGTCAACAGACTGACGATCACCAGCATCGATACGGAAACGATCAGTGCCGGGATGGCGATGTAGTCGGTATCCATTGGGAAACTGATACCCAGCAACTTAGCGCTGCCATCCTTGAAGACTGAGTTGAGCGTGGCAATCACGATCACAGTGAGCATGCCAGAGGCGATCGACAAAACCCCGGCGATACGGGTGACGCGCTTCCAGAAAAATGCCGCCAGCAGTGGCGGCGCAAGCGATGCACCAATCATCGTGTAAGAAATCAGTGCCATCTCAAGTATGGTTTCAAACTGGCTCATCATCAGGTAGGCCAGTATGCCGATTACGACGATGCAACTGCGTTGCAGCCACACGACCTGGGTGGACGTTGCGTTCTTGTAAAAGAAGGCCTGCAGAATGTCCCGCGTGACATTGGTTGAAGTGACCATGAGGAAGGTGTTGCCCGTTGAAATAACGATCGCCGCGCCGGCCGCCAGCAACAACGAGCCGATGACCACTGGCAGCTGCTCGAACCCGATACGCAAAATGATTTCCTCGGCCATCGCCCGGTTAACGGAACCGTCCGCCATGAAGAACCGCGGATCGTCCGCGTATATGGCGAAGCCGACCAGGGCAATAAGCATCATCAGCGTTTCCACAATCACAACGCCAAAGAACATGCCCAGAACCGCGCGCTTGGCATTCTGCGCATTGTCAGCGGACGAGAACTTCTGGTACATGCTCGATTCGCTCATCAACAGCAGGAAGGTCGGCAGCGCGATACCCACCACCCAGATGAAATCGTGTCCGCCCATGGCAGAAAGGTGCGTCGGCTCCGTCTGTTGTATCGTCGCTATGACGGCGTCCACACCGCCATGCCCGGAGATGGCGAAGGGCAATGTCAGGACCATGGCGAGCAGCATGATGCTGCCATTGAATACATCAATGGAAACGATAGAGACCATGCCGGCCAGCACAGTGAAGCCGATGATCAGGACAGCGGCGACGATCATGCCGGTTTCCGGCGTCACCGAACCGTCCGACAGGATGGCGATAAAACGACCGCCACCTTTGAACTGGTAGCCGGCAATCACCATGTAGGCAATAATGATGGTGATAGTACCCAGCACTTTTGCGAGTTGACTGTAGCGCTTCTCCAGCAAGTCCGTCAGCGTGTACTTCGCGATACGCCGAACCCGGGCGGCAATAAAGTAGACGACGAGAATTCCGACCCACGCCCCGAACGAAAACCAGAGTTCAGACACGCCGGTGCGGAACGTCAGTCCGGCCGTACCAAACAAGCTGCCCGATCCGATCCAGGTACAAACCAGCGTCGCGATCAACATGTACACCGGCACGCCGCGCCCGGCCACCATGAAATCCTCATCCGTTTTGATGGTTCGGCTCTTGTAAACACTGATGCCGAGCAAGAGAAGTACGTAGGTGGTCACAACGGCGATATAAATCATCAGGCGACTCTCTATTAGTTTGGTTTTAGGCGAGGGACCCGCGCGCCTACGCTATCACAAACGGCCGGATCGCCGCATGTTGCAGAACCGGCCGCTTAAGCCGTAGCAGCGGCGCGACTCGCGATTCAAAAGCCAGCGCTGCCGTCCGCAAGGTACTGCGCTTCTTCAATCGTATCGGCACGCCCGAGAACGCGGTTGCGGTGCGGAAACCGCCCAAATCGTTCGATTAGCTGCAGATGATTGAGAGCGTACTTGTCAGAACCATAGCCGGCGGCATTCAGCTCACGGGTCTTGCGCAGACCGAGTTGTTGCATTACCAGATCCTCGGCATGTCGCAGAGGCAAATAGAAAAACGAACGCTGTTCAAGCGTCAGCTCCTCATCGATACCTTTATCTATCCCGTCCAGCGTCAGTTGCAGCGCCTGGTCATCGGCAGCAAATGCATCCGCTCTGCCACGAAAGATATTCCTGGAAAACTGATCCAGAACAATGATCAGCGCAAGGTAGCCGCTGGCGGTTTCGCACCAGTCAGTCAGTTCCCCGTTTCGCGCCGCTGCCAACAATGCGCCAAAGCGCTCTTCGAGCTCACGGTCGAAGTCCGGATCCGATTTGAACCAGCGTACTTTCTCTATGTCGTCGAACCAGAACTTCAGAACGTCGGCAGCCGTTGTTTCATTCATAGGGGTACGCCACCTGTTCCGTTCACGACTCTGAGCCCGGCATTATCCAGAAATACGAGGTCACCAACCAGTGCATCGCGGCGGTTTGTCCGCAGCGTCTTGCACGGTAACGCGCGGCAATCCGTCAGCGGTAGACAACGCAATTCGGGGACGCATATTAATCAATTTAAACAAATACTTACCATCATTCTGGACGAACTGTCAGACAACAATTCAAGGCGCTGTAGCCGCGGGCTTTCGGCTATAATCGCGCGAAACCGACTACCTGAGGAACAAGAGTGAGTGGACGCGCTGGAATATTGAACGGGCTACTGGTCGCCATCGGCCTTGCCATTGGCGGCTATTTCATTGGTGACGGTTTTGTCAGCGCACGCGCACTGGAGCGCAGTGTCGAAGTCAAAGGACTGGCCGAACGCGATGTCATGGCGGATACCGCCATCTGGCCCATGCAGATCATGGTTGCCGGCAACGAACTCGAGCCGTTGTTCATCGCAATTGAGAAACAGGGCGCGCAGGTTCAAACGTTTCTGCGCGAGAACGGGTTCATAGAGGATGAGATCAGCGTCAGCGCACCCAGTGTTGTGGACCGCTTGGCACGGGATTATTCGGACCCGAATACCCGCTTTCGTTATTCAGTAACGCAGGTCATCACCGTCTTCACGTCAAAAATCGAAACGGTACGTAATGCTGGACAGGAACTGGCGGCACTGGGTAAAGCCGGCATCGTTCTCAATCAGAATGACTACAACTTTCAGACCCAGTACCTGTTTAACGGCCTGAACGACCTGAAACCAGCGATGATTGAAGAGGCGACGCGCAATGCGCGTGAAGTGGCGGCAAAATTTGCCGAAGACAGCGCCAGTCGCCTGGGCCGTATCCGCAATGCCAATCAGGGTCAGTTCCAGATCAGCGACCGCGACAGCAACAACCCGCATATTAAAAAGGTGCGCGTCGTATCAACGATCAGTTATTACCTCGTCGATTAACAGGCAGTGCCGGGATCGCGTTCTGCGCCAGAGACGCAGAACAAGCGCCACTTTCAGCGTTTGCCGGTAAAACGCGGCAAGGCCGGGATAAGAGGCTCTATCCCGGCCCTGGCCTTCAGACCATCAAGCGCTGAAACTACTTCGGGGTCAGGCGCAACAGCCGGCCTGTGCTATCAGCACGCTCATCTTCCAGTACCCACAAGGCGCCGTCCGGTCCCTGCGTGATATTTCGTATGCGTGCACCCATGTTGTACCGCTCGACTTCACGCGCATTCGTGCCGTCCACTTCGATACGGATGATGGCTTGCGACGACAGGCCGGCAACCAGCAGGTTGCCGCGCCACGCAGCAAATAAACTGCCGTCGTAAAGGGTAAGGTCACCGGGCGAAATCACCGGTGTCCACCAGATCGCCGGTTTCGCGAATTCCGGGCGGGTGTCGTGGTCGGGAATTTCCCGGCCATTGTAGTGGTCGCCATTGGACACGATCGGGTACCCGTAATTGGTGGCGCGTTGCACGGCATTGAGCTCATCGCCGCCCGCCGGCCCCATCTCGATATTCCAGAGTTGGCCGTTAAGGTCGAATGCGATACCCAGCGGATTGCGGTGCCCCAGCGACCAGATTTCGCTGTGCACGCTGGTGCCGGCAAGCAGTGGGTTCTCGTTTACGTAATCCACATAGGGGTTGTCGTCCGGCACGGTGCCATCGTCGTGCAGCCTGAGTATCTTGCCGATGTTCGACTGCATGTCCTGCGCAGGCAGGAATTTTTGCCGATCACCTGACGATACCCAGAGATAACCGTCATCGTCGAACAACAAACGATGCCCATAGTGTCCGTAATCAAAAACCTTGGGGTGCTGACGCCAGATAACCTCGACGTCAGAGAGTGCCGCACCGCGATCACTCAGATTGAGTACGCCGCGGGCAACCGCTGCACCACGTGTGTTGCCAATGCCGGCTTCCGCGTAGCTGAGATAAACCAGGCTGTTGTTCGCGAAGTCCGGGTGCAGCACAACGTCACCCAAGCCGCCCTGGCCATAGTAGTCAACGTCCGGCACGCCCGAGATCGGCCGGGATTTACTGCCGTCCTGACTGGCAACGATCAAATTGCCGGTCTTCTCGGTAACCAGGAATTGGCCATCCGGTAAGAACGCCAGAGCCCACGGCTCATTGAAATCTGCGACCACCTCAACATTGAAAGGCCGGTCCGATTGCGCGTGCGCACTCGACACGGAAAGCAATGCAAGCGCCGCGATAGTTAAGAATCTGTTCATGGGCAAACCTCGGGTGCAATTCGTTGTTTTGTTAGAGACAACACAGAGTATAGAGAAGTTCTGCGGGCCTCAATTTGCCATTCGCGGCCGTGTTACAAACCGAAACAATCTGGTACGGCTGCGTCACCCTTTCAGCCGTGGCTACCTCGAGAATAGCTGTCCCTTGTTTGGTTCGACGATTTCGAGGACAGCAACATGAGCAATTTCCTACGCATCGCAATACCTCTTTTCCTGTTTGCGCTTGCCGGCTGCAGCAGCGGCAGCTCGACAGACTCCGGCAATACCGCGACGCCACTGCCGCCAGCGGTTCAGGGCAACGCATCGGTACAGATTCTGCACGCATCGCCAGATGCACCTGCGGTGAACATTCGCGTCAGCAGCACCGAGATCAACGGCGTTGACTACAAGACCGGGACCGGAATTCTGACCTTGCCGAACAACGTCTACACAGTGCAGATCGATGGCATCCTGCCAGATGGGGCCACGACGGTAATCGGTCCTGTGCAATTGCCGTTCGCGGCCAATACGCGTTACAGCGTGCTCGCAATTGGTGACGTTGCCAATATTATGCCGCTGGTACTCGAGCAACCGGATACAGCGGTACCGGCAGGATCAACCCGACTGCGTGTCGTGCATGGCGCACCGCTCGCGGGTCCTGTTGATGTCTACCTGACGCCACCCGGCGCCGATCTCAGCGCCAGCGCCCCGGTTGGCACCTTCGACTTCGGCGGCGACCTGGGGCCCGTCGACGTGACGGCTGGTGACTACCAGGTCAGAGTTACTGTCGCTGGTGATCCGACCGCACTGGCATTCGATTCCGGCACAATCGCGCTGACTGACGGTGCGAACCTCTTGATCACCGCCGTGGAAAACACCTTGACGGGTCCCGCGCCGGTCAGCCTGGTACTCCAGGATGGCACCGGCTCCAGCGAACTGCTGGACGTGCGCACGAGCGCCGACGTGCGCGTTGTGCATGCGTCACCTGACGCACCGGATGTCGATGTCGTCGTGAACGATGATTTCGCCAACCCGCTGGTCCCGGCGCTGGCGTTTCCGGAGTTCACTCCGTTCGTGAGCGTGCCGCCCGCTACCTACAACATAAAGGTCACCGACGCAGCAACTCAGAGTGTTATCGCAATTAACGTGGATCTCGAGCTGATGGCCGGTCTGCGTTACAACGTGCTGGCAGTCGACAACCTGGTCAGCATTGCACCACTGCTCGCGATTGATGATCCGCGGCCGGTTGCAACTGAGTCGAAGGTACGAATTATCCATGCCTCGCCCGCTGCGGGTGATGTCGATATCTACGTGACGGCACCGCAAACCGACATCAATACCGTCGATCCCACGCTCAGCGACATTCCGTTTCAGGCCAATACCGGCTTCCTGTCGCTCGTACCGGGTGACTACGAAGTGACGGTGACGGCTGCCGGCAGCAAGACAGCGGCGATTGGCCCAGCGGCAATTTCGATCGCTGGCGGTGGTGTGTACACGGCGATTGCCCGCGATGCAGCGGGTGGTGGCGCGCCGCTGGGGCTGATTCTGATGGACGATTTTGTCGCCCCCTGATACGCATGCTTGGGCGCCATTCCGAACCCCGCCTTTGGGCGGGGTTTTTTTTTCGCTCGACAGAACCCCGTGGGTGGCGGCGCGAGTGCGGTGGCGTTAACCGCAGCGGCCTTTTCGACCACCCGATCGACCGGGTACTAGACCAGCAACAAATGGTTATCCCAGCGTTCCGCGAAATTGCCGTCGCGGTGCAGCGCCGAGGAACCGGGCTCGGCCCGGACACTGAACAACTGCCCATAGCCATTGCTCAGCTTGATCTCCCCGTCCGGCGTACTGCTAATGCCGGCGACATCGCGGATACGCCACTGGCCTTCCTGCTCCAACGTCGACAGGTTCCACATCGACGCGAGGCCACCGCGCGGCGCCGTCAGCATGGCGTAACGGCCATCATGGCTGGCGGCCACACTGGCAATGTAGTTGCGGTGACTGCGCCAGACGGCCGGTCCTGCCAGAGCGGATTGCAGCCGGTCCTCACCACGATGCGTCAACAGCAACGGAACAATGGCGGATTCATCACCTTCGTACTGAACGCCGATGATCACCCGATCCTCCGCGGTAACCGCAAGGTGGCGCAGACTCATCAGGTGATCATCAGGGAAATAGCGTTCAATGGTCTGGCCGTTTGCGCAATCGAGGTAAACCAGCGAGGGCTGCATCGTCGGGATATTCAGTTTCTCCCGCTGACTATCCGGGTGAGTTTCTATGCCGCCATTGGCGACGACCAGGGTTTTGCCGTCGCTTAAAAAGGCCATGTCGTGTGGTCCGACACCACCGGAATCGAATTCGCCAAGGCGACGAAAGTCATCATTGGTATCCCAAACGGCAATCATTCCGCGGCGATCTTCAAAGGCGTTTTCGCTGGTGTATAACAAGCCATCCGCGGCCAGCGCACCGTGACCGTAAAAATGCCGGCCAGCCGGACTGTGCAGTGTTCGCACCAATGCACCCGCGTCGATGTCGACCACGTACGCCACCGGGGCCGGGCGACGCCCGATGTACATTGCCCGTTGCGCCGACAGCATGACGATATCGTGTGCACGATGCGGTACGGGAATGCGGTACGTCAGCTTGCCATTGCTGTCGATTGCCGCGAGAAAATGCTGACCATCGCGGTCATCACAAGCGGAGAGCAGGAGTTGTTTGTTGGGCCCGAAGTAACGCCAGGCAAGCGCATTGGCGGCAGCCGCACCGCAGCCAAGCAGCAGTCCGCGGCGTTGCCGGTCAATCGCCATCTTTGTCGTTGAAGCCGAGGGTGATACCAAGCACTGGCGGCACCTCGTTCTTGAGCGTTTGTACCAGTGACGTCAAGGCAGCGTAGTAATCCGTCAGTTCAGCCGTGTGTTCAGGCAGATTGACAGCATCGAACAATACCAGGCCGTCCGGCGTCGCGGCCTGAACGGCGGCAAATTGTTGTTCAACAGTATCGGCCAGTTCGGTCGCGCCCTTTGTGCGCAGTAAGTCACCGATGCCGAATGCAGTGGATTCCTGCCCGCCGTTGTACAGCAGGCGCGCGCCGTCGATGGTTGCTGCTATCAGCGGCAAAGAGTAACGCGATCGCCAGGCTTCAACCGCGTACGGTTGCGCGATGCCCAATTCGTTACGAAAGCCTGACGCTTCAGCCAGCTTGTCGTTCTTTGCAACTTCAAGTGCGGCAAGAATACTGTCGAATAGTGTCGCAAGTGCGTCGGCAGGTTCGGCAAACTCGGGATTGTCGGCACCCGGCGCCGTGAACACGGCCGCGTAGTCAGCACCCTCTTCTGCCCAACCGTCAGTGAGGCGGGTAGCGACGCCCAACGTATGGTCGCTTATCAGCTGCAAGAGATCGCACCGGCGCGCGGCTGCTGGATCAACGGCAAGATAAACCGGCAGTGCCCCACCCTGTTCATCAAACAGCAAATACTCGGCAGCAGAGAGCCCCTGTATCACGACGCTGTCCGCTTCAAGTCTTGCGGCGGTCAGCGCCTCCCCATTGGCGAGCAGACTCTCGATTTTCTGCCGAACAAGATTATTGCGATCCGGCCAAAACTGTACCCGCCAGGCCTGATTGTCGATGGTTACCGGACCAAAGCTGACCACCTGCAAGCGTTGCCAGTCGTACATGGCCGTACGCCAGGCGTTCTGCGCCTGCTCGTACGCATTGGCGTCAGGCGCCGCGCAAAAGGCTTGCACATCGTCCCGCAAGTCGCGAGCCGCCGTTGCAAAATCGCTGTGCAAGGGAAGTATTGCCTGCTGAGTGACGGTTTGCAGCAGACGGACTTCCTCGGGAACCGGCGCACTGCAGGCAGCAAGCAGGCTGGCGATCAAGACAGCGATGCCTGTTGTTCTCGTCACAACGACTCCAAGAACCGCAGGAGTGCCTTGCGCTCAACCGGAGACATTGCCACTACGGCGTCGCGCGACGCCTGCGCTTCTCCACCGTGCCACAGTATGGCTTCCAGCAGCGTTCGCGCCCGGCCGTCATGCAGGTAATACGCCCGCTCACCGACAGTCCTGGTCAGGCCGATTCCCCACAACGGCGGAGTACGCCATTCGCTGCCACTGGCCTCGAATTCAGGACGGTTATCTGCCAGACCTTCGCCCATGTCATGCAGCAACAGATCCGTGTACGGCGCTATTTGTTGATTGGCAAGCCAGGCGTCGTCCGCCTTACCGGTAGTGAGCCCTGGCACGTGACAAGCACCGCAACCACTGTCGCTGAATACCTCGATGCCACGCCTGACCTCGGGACTGCCGGCGTCGCGGCGGGCCGGTACCGCAAGATTGCGGCTGTAAAACGTTACCTGCCGCAGTATTTCTGCACTGACTTCCGGGTCGCCACCAGACGCTTGTTGCTGGCAATCCTGCTGCGCAGCCGTGCAATTGGCAGCGGTGAACAAACGCGTGGTTATGCCCATGTCGCCATTGAAAGCAGCCGCGTTCTGCTGCTCCAGCGTTGGTTGTCCGGCTTTCCAGCCGAAACGACCGGTGGCCTGGCGTTGCTTAGCCACATCCCACACCGTGTTAATGCGGCCGGAAATGCCATCGCCATCCCGATCATCCGGGTCAGCCAATGCTTGCAGCGTTTCTTCAGGTATGGCGGCGAGCAAGCCGAGCCCTATCATCGGCGGTGCGATACGGGCCGAGGTCATCACCGCCTCGTGCAGGGGGCCGTAACCCAGCTCTTCAATATGCAGCGTGGGACGACGCAACGTAATCGCCGGCTCGCCGTTCAATTCCACAGTATGTTCTTCGTAGCTGATGCGGACCTGTCCTTCAGCGGCAACGCCGGGAACGGCGAAATCCTGCAACTGGCCGCCGTACACCGGATCGCCAACACTGCCATCCTGCTGCAGTTGCCGTGCATCCTCGCTGGTTGGCGGAATGCTGAGTCGTATGAGCATGGAAACGGCGTTGTCGCCCGCGCGTTCCGGTGGATGCCCCCGGCCGTCTTTGATGTGGCAATTCTGACAGGCGTTCGTGTTGTAGAGCGCTCCCAGACCGTCGCGTGCATCAGTACTTGCTGGCGCGATTACCCAGGCATTGCGGAAGAAGCTGTTGCCGACCGAGAAATCGAGCCGTTCCCGCAACGGCATATTGCCCGATGGCAGCGAGAACGCATTGCGTGTGGCGTTCCTTACGGAAGCATCACCGCCGCTCGCCTCGAGGAACTCTGGCGTCGATGCCACGGCGGCACCTGCCAGCAGGAGCAGGCCCGCGCTCCACGGATTGACTTTAAAAAGTGTGATCGGCGTTGTCCGGAGTGAGGTTGTCGATTCCAATCGCGCGCGCCACTCGGGTCAGTGCGTCAGTTTCAACGACGAGCGCATCGATTGCGGCGTTGATGATCCGACGCCCCTCGGCATTCGCCGGTGCGATCATCTGGTCGAACTTCATGCCAGCTTCAGCCTTGTCGACCATCGCTTGCAAGGCCTGCTCGGTGCTTTCCATGGCCTGGCGCGCCTGACGATCAATGGCCGGATCAGCTTCCGCGGCCAGTGCCGCAAGCGACGGGCCAGTCACCCGCTTACCGTCAATTCGCCGGTATTCGCCGATATAGACATTGCGAATTCCCAGGGCATTGTGGAAATGTGACCAGTGCGTGTTGTCGCTGAAGCAATCGTGTTCGTCTTCCGGCGAATTGGCTTCGAGTGCCACCTTCATGCGCTCGCCGGCCAACTCGCCTAATGCGAGGCTGCCCATACCAAATATCATGCGGGTCAAACCGGCATTGCCTTCGAGAGCAAGCAACTCCTGCCGGTAGTTGTCGTCCTGATCCGGCGCCCACTGGCCAACCATGTATTCGAGATCCGAAACCAGCAGGTCAGTGACGGTGCGCAAGTATTCCGCGCGACGCTCGCAATGACCGTGCGTGCATCCCTCGCCAGGCAGGAAATCGGTGTACGGTCGCTCGCCAGCACCGGCCGCCGTGCTGTTCAGATCCTGCCCCCACAGCAAGAACTCTATGGCGTGGTAGCCGGTGGCGACGTTGACTTCGGAACCGCCAAGTTCGTTGAGACTGGCCAACAACTGCGGCTCGAGCGTGCTGAGGTCCAGTTTGGTGTTGCCGAGCTGCACCGACTGCGTGGCGATGATATTCAGTTGCCCACCAGGATTGCCTAACTGCGGCTGATAGCTGTCGGCGACGTAATCAATGAGTCCTTCATCCAGCGGCCAGGCATTCAGTTGCGCCTCCCAGTCATCGACGATGGCATTGCCGAAGCGAAAGACTTCACTTTGTTGGTACGGCACACGTGCTGCAATCCACGCCTGCCTCACATCAGCCAGACCAGCTTCGTCCGGCGCCGCCAGAAAACGGTCGATTTTTGTCTGCAAGGTGCGCGCGGATTTGGCGCTGTCTTCGTAGACCGCGTGTGCAATGTTCGCGTAAGTGGTGAGCACCTGCTCGTGAGTGATCGCGTAAGCCGGCGTTAGCGCGGAGCCGGCCAGCATAAGAAGTAGGGCGGTTCGCAGGGCATTCATGGTTCGAGGTTCCGCCGGGCGGAGGCTTAAGGGACGACAAGAGTAGGTGAAATAAGAATCATTATCAACAAATACATAAGCAACTGATATGTATATAGAAGATAGCGAGTTCCGGCCGCTCCCGCCGCCCGTCCGGGCTATATCTGCGGGCCAGTCAGCGCCCCGGCGCCAGATCTTGCTTCGACTGTACGGCCTTGCCGCCACCGGACCAGGCCGTCATTGCAATTGATAATGATTATCATTATTGATAGCTTTAGCGGCTTAAGGCGCCGCTGACGCCCTTACCCGAATCTGTCCAACAACCGCACCACTGACCCGACTGGGAGTTTCAACATGCTCTTCCGTGCAGCACTGATCGTTACCTTTTCGCTGGCCCCGATGGCCGCCACCGCGCAGTTGGCTGAAGCCGAAGAAATAGTGGTCACGGCGAGTCGCGCGGAGAAACCGCGCAACACGATACCGAACACCGTTACCGTCATCGACGAGACCGACCTGCAACAGCAGCTCAATGTCGGCGGCGATCTGTCGACCGTACTCGGCAATCTGATTCCAAGTTTCTCACCAAGCCGGCAGAAACTGACCAGTGCCGGTGAAAGCCTGCGCGGTCGCGATCCGCTCTATCTGGTCGATGGCGTGCCCCAATCCAACCCATTACGCGACGGTTCGCGCGATGCCTACACAATTGACCCATTGATGATCGAGCGCGTCGAAGTCATCCATGGTGCCAACGCCATACACGGCCTCGGTGCGTCGGGTGGAATCATCAATCTGATTACGAAAAGACCCAGCGACACGCTGCAACAAAGCTTGCGCGTGGATACAACCCTGCAAGATGAAAATACTTCAGACAGTCTCGGCTTTGGCGTGAATTACAGCGTGTCAGGCCGCTTTGATGCCGTTGATGTAATGGCCAGTGTCGCCTACCGGCAGAGCGGCATAGCGTACGACCCAGACGGGCGCGTCATCGGCTTCGACAATACCCAGGGCGACACCATGGACGCCGACATGCTTAACGTGTTTGTCAAAGGTGGGTACAACTGGCAGGACCAACGCCTGGAACTGACCGTCAATGATTTCGAGCTGGCGGGTAACAATGACTGGCTCGCAATTCCCGGCGATATCGCCAGCGGAATACCCACCACAGCAGAAGAAGGTACCGTCCCCGGCATAGCACCAACCAATGATGTGCGCATGGTCAGCGCCCTCTATGCGAACGAAGACCTGTTTGGCCAGTCACTGCGCCTGCAGGTTTTCCGGCAAAGTTTTGCTGGCACGTACGGTGGCGGCATATTTGCAACCTTTCAGGATCCGGCGCTCGGCACGGACATATTTGATCAATCTCAGAACGAATCAGAGAAGGCCGGTGCAAAACTGACTCTCGCGACAGGCAACATCGGCGGCGCACCCGTGAGCCTCGTGTACGGCTTCGATTTGCTGCAGGACAAGACTACACAAGTCCTCGCTCTGACCGGCCGCGCATGGGTCCCGGAATCGAACTATCGCAACACTTCGTTGTTCGCGCAGGCTGAGTTTTCCGGCATTGAACGCCTGACAGTGACGGCGGGTGTGCGCCACGAAATCGCCGACCTTAAGGTGGATGACTTCACGACCCTCGCCTCCTACAACGGCGGCCAGTTCGTTGCCGGGGGTAAACCGGACTTTTCCGAGACACTGATGAACATCGGCGCGGTTTACAAAGCCACGGAGCGGCTGCGAGTGTTCGCCAATGCATCGGAAGGATTCTCAATGCCCGATGTTGGCCGCGTATTGCGGGGCATCAATACGCCCGGAGAAAGTGTTGAATCTTTTCTGAATCTGACACCCATTGTCACCAACAATGCTGAATTCGGTATCGAGCACAGCACCGATACGACCTCGATGCAATTCAGTTACTACACTTCCGAGTCCGATTTCGGTCAACGCCTGCAGCTGAACAGCGACGGCATCTACATGGTGCAGCGGGAGAAAATGGAGATAGACGGCATTGAACTGCGTCTGCGCTGGCAAGCCAGCGGCACGGACATTATTGACCTGCGCTATGCCCACACCGATGGTGAATACGATTCGAACGATGACGGCCGGGTGGATACTGATCTCGCTGGCGCGAATGCAACGCCTGACCGGGTCAATCTTAGCTGGGAAAGAAGCTGGACGGACCGCGTAAGTACACGTTTGCAGATCAACCATCTGCTAGACCGGACATTTAGGGATGCTGCCGGCGCAAGCAGTTCAGAATTTGATGGCTACACCACACTCGATCTCAGCAGCGACATTCAGTTGGGCAACGGCGTCGTGCAGATTGGTGCTCAGAACCTGACGAACAAGGACTACTTCACTTACTATTCGCAAACGCTCGGCAATAACGACAGGAATTTCAAAGGTCATGGCCGCACGATTCGGTTTTCCTACCGCGTAGAATTCTGAAGCTGGCTGAACCGGATCTCGCGGAGTTCGCATGCGCAAGCTGATGCTGGTCCTGCACAAATACGCGGGCTTGTCGCTGGGCCTGATGCTGGGAGTTATTGGCATCAGCGGCAGCCTGCTGGTTTTCGATCATGCCATCGACGAGGCACTGACGCCGGAAATTGTGACAGCCGACAATCCGGCGCAGCGCGCACCGTTGAATGATGTGCTCGCCGCTGCGAAGAACGCGGTGGACAGTTCGCACAGGGCGGATCGCATTTACATCGCACGGCAAGCCGGGAGTCCCCACGTCGTTCGGTTCCGGCTACCGGCCGGCCAGCCGGGACCGGTGGAAGTGAGTGTCGCACCCGCGACAGCGGAGGTGCTCGCCGTCAGGACCTGGGGAGAATACCCGGCGAGCTGGCTATACACCTTTCACTACACCTTGCTGGCGGGGCCGAATGGCAAGACGACGGTGGGATTGCTGGGAATAGTGCTGCTGTTCTTCTGCGTAAGCGGGGTGATTATCTGGTGGCCGCAACAACACCGCTGGCGCCGCGCTCTGACAGTTCGCTGGAATCGTGGCGCGTACCTGCTGAACCTGGACCTGCACAAGACCTCGGGCATTTACCTGCTACCCATACTGGCCGTGGTCTCGTTCTCCGGGGTAGCCATTGTGTTTCCCAACGCGATCGAAACGATGGTTAGCAGCGCCTTGCCCATGGACCAGTATCCCAATCCTCGATCCACAATCGGCGCCGCAATGGTGCCAGTCAGCGATGCAGCAGCAACGGCGGCGACGGCCTTTCCGGATGCCGAGCTCAAACGCGTGCAACTGCCGCGCAGCGAAGATGGTCCTTACCTGTTCTACTTCAACACGGCAGCCGAACCCTGGTCGAACCTCGGCGGCAGCGCCGTCTGGGTGGATGCCTACTCGAATCGCATACTTGCTACGTGGAACGTTACCGAAGTTGCCGCGGGCAGCCAGTTCATGCGCTGGCAGTTCCCCTTGCACAATGGCGATGCCCTCGGCATGACCGGTCGCTGGCTGGTGTTTATTGTAGGTTTCTTGCCAGCGTTGCTGTTCGGCACGGGTGTTTACATGTGGTGGCGCAAACGGAAAAACCGGACCGGCAGAATCATGCTTGGCCGGTACGCGGAACGGAAGCCCGGGCCCGACTCCGTTCCTTGAGCGCTTTGGCTTCCGTCTGCGCTGCTTCCTCGGCTAAACTTGCGGCCATCATCTGACCCGCAATGCTCCGTTGCGGAGGCGCTTGTTTCATCACCTGACCAGTCGGGCGCTCCTGCTGGGCCGAACGTTAAGCATATAAAGAGCGCAACGCTTGATCCCTTGTGCGACATGTTTCTCAACGGTGCTTTCCTTAATGTCCAGCTTCATTGCTATTTCCCGTTGGGACAAGCCGTATACCTTTTTTAGAACAAACACGCGGCGGCATTGCAGCGGCAAGTGTTTCACCGCTTTGCAAAATTGCGAATACTCTTCATTGATGACGACTTGCGCGAATGTCTCGTCATGCCGATCATCGACTCCACGAAGGAAATCCTGTTCCTGTTCCGCAGAGTCAGCCAGCCGGGATTCCGCACGCTTCGTATAGTCCAACGCGAGATTGCGGGCCGTCCTGTACAGAAACCGTCGGGGTTCGCGTATCGGTTCCGCATTCGGGTTATGGCAAACCCGAATGTATGTTTCCTGCACAATGTCTTCAATTTCTTTAGGAGGCACTATCCCGGCAATGGCACCGGCGAGACCTTCCTTTATAGAGAGAAAGATACTGGTGACGCTCTGATTATCCATCATATTCCCCCTTGGCATTACACTGTCCGCCCCTGTTAGAAATGCGACTGATCGACTGCGATTTCACGCTCTGTGCAATCTATGGATCGCACAGAATCAATTTTCCCGCAGGGTTCTTAAACGGAAGACAACGGCGCCAGTATTGGCCGCTGTAATTCTTCGAGACCGGTGGTCTACGTAGCTTTGCATCTTCACCACAAGCGTTACGTTGGGCACATGTACAAGCGCCGTAACTAAAGTTGCGCCTGGACTTGTGCGCTTCGCAAAGAATCACTGATCGCACCAGGCGACCGCCACGATGCCAGCGGCAATTTCCTGAACCGGATCGATGATGGGAATTGCGACACCAAGCTGGTCCATTGCCTGCTGTGCTTCGGTACAGCCGACGATGATGCATTGCGCGCCATCGGCAACCATGGCATTTACGATCGAGTTCAGGGGCGCACTACAATCTTCGGGCGTTGCTCCGGCGCGCAGTCGGGCCAGTACATCCATGAACTCAATGGCTCTCGCGGCATCGGGCTCGACGCTGTCGATGCCATGCGCCTCCAGTGCGCTCTGAAACACGCCTGAACGAAGGCAGCCGTCTGTCGCCAGCACCCCTGCGCGGCCACCTTGCGGCATCAGGGTCGCTGCCCGCTCGACCGCTGCCTCAATCATGCTATCGAACGGGATATTGACTGATGCCTCAATTGCCGGGGCGTAGTAGTGCGCTGCATTGCAAATCATGACCAGACGTTGGGCACCGGCTCTTTCCAGCGCCGATGCTGTGGCCACTAACGCATCCTCAGCCCTGGAGTCAGCGGCCAACAGCGAACTGTTGATATCAGGGATGCCCGGATTGCAATCGATTATCAGCCGCAGATGCTCGGCTTCGGTAGTGACCGGAGTGAGTTGCAGGACGCGATCGAAAAACCGCAGCGTTGCGGCCGGCCCCAACCCGCCGATAACACCAACAGCCTGGCGACCGCGGGCAGCCCGCGTGGGTTCACAATTGTCGGCACGCTGCGTCATGAGGTTCTCATTCCTGTTGATCGTCTATAAACAGCCGAAGCA
This sequence comes from Woeseia oceani, assembly GCF_001677435.1. Taxonomy (GTDB): domain Bacteria; phylum Pseudomonadota; class Gammaproteobacteria; order Steroidobacterales; family Woeseiaceae; genus Woeseia; species Woeseia oceani. The sequence goes on from NZ_CP016268.1 coordinate 3,654,830, forward strand.
GGTGCGGGCGCTGGACCAGTCAAGGCAACATTTCGCTATGGGGGTAGCAATCGAACACCCCAGCGCCCGCATTTTCCAAGAGCGGTTGCCACTTGCCATCGCAGTGCATAGCAATGGCAGAACCACCCTTTCGCTGTCTGCTATCTCTTTTTCAACTCAGTCCAATGTGGCACGTAGTAGTGATAACGCTTCGTGCCCGAGGACACCGCGTTTACACCACCGACAAGATTTCGCGCGTCGTCCAGGTGCAGGTTGAGACGCAGCCCATAGGGACGCCGGTCGTTGAGCTCATCCGTATCGAGTTCGCCGTCCCAGTTGCCGCGCAGCCAGCCGTCCTTGAAGGAAACATCTTCCACGACCGTTGCCGCCTGATCCCCTAGGCGCGCTTCGATGGTGTTATTGGCGATTGTCAGTCGCAACGGAATGTCCGACTCGTACGTGCTGACGGTACCGCGCCATTCGCCGTGCATGGAATCGGGAAGTGCCAACGGTGTCTGCTCTGCCGGGGTGGACTTGCCAAACTGCAGCGGCCAGTCACTAACCAGCGATTTGATGGCACGATTGGCAACTTGCCAACGCAGCGGCACACCCTTGGTCGGACTGCGATCATCAATACGATTGGTAAGTACCACGACCACCAGGTTCTCCTCGGGAATCATCGCGAGGATGGTCTTGACTCCAGGCATGCTGCCACCGTGACTGACGATCTCGTAGCCTGACTCCTGGTCGACACGCCAACCAAGGCCGTAACCTTCATGACCGCCCCGGCTGCACGCTGGGTGCCGCATTTGCTCGATGGTCGCGTTCGACAACACGGCCTTGCCGCCCGGCACCGGACTGCCGATGTGCATCATTCCAAAACGGACCAGGTCATGTGCACTTGAGTAAATGGCCGACGCGCCAGGATGATCGAAATCGTAGTGAGGCAGTACTTTTCCGTACTTGTCATAGCGCACGGCGGCGTAGGGCTCCAGTCCGGGCGGCACACCCACGCCACTGTGGGACATGCCGAGGGGACCGAAAACGGCTTCCCGCATGAAGTCCTCGTAGCGCGTACCGGAGACCCGACTGCCGATGTAACCAAGAATGCCGAAGCCGAGGTTCGAATAAACGTAAGCTTCGCCGGGAACCCCCACGAGCTTGCCATAGCGACCAATGGACTCGTTCACGGTCGGCAAGACCATCGGCTCATCGGCGTAGTAGAAGTTGACGTGCGTCGGCAAACCCGACGTATGGTTAGCCAATCGGCATACCGTTGCCGCGTCCGCGTCGCCGCGCCGGCCGGTCAGTTTGCCAGTGCCGAGGTAATCGTTGGCGGGCCGGTCGAGGTCAATTTTGCCGGCTTCAACGAGTGTCATCAGCGCGGTTGCGGTAATCGGTTTGGAAATTGACGCCAACGAATAGGTCGTGTGTTCCGTTGCGCGGGTGCGATTCTCAACATCCGCCCAGCCGAAACCTTCCTCCCAGAGAATTTCACCATCCTTGGCCACAGCTATCGACAGCGACACAGTGCCGGCTTTCTGCGTGGCAACGACTTGTTCTATGTAATGCCGCGCTTCATCAAACCTCTGATCCGCGGAAACTGGCTGAACTGCAATAGTGGCCAAAGCCAGCAATGCAAATCCAGCACTGTGCGGAATCTTGTTGCTAAACATCGTAACTTCCCCTCGTCAAAGTATCTGGCGCCCTGCGAGGTGTCGCGTGGCGACACCTCGCAGGGCTTCGATCAGAATGCGATTCGCAACCCCACTGCATAAGCTCGCCCGGTACGGTCGTGCTGGGTACGGGAAGTCGGTTGCGACGACGTTGGTGTGATAGCCGGATCGCGATCGAACAGATTCGCGATTTTGGCGAAGAACTGAACATCACCCAGCGCCGTGTCGGTCCATGAATAGGAACCGGACAGGTTGAAGGAACTCCACGATTCCACGGTCGGATCGTCGTAGGTGACGCTCGGGTAGCGTATGCCCTTGTGCACGTATCGACCCTGTAACTGCATGTCCCAGGCGCCCATCGCGTAACCGACACTGGCCAGTGCGCGCCACTTGGGTCCGGCACCGCCGCCTGAAACCACATCGGATACTTCGATCTGGCTTATGCCGTTATCCGATGCGTACTTGTCCAGATACGTGGCAAGCAGGCGGTAGTTCATCCTCGCGCCGGACTGCATGTCCCGAACGTATGAGGCTTCGATGTCAAGGCCGCGGGTTTCGAGTTTGGCCAGGTTGACGCTGGTATTCCGGACTTCCAGCAGCTCACCGCCTGGCCCTCTCGTAATGACGTCACAGAACTGCTGCAGGCCATCGGCACAGAAGTTGACGATGTTCTGCCCGCCCACTACCGAAATCACGTCCGCCACTTCGATGTCATAGGCATCGATGGAGAAGCGTGCGCCCTCGATAAAGTCCGGCGTGAGGACCACACCGAACGTTGTGGTATCGGCGATTTCCGGTTTCAGGCCTTCGTTACCGGTGCGCGGCGTCGGCACTGAAGGTTCCGAGACGCCAGTGACCGGGTTGAAGATCGTCGAGAACGACAGTGACAGTCCTGTGTACAGCTCTGCCAGATTCGGTGCACGAATATCCCGCGACTGAGTGAAGCGGAAGCGAACCTGCTGATTCGGCTCCCAGCTCGCGCCGAGTTTCCAGGTTGTTTCCGTGCCGCTCAGGTTGTAGTCGCTAAGCCGGATGGCGGCGTTCAGCTCCAGGGTTTCGGCCCAGGGCTTGTTACTGAGAACCGGCACAACGGTTTCCACGAAATAGTCGGTAACATCGAAGTCGCCGCTGTACGGCTTGGAATTGCCAATATTGAAGAGTCCGTCAATAGCTTCCTGATTGACGGTTTGCTCCACCTCGTCCTGACGATGTTCGATACCGGCAGCAACAGAAACCGGGCCAGCGCTGGTTGAGAAAGGCTCACCCGATATATCGAAACCGATCGCCGTCTGTGTCAATGCCCGGTCGAGATCGCGGCGGGAAAGAAAGTAGTCCGCAGCCTCCTGGCTTGGGGAACCGACACCGAAGAGATTGACCGGTACGCAGCCATTGCCAGGATCCGTCAGTGTGGACCGACAAACAACATCTCCGCTTACCGGGTGGAAAACGGCATCGATGGATTCCGTATAGCGATCATTAAGACGATTTTCGCCAATATCCGCCTGGCTGGTATTCTCTCCATACTGCGCATATGCAGACCAGCTCCAGTCATCGAATACTGTCCCGTCAAAGCCCGCTGCAAGACGCAACATGTCATTGCCGTTATGCGTATTCTGATAGTCGTAGTCATTGCTGTAACGCCCCATCGTGAACGACGTGACGCCTTCATCCATCATTCGCTGCTGTACAACAGCCGGCAAGTAAGCGTTGTCGTCCTGAATGGTTATTGCGCGATCCCGGGCAGTGAAGTACGCAATCTTGTAGTCGGTAACGGAATGCGCGTAACCCGCTTCCACGAAACCAGACAGGCTGTCTGAAAAATCATAGGTTGCGCCGAGGAACAGATTGCTTCTTTCAACAGGCGTGCTCAGTACCCGCAGAGACGGTTCGTACAGACCATCGCCGTTGGTCATGTGAGCTGAACTCAGGTTGTCTCCGTAGTTGAATTGCCGCACGGCCCCGCCAGGCAAGAATTCGGTACCACGCAACGGACCTGAGGTGATCAGGCCACCCGTTGTCGCGTTCGCGGCTGTGACATTGGATGCAATCAGGTACTGCGGTTCACCGTTGCCGGCCGCGTAGTTCGGGTTTGCGATTTGCAGGTGATGTCCCTGGAACCAGTCCCGATTCTCACCAGAGGGCATACCCTTGTTATCACCGTATTCGCCACCGAAGTAGGCATGACCACGACCGCCGGCAAAGCCGATACCGCCGGCCAGGGAGAAGCGAAAATCTTCGGCATCGCCGAGTTCGCTTTCACCGTACTGAATCGTGCTCCTCAGACCGGTAATGTCGTCATCCATAATGACGTTGACCACGCCTGCGACAGCATCGGAGCCCCAGGCAGCAGACGCGCCGCCGGTAACCATCTCGATTCGCTCGATCAATGCATTGGGTATGACGTTCAGGTCGACCATACCTTCGGGCGTCGTCGAAACATGTCGGCGCTTGTTGACCAGAACCAGTGTCCGTTGGTTGCCCAGTCCGCGCAGGTTCATGAAGAACGTGCCGGCATTCGTTGTGCTGATGCCGGTATTCCCCGGTGTGGTTGAAGGACGTATCGCTGGCAACTCGTTGAGGTATTCGGCGACATTGGTAACGGCAGCACGTTCCAGTGTTTCGTTATCGATGATCGTTACCGGAGTTGGCGCTTCAAAACCGCTACGAGCAATTCGAGATGCCGTCACAACAACTTCTTCCAGCGTATCGGCACCACCGCTGCCCGTCGTCTGTGCAACCGCGCCAGCCGACAACAGGCTCACGCCTATAGCGAGCAATGTTTTGCAATGAAAGTGCTTGCGGAGACAGCCGCGGCTGTCGACCTGCAGCCGTGCGGCAGTATTCTGTGAACGGTTTTGGTGCAATAGTAAATTTTTCACGGATCCCCCTGTGTGGATAGTGGCGTTAGTAATTTTTCAGCACAGGAATCGCCCTCCCCCGACGCCCGGCAATTGAGTCTTCTGTTCCTTCTACTCAGCCAGCACCTGGCCAGCCCGTAACACGCACCAGCGCATTCTTGAGTTGAATGCGCAGCTTGATGGCGCGATAAATCTGATGACATTCAGTGTAGGGAGCGCGAAAAATTCTGAAATTTCGCTGGATGCCTCGGATTGACGCGAGTTGATGCTCTTTTGGTATCAATCGGTGACACACAGACTTGATGCTATCCAGCTGCCATTGCGTAAAGCAGCGCAACACACGCACTGCAAACGATGTTCGCAGCCGAAGAAGTGGATTGATTCTGGCCGCTACCTGCAGCCGGAAATGACGACCACCGTAAAGCTGTCAACAGCACAGCTTTTTTTGGTCGGAGATGGGACGAGTCTGGTGGGTACAGGCGATACCTCTGTACCAGCAAGCGGCTAGACGTAATTGGAGCGAAAGTGGCGGGGCCGCGCCGGCAGAGCCCGGCACGCGGGAAATACGAATGTCAGCGATCAGATCCGGCAGGTCTGCGCGCCATCGACAATGACAGCGGCACCGGTAATGTACTTGGCTTCATCGGAGGCGAGGAACAAGGCCAGATTTGCCACGTCCCATCCTTCACCCTGTTTTCCCGTTGGACACAAAGCATCGCGTTGACTGGTCATGGCACTGATATCACCGCCATAAGCTTCCGTTAAGGACGTTACAACGAACGGCGTCTGCATCATTCCCGGCAATATCGAGTTAGCCCGGATCCCGGTCGCTGCAAACTCCACGGCGACTTCACGGGTAAACGCGATAACCCCGGCCTTCGATACACCGTACGCCAGTGAGATGGCGGGTAAGGTCCGGATCGCATTGATGGAAGAAATGTTCACTATGGCGCCGCTGCGCTGTGCTTTCATTGGTCCCGCCGCGGCCCTGCACATCAGAAACATGCTCTTGAGATTGACCGCCAGCGTTCGGTCCCAGGATTCTTCACTCGTATCCTCGAGTCCACCCGCTTCCTCAATGCCTACATTGTTGTGCAGAATATCGACAGTGCCGAATGCCTTCGTTGTCGTGGCAACGATAGCGTCGCAAGCGCGGGCCGAACTCACATCCGCAACACAGACGATGCTTTCACCGCCCTCAGCACTAATGATTGCCTGAGTTTCCTCTGCAGCATTTCGGTTCAGATCCACCAGAACGACTTTCGCACCCTCACGCGCCAGGAGAATGGCGGCGGCTTTCCCGTTGCCAATACCGGCTCCGCCAGAACCTGCGCCTGTGACTATTGCAACTTTTCCCTGTACCCGTCCTGCCATTCCCTAACTCCTTACATTCTAGTGTCGTGCCCGTGCCTTCACCGGCGATCATCTCGCCGCAATCCATTACGACTTGCCGGATCACCCCAATCCTGTGCGCCTCGCAGCCTTGCCGATGCCGCTATCCGGCTGCATGTGGATCTTCGATAGAAAACTGCCATCAGCTCCGCTGTTCATTGTCCAAAGTGAAGCAAGCATCGCGCTCGCCTGACTGATCGGCAGTGCAACTGGCAACGACTGGCTATAGCAGGATCACTGCGGTCGCTTCGTTTTGGAATTCGCTGCCGTTTCTTGTTTGCCAGCTGGGTAGCAGACGCTCTGTAGTTCGAGAAGATCTTACAAAGTGCAGAGGTATGCCGGAATTTCGCAGCATGCCTCTCATTGGCGCTTGTTGATGCTAAAGTCCCTCAAACTGGTATAAGGTTGTCCACCTGCAAATGACGTAATCGAGGATGACTCGGAATTATGGGAAACCAACGATTGAATGAATTGCGCTCGACTGACTTGAACGATGAATTAAGTAACTTCGCAACCAACCTGAAACTGTTGTGCGGCTTCTACCGGTCAATTTCTGAGGTGTGCCGCAGAATCGATGTCAATCGATCCCAGTTTAATAAATACCTGTCCGGCAGTACGAGACCGTCTCTGTACACCATGCGAAAAATCGCGGCGTTCTTTGGCGTCGAGGACTATGAACTGCAACTGCCGCCGCGGCAGTTCGCGACCATCCTTGAACTACGGCCTGTCCGGGTTGAATCAGAAAACAAGAATTCATTCGAGAAGCACGTTCGCAACTTGCAGCACTTTTCCAGCAGGGAGATCCAGAAATACCAGGGGTACTACTTCGAGTACTACATGTCCCTGACCTACCCCGGCCATATCCTTCGTTCGCTCGTTCACCTGAATTGCGACGACTCCGTCGGCTACTACAAGAGAATTGAACGACTCTCACCAGTGCATCGCGGCGAGAGAAAGTTTCGCTGCGTTTACAAAGGAATGGCCTTCTACCTTGCGGACAGACTCTTTCTCATCGACTACGAATCCCTCACCTGCGGCGAAATCTCACAAACTTCGCTGTTCCCAAGCCACAAGAGCCGAACCACCTTTTTGCACGGCCTGAAGCTCGGGGTATCAGCCGATCACCGGCACACACCTGCTGCGACCCGGGTTGTCTTCGAATTTTTGGGCACTGACATAAACAAGCGTAAAGCACTCGGCAACTGCGGTCTGTACACTGATGAATCCGACGAAATCAGCCCGGAGATCCGGTGGCACATCGACAATGCTGATCGCAATGAAGACGTGCACCTGGTGCCAGCCAACCTCTAGCATTGCAGCACACCTGCCTTGCTATGCCGGGTCTGGCGTGGACGCTTTCGCATTTGCGTACATGCGGTAGATGCCGAAGGTCAGCAGCGGCACGATATACACGAACAGGAAACCCCAGGCCATGGTTCCGTACCCTTTGGCGATCAGGCTGCTGATCCCCCACAGAGACAGACCTGAACTCAGCAAGATTGCCAGGACTGACAGCAATGCATGTTGCTTCCCGCCCAGCGGAACACCGCGCTTCTCAATCATGTAAGCATCGAGGCGCTCATTGATGCCTTGCAGCATGCCGGCTCCAGTCTCGATAAACGTTCCGAAAAGCATGATGCTGTAGATGATGACAAGCACCGACATCCCGGACTCTGACATCATCCAGTACACAGGAATAGGCTGCGCGACAATGGCAGGGTACGAGGCCATGAATGCCAGGTGAAAGAAGCACGCTGGCACAATCGCAATAGCTGAGGCAACGATTCCGGAGCAAACCGCCTCCTTTCGCGTTTTGAAATTACGCGCCACGAACAACAGCAGTGGCAATACGGCAAGGTTGTACATGGCGTACTTCAGACCGCTTTGCCACCAACCCGGAGACACCTCCAGCACAGCCATCTCGGCCGATATTTCCGACCAACTGGTGGTAAATACCGCGTAGAAGATCGCGATGAACACGATGTACAGAAAAAGCGACCAGAGGGTCAGAACTTTGGCAATGAAATCGCGGCCGTAGTAGGTCAGAAGGCCGACGGTAACCAGCATGACCACTAGCCCGACGCCGTAGGGAATACCGAAATGATCCCGCAAAATATTGCCTGCGGCGGATGCCAGAACTCCAAGAATTAGCAGGAACTGCAGCACAATGAGAATTTCAAACAAGAACCAGCCTTTGCCCAGCAATGTCTTGAAGAAATTCCGGTAGTCGAATACGGCGAAGTAACGAGAGAACTCGAAACTGGCTGCAAGCACCGCTGCCATCATGACAAAGGACATTGCGATTCCGGTCAGGCCACCGAGAGAACCGTAGGAAGTGAAGTATTCAACAATCTCGCGGCCGGTTCCGTAACCACCGCCGATCATGACGGACTGGAAAACAGCGCCGGGGATAATGTAGACCGAGATGAATCTTGAACCCAAAAACTTCTTCACAGGCAATTGCTCCGTCGTGGCCAGATACCGTTAGTTGCCGATCCGAGGTCTCAGTACCTGGCCGGGTCTCGCACCTGTATTGCGACCATCGTCGATCACCAGCTCGCCATTCACCAGCAGGTAGTCGATACCTTTCGCGTACTGCATAGGCTTGGCGAAAGTCGCCGTATCGGTAATGCGGTTCTCGTCAAAAACCACAATATCCGCTGCCATGCCAAGCTCAATCAAACCGCGATCCCTGATCCCCACGGATTGCGCCGGCAACGAAGTCATGCGGCGCACGGCATCCTCGAGTGACAACCACTGGTTCTCCCGAACATACCTGGCCAGCACACGCGGAAAGGCGCCGAACGCACGCGGATGGGTGCTTTTCGACGTTGCCGGATTGGCCGGAGCGGTGTCTGTTTCGACCGAGACCCAGGGCTGATTCAGTGCTGCGCGTTTCTGGCCATCGTTCATGCTTTGCGGCGCAACTGAAGTGCCGGCTTTGACCAACTCGAAGAACGTATCCCAGACATCCATGCCCAGAATATTTGCAGACTCCGCTATGGAATGCCCGACAATACTCGAGTCGATGTTGTCTGCCGTTTGCGTGACAACCACCTTGCCCCAGTCACTGCCGACGTTCTGATACCAGTTCTCCCAGACATTGCCTGGCGCTTCAATTTCAGCACGCAGGAAATCGCGGAACTGTTTATCGTCCAGCCTGGCGAGCAGAGCGGCACGACCACTTGCGTAATGCTGTGGCGCGATGAATGACCCAAGGCCGATGCCGTTGTTGATGTACGGATAGATATCAGCCGTCACGTTCATGCCGGAAGCTCGGGCGGCATTGATTTTGTCGATGGCTTTGTCAAACAGCGGCCAGTTGCCATTGCCAGCCGCTTTCAGATGGTAGATATGCACTGATACACCGGCGCGCCGACCAATTTCCAGCGCTTCGTCGATGGCACCGAGCAAATCGTGACTTTCGTTGCGCATGTGCGTGAAATAGGTTCCGCCGAATGGCGCGATCTCTTTGGCCAACTCAACAAGTTCGTCGGTACTCGCGTAGTTGCCGGGAGGATAGATCAGCGAACTGGCCAAGCCGGTTGCACCATCTTCCATCGCTTGCCGGACCAGCGCTTTCATGGCCGCCATATCCCTGGCACTGGGATCCACATCGTTATCGCCCAGCACCACACGGCGTACTTGCGCCGCACCAACCTTGTGCACAACATTCAATGGCAGTTTGCGCTCTTCGAGGATGTCGAAATACTCGGAGAATCGCGTCCATCGGTAGGAGCGGCCATCCGCCACTTCCGGATCAGGCTGCGTGAACCGGTTCTGCGGCGCATGCGACCAGCCCTCACCACTCGCGTGAGTGGTTATGCCCTGTCGCAACCTGGATTCCGCGGTCGGTCGGTCGGCAACGTACGCGAACGACGACTGCCCCATCAGGTCGACGAAACCCGGCGATACAATTCGGTTGCCAGCGTTAATCGTTCGGGCAGCACTGGCGTTCTGCAGACTGCCAATGGCGACGATCTTTCCCTGTGCTATGCCGATATCCGCCTTGTACCACGGGTTTCCGGTGCCATCGACGATACGTCCGTTCGTTATCAGCACGTCGTACTTCGGGCCGCTTGTGGCCGAATCCGTCGATGCTGAGGACGCGCTACCTTGCTGATCGGCAGTCGCACATGCACCCAGCAGGAGCGCTGCAACGGTTAGACTTACTCGCGTGGCCCATTGTTTCAATGCCACACGCCCTGCAATGCCTTGCGTTCTGTTCCGCATACGTATCGATTCCCGTTCGTGGATCGTGGTGATTTCAATTCTGTTCTGATCATATTGGTTTTTGCCTGGTGGATGGATTACGCATCCTGTTGCTACCTGGCGGCACTTGACCCTGGTCAGCAACAAGCTCCGCGCTGACTAGCGGAGCTTCGCGATTGCTTAGCGACGTCGGGGGATACAACTACGAACAAAGTGCCGGTCCAGAGTCGCAGCGAATTCATCAGCAGTCAGGACACGCCAGCGCAATGGCGGCATCCATGAATCGTCCGTCTCCGGAGACAACGGAACCGGCGCCGACACCAGGTCCCGCGTGCATTGTTCCGGCATTGGTCAGGATCGCCAGCGCGACGCCCGACTTTGGTTCGTAGTACAACCAGCCTGAATAGCCGAGAACATCCCCGCCATGCCCAAGCACCCGATGCTCGCCGAGGTAACGGCGAAAAACGCCGTAGCCCGTCTCAGCGACAGGCGCTGTATCCTCGGGACGTGCGTCCCGGACTGGCCGGAACGTGGCCAGATCGGCGATAGCTTGCTCGGATAACAAGGTGCCATCGAAAACGGCCACGCCGTAGCGCGCCAGATCGCCAGCGGCGGCGACCATGCCACCTGCGGCCCATTCAACTGAGAGGTTGGTTGCCGCCACATTGATAAGCTGGTCATCGACTGGCACGAAGGCTGCGTTCAGGCCGGCATCGCGGCGAAAATCCGGCGTGTTGAAATGGTAGCGGGTCGCATGACGGTTTGCAGGAATCGGTTCGAAGCCCTCAAGGAATATGCTGTCAATGCCGACCGGCCTGCGAATTCGCGCTTCAATAACCGCGACGAGATCCTTGCCGGTAACCACTTCTACAACCCGGCCGAGCAAGGTGAAGTTGCTGTTTGAATAGCTGTATTGCGCACCCGGCGCGAACAAAGCAGGCTGACCTTGTATATAACGCAATGTTTCGGTCTTGCCCCACACGTGACCAGGATCCAGCTCTGCGCCGCGACCTTCCCGCTTCCACGTCGCATCGTCTTCCCAGCTCGGAATGCCGCTGGTGTGATTCATTAGTTGGCGGACAGTAGCCGTATTCGCATTCGCGATACCGTTCACTTCATCGCCCAATAGGGAGGCAAGGGGCGCATCGAGATCAAGCTGACCTTCGTCTGCGAGTTGCTGCAGGATCACCGAGGTGAATGTCTTGGTGATGCTGCCGATCCCAAACAGCTGCTCCGGTGTTACCGCTTGCCGGTTTTCGATATCGGACCAACCCGCCGTTCCCGACCAGATCACGCCGTTCGTGGTGGCCACGGCTGCCGAAACTCCGGGCGCAATTCCGGCAAGCTCCTCGAGCAGCGCTTGCATTCTGTCACCGGCATTGACCGACTCGTTGCTGGCTGGATTCGCCAACGCTGTTGCCTCTGCAGAAACATCAGCATTGGCGGAAATGCGATCAGCCTCTCCACTGCAAGCAGCGGCCACCGTCAGGCAGACCAGCAGCCAGGCATGGTGCCAGCCAACTGCATTCGTTCTTTTCCGCGTACTCGGCATGGGTCTCTCCATTGCGTGCGTAACATTTGCGCTAGTCAATACGGTCCAGGCGCACTCGTCGCGCACGTTCCGAGGAAATGTACAAGGCGGATGGGCGGCCATCAGCGCCACGCTGCACAATGACTTCGTGCATTGGCCACTCACCTTCGAACTTGTCTGCTACTGTCGCGTGCAGAGTGACAGGTGCTGTCCACAGGCTCTCGATAATCAGCTCGTCGCCCTTGACCGACAGTGTATAGGTGACGTCCAGCTCCTGACTTCTGTAGTTGCCGGCGAGAGCCTCAAGATCCGCAAGTGGGGGTTGCGCACGTTCAATTTTCCGATAGACGAAATGCTGACCATTGACCGGGCTTCCGCCGCGCATCGCGATACCAGTGATTTCGCCACGCGCATTTCGCACTGCACGGTAGTTCGTTCCGTACAAGCGCGACTCGTCACCGAAATCGAAACTGCCATCGTCGCGGAAGACCACGGGTTTCGCTTCGTCGTCGAGTGCACGGTAAGTCAATGCGCCATCGTCCACTTCCAGGACCAGAACGGGACGATTGTCATGAATATATTGCCCCCGCAGCTTGGCAACCAATGCTTCATCGGGATTTATCGCCGCCGGCAGTGACTTTTTCCAGGCACCAGGCTGGTAGTCGGCATTCAGGTAGATCGCGGCGATTTCTTCGAGCGGCTTCAGCAGGTTCGTTGGTGAATTTGCCAGAATGGTGACGGCGAAGTCATCGTCCGGAAATACCGCAATGATCGAGCGAAAGCCGGCGTCAGAGCCCGAGTGAGAAATCGCGCCATGGCCGGCGATCTCCCGCTTTTGCAGTGCGAAGCCATAGTTCAGATGCGTGCCATCGGCCAGCTGACCGGATTCATGCATACGGGTCAGAGCTTGACCGGAACCCACTGTCGGGTGCAGGAAATTGCCGGCCCAGGCCAGCAGGTCATCAACACTCGTGTGCAAACTGGTAGCGCCGACATTGTCGAAGTTGAGCGGCGAACGGTGCCACGTGCCGTCTTCATTCTTCTCGTAGGATTGCGCACGATTCGGCAAGACCTCGGTGACGTCGTCATAGAAAACGGTATTGATCATGCCGAGCGGCTCGAAAATTCGCGCCGCGGTAAATTCGCGCAGCGACTGACCCGATACGGCTCCGACCAGCTCGGCCAGTACGGTATAACCGGCGTTGGAATACGCGTAGTCGCTGCCCGGCGCAAAATTCAGCGCCTGTTGTCGCTTCATCATCGACACGACCTGGCGCTGCCGCAGCCGGCTGTCCATTTCGAGACCACCCAGCACGAACAATGTCCATTGATCGCGCAGGCCGCTCGTGTGGTAGATGAGCTGGCGCGGACTGATCTCTTGACCGAAGTCCGGAACCCAGGGCAGGTTCTCGCGGACATCACTGTCCAGATCCAGCTTGCCTTCTGCCTCCAGCAATGCCGCAGAAAACGCGACAAACTGTTTGGAAACGCTGGCTACATGAAAGACGGTCGTTGGGGAAATCGCAATATCGTGCTCCAGGTGAGCGCGTCCATAGCCGGCTGTCTTGACCGCTTGTCCCTGATAATAAACACCGACTGCAAGGCCTGGCGAGCCGGGCTGCTGGTATTCCGCGAACAGCGCATCGACAGCCGCAGACTGATCTTCCATCCTGTCTGCGGCCGGCAAAAAACCAGCTGGCAGCGTTACCGCTGCCAGCAGAACCAGAATCGAACGCGATTTAGCCATGTGCATAGGCGTTGTTTATCTCGCTGGTCGTTTGGTAATCAGAAATGTCTCGTGAGTTTGAGTCCGTATGTCCGTGGCGGCAGGAAATCGCCGAGATCAGGGTAACCAAATTCATCCGAACTTGATTTGGACCGCCCGGTAAGGGCAACTTCGTCCAGCACGTTTTTGACGTACAGGTCTGCACGCCATGCCTGATCCTGACTCTCCCAGACCAGTCGTGCATTCATCCACTGGTACGACGGCACCGTACTGAAGTCATAGTTGTGAATACCGCCTTCACGTTCGCCCATGTAGGACATATCAGCACGCCATTGCAACGTGCCACGACTGTCGAGATCGGTCTCGTATTGCAGACCGATGTGAGCCTGCCATTCGGCAGAGTTCGGTAGCTTGTTTCCTGTAATGTCCTGCAGACCGTCGACGCCGAGCGAATCCTGAATAATCAGGCCGTCGTATTCGGAATCCTGCCAGGTCAGGGAGGCATCAATCGAGAATCGGTCGCTGACCAGTGCCTGCCCTTCCATCTCAACACCGCGGATGACGGTATTGGGTACGTTCTGAATCATGCCACCAGGTGTGAGTACGCCCTCGTCCAGCAAACGAATACGCTCCTGCTTGTCTTCGTAGTCGCTGTGGAACGCGGCAACGTTCAGGCGCATCCGACCATCGAGAAGGTCACTCTTCAACCCGAGTTCGAAAGCGTTGACGTATTCGGGGTCGTAAGCGCTAAGAATAAAGATGCCGCCTGCCTTATAACCGGTCGCGTAGGACGCATAGAGCATGGCGTCATCGCTGGCCTGATAGTTCAGGGCCGCACGGTAGGTGAACTGCTCCCAACTGCGATCGACAACCACCGTCTCGAGATCAAGAGTGCCGCCAAAGTTACCGCCGGAAATCGACAGCTGATCCTTACTGTCTTTCGTGTAACGGCCGCCAATAGCCAGTTCCAGCTTGTCGGAGAATGCGTACTCGATCTGCCCATAGACGCCCAGCGACTTGACTTCCCAGGAGTAAGTCTCCTGAAACAGTGACTTCGGCGTGGTCTGGTCGTACAGGTTGGCCACCGTGTTGTCATTGGCAAACTCGGTGAATAGCGGGCTGTCCTGATAATAGTAGAAAAGCCCGGCCTGCCCGGATACTGCACCGTCATTCTGGAACAGGAACTGCAATTCCTGCGTGAACGTTTCCATCGGCAAGTCGGTGTAGGTCGTGACACTCAACACATCCGACGCATCGAGATCGGCCCAACGAGTCGTCTGCGAATCGTTGTAGCTGGTCATCGACCGTATCTCCATATCACCCAGCTCCCAGATGACGTCCATGGAAAGGCCGACAGCCTCGTCTTGCGTCTCACCGGGATTGTTCAACTTGACCGTGTGCCGGTCCGAAACGGTGGGATTGGTTCCGGCACCATTGATGACGTAGAAATCGGCACTGAAACTTTCGCCCAGTGGCGGGTACTCGTTAAAACGCCGGAACGAAATGCTGTTCGCAAAACTGTCGTAGTAATAGGCACTGAACTGAACGGTAACGTCATCGGTCAGGTCGTAATCGAGCGCCGCGCGTATCGTCGTGTAGTCGGCATTGACGTAGCTGGACGCGCCTCGATTGGACAAATTGCGAACGTAGCCGTCGCGCTTTTCGTCGGAAACGCTGAGCCGGCCGCGCAATCTGTCGCTGAGCGGCCCACTGATGACGGCCTGCACAGCGCGTTTGTCAAAACTGCCAAGATCCACCGAAAAGGCTCCTTCGAGACTCTCACTCGGACGCTTCGTAATCACGTTGATCGAGCCACCGATGGCGTTACGTCCGTACAGTGTGCCTTGCGGTCCGCGCAGCACTTCAACGCGTTCTACATCGAGGAAGTTTCGTGCGAGGATCGCCGTGGATTGCATGTAATGGCCATCAACGTGCATGGGCACGCCTGGGTCCAGAAGAGCGTTTACAGTGCCAACGCCGCGAATTGTTGCGACGATATTGGTCCAGCCGTTGCCCGCCTGCTGGCCGAGATTAAGATTCGGTACGGAGAACTGCAGGCCCTCCGGACTGTCAATGCCACGCAGCTCCAGCGACTCGGAAGACAAAGCCGAAATTGCGATAGGCACCGTTTGCATGCTTTCCGCGCGCTTCTGCGCGGTAACGATGACTTCCTCCAGCGCCGCTGAACTGTTGTCGCTCTGTTGTGCCTGTACGCTGCCTGTGCCAGCAACGACAAGCAACGCAACGGCCGGCAATGTTGCCGCCACGCGCGGAATATCGGATAGCCGATTGAACATGATGTCTGCCCCCTGAAATGTTAGCGCATCCATTTCATGTGCTGGAGGCTCCAGTGACAAACGACTTGTACTCACAAGTACCATTAGCTAGGCTAATGCCATGCATTTGAGCCCTTCCCTGATCACCTGGTTACGCTGCTTCGAAGCCGCCGCCCGCCTTAACAGTTTCACGCGCGCGGCCAACGACCTGCACCTGACCCAAAGCGCCGTGAGTCAGCAAGTACGCCACCTTGAGCAACATCTCGACGCCCGTTTGTTTCACCGACTGCCCGGTCGCCTGGAACTCTCGCACAGCGGCCACCGCCTGTATGCCGAGATTGCCCCGGCTCTGCGGCGGATCGAACAGGCAGTGGAGGAAATACGCACGCCCGAGGCGCCGTTTCACCTCAGCTGCTCGCCATCATTCGCCAATCGCTGGTTGATGCCGAGGCTGGGTCGATTCCTGCGCCAGCACCCGGAAATTGACCTGCACCTGCGCGCGGAATTTCACGCGCTCAGCCGGGATAATTTTGTCCGTGAAGGCCTGCACGCAGCCATACGTTATGACCCGTTCAGCTACAGTGACCTCGCCACGCATGACCTGATGAGCGAGCATCTCATTCCGGTCGCGTCCCCCGAATTCCTTGAGAAACAAGGTGCAAAGCCCGGCACGCTCGAACTCGCCGATGCCACACTGTTGCATGACTCCGCCCCCTGGGACGGTGCGCCCAACAATGTCGAGTGGCAAACGATCCTGAGTGCGCTCGATTTCCCGGAAAACACCCCGTACAAGAGTTGCTACTTCAACATGGCCGAACTGGCACTGGCCTCTGCCCGTTCCGGCGAGGGAATTGCGGCAGCACGACTCACGCTCGCTATCGACGACCTCGAATCGAAGCGTTTGATTCTGGTGGTTGCAGATCCGATCCCCGCCAGTTCCCGTTACGTATTCGTGTCCGTGGATAACGATGATCCGCGCGTTGAATCGGTATTGGCCTGGCTAAAAACCGAATGCGAGCAATTCATAATCCGCCGTGATGCCCTTCTGAGCGGAGTTGCACCGACTTAGTCAGTGACTTGCTGGTTCGAAACGCTGTCTCAATTGCGCAAGAAAACCGCTGCGGCGACCTGCTGCGGCACCGGGCCCGCCACTGGGTCAAATGTATCATTAGTTTGACTAATTCAGGAAAGAAGTAGAAGTCGTTTGTATCTCCGGGCCTGAACCGCCCAAAGTGCGTGAATCTGTAAACGTATGCGACCGCAATGCCCCGAGTAGGAGTGCATTCCGTCAGTCGCACCACTGGATTTGGAATGCACGAAAAACTCCTGACCAAATTGCGGGGCGGGGAAACAGCCGTCTGGCTTAAATCCGCCAAAGCGGACTTTTTTGACGCCGAGGCTGCTCGCGCTGACGTTGCTGCCGCCGAGATACGCTGGCAACGGTTTGCGCCCGCACTGGCACGACTGTTCGATACTCCAGGCGGCCTTGGCCGAATCAACTCACCACTGTCCGAATACCCGGCGTCGTTGCCAGCCCCTGCCCCCGTCTACGTCAAGGCGGACCATTCGCTGCCCATTACGGCGTGCGTCAAAGCGCGCGGTGGAATCTTCGGACTGCTCTGTGTGATTGAGAAAATCGCCCAGGATGCCGGACTGTTAAAAGAGCAGGAAACGTATGCAATCCTTGCCGATGAACCGGCACGAAGAATTCTGGCAGAACATACTGTCGTGGTCGCGAGCACAGGGAACCTGGGATACAGCATCGGTGTTGCGGCCATCGGCTTTGGCATGCAGGCTGAAGTGCACATGTCGGACGACGCCAAAGAATGGAAAAAGGCGCGTTTGCGTGAACTCGGTGCGACCGTGGTGGAACACGTCGGCGATTACACCAGCACCGTGAGTTCGGCCCGAACCAGCGTTGCCGAACGGGACAAGACTCACTTCATTGACGATGAAAATTCCTGGGATTTGTTTGTCGGTTATGCCGGCGCCGGGGAAGAACTTGCCCAGCAGCTTAAACAGGCGAACGTCGACGTTTCTGTGGAGCACCCGCTCGTCGTGTATTTGCCCTGCGGTGTTGGCGGTGCACCCGGCGGCATTACCTACGGCCTGAAGTCCATTTTCGGCGATGCCGTTGTCTGTGTTTTCGTCGAGCCCGTTAACTCTGCCTGCGTGTTCGTAGCGCTGGCCTGCGACGGTGCACTCAAATCGGTCTATGACGTAGGACTGTCCAACAATACAGAAGCCGACGGTCTTGCGGTCAGTCGTGCATCGGAACTGGTGCTGAATAAAGTAGGCAAGCAGATCGATGCTGTCGTCGCCGTGCCAGACAAGTCGATGACCGACTGGGTTGGCAAAGCGTGGAGCAATGCCGCCTTGAGGCTCGAGCCATCGGCAACAGCGGGATTCGCGGCACTTGAACCGTTCTTGCAGGCAATTGACGCCGACGTGACGAGCAACGGCACACGACCCGCGCTAAAGAACATCGCGCAAGGCACTCACGTGGTCTGGACCACCGGCGGCGACCTCATGCCGGAAGATATCTTCCAGCAGTTTCTGTAAAGAGGCCGCCGCCAGCGACGCGTTAGCGTATACCAGCCGCTATTCCTTGCAGCGTATCCGCCAGAGCAGCCCGGCGTTCTTGCGTGGCAGCATTGCCGTCGCCCCTGACAACTAACTTGGCCAGGTCGTTAAGCGTTCGTGCGAGACGGCGATCGCTGTCGCCACGTTCTTGCACGGCGTTGGCAGTCATTAATGCTGATTGCAATTCGTCGGCCAACCCGGCTGGCAGCGAAGCACTCCGCTGCAACTGATCCATGTACGCCATAGCCACTACCGGGCTGGCGGGCCAGCTTACCGGGAACTGTTGTTGCGGATTGAAGCGTTCGCCCTGATCAGCGAGTGTCGCCGCCGCAATCTCGTTGGCCGACAGGTAGTCACTGGGGCTGAGCGCGAGTACGTCCAGGCCGCGAGCAATCTCGGTTCCGTAAATCAAACCCTGATACCAGTAGGTCGACCAGAAGCCGGCTAGGATCAAATGCTCTTCGTGTACGGGGCCACGGTCGAAGTACGCGATTTCGACCGGGTTACTCGAATCAGTGAAATCGATCACCGAAAGACCGCCCTGGTACCAGGCCTGCACGAATATGTCGCGACCCGGGACCGGCACGATGGAACCGTTGTGTGCCACGCAGTTTTCCTGCTCAACCTGCGGTGCCGGCAACTTGTAATGACTGCGGTAAACAAGCTTGCCATCGACGATGTCATAGAACGCATCGGCACCCCAGTCCAGCGGATCGTAAGCGCGGCAACGCGGCCGGCTGCCGCCGCCCCACTCGTCCGTGAACAACACTTTCGTGCCGTCATTGTTGAATGTCGCGGAATGCCAGTACGCAAAGCCCTTGTCGATAACCACGTCCATACGCTTCGGTTTCAGCGGATCGGAAATGTCGAACAGGATGCCGTTACCGGAACAGGCTCCGGCGGCGATCCCGCGCGAAGGGAAAACGGTTATATCGTGACAATGATCAGTCACGCGGGTTTCCTGCGAATCGTCACCGTGATCACCGCCGCGCCACAGGCCCGCGAGCACACCGCCCTCTTCGTCCGCGAACACCGCCGGGCTGTCAACGATGCGGGACCTGGAGGGGTCATCGACAGGGATTTCGATCACATCGACGCGGAACAACGCCGTACGATCGTCACCGGCAATCTCGCCGATGCAACCCTCCATCTCTTTTTCATCACGTACCGATGAGGTGCCGGAGTTGTAAACAATGATCTTGCCGTCTTTGCCGGGACCGGACACAACCGAATGCGTGTGCGATCCGCGGCAAGTCTGTACGGCACCCACTTGCACGGGACGCCGCAGATTGCTGATATCGAAAATACGCAGCCCACGGAAGCGCTCGTCGCTGACGTCTTCGCTAACGCCTTGCAACCCACAATCCATGCGGCCGCGCGTTTGTTCCACCGACATGATCAGCAGGTCACCGACGATGGAGACATCGCCCTGCCCGCCAGGGCAAACGATGGAACTGTAGAGTTTCGGCACACCGTCTTCGCCAAGTCGATAAATGTTATAGCCGTGGTAATTGCCCGCGACCAACACATCGCCCGCAAAGGCCATATCCGTATTGGAGAAGCTCAGCAGCGGTGAGCGGTCACTCCACTCATTGTCTTTGTTGCTCTGGCCATCGTCGTCGGTATCTGTGGCGACATCACCGTTCTTCTTGGGCTTCGGCAGAGGCAAGCCTGCCGGGTTATTGGGGTCGAAAAAGCCAGCAGGCCGCGGCAAAGAAGCAACAAGCTCCATGTGCATGATGGCCTCACCCGCATTGTCAAAACCAGCGGAGAGACCGGAACGCGGATCGGGAGACAGGCCGACCAGCAGCGCGTTCATGCGTTCGATCTCGGCGTTCTGATCATTGGTTACGTCAGTCGTGAAGTCGAACAGCACAGGGTCGTAAGCAGCACCGGGTTGCAGCAGCAACTCCTCGACCATTTTCACCGCGCCTTCGTGATGCGCAATCATCAGGGTCAGGAACAAACGATCGAACTCCGTACCCTTCGCAGCAGCCAGCTCGGCCATTTGCTGCGGCGATGCCATGCCTGCCATCTTGTGGCTGGTGTGCATCGCATGATGAGCGCTCGGCTCCGGCACTTCTTCGCCGCGTTCACGCAACCAGTCCTGCATGAACGACATTTCATCTTCTTGTGATGCGTTAATACGCCCAGCAACATCAACCAGTGTCGGATTGTTGGTTCGATCCGCCACCAGTGCGGCCATCTGCGTCGCCTGATGGTGATGCGGGATCATGTCCTGCATGAACTTCGTATCGGCCGGCGAGTGACTGGTGTTGGCAATCTTGATAGCTTCATCAGCCGTCAGCTCGCGGGCATTTTGGCCCGGTGCACCCGGCTGAAAAATCGGCACTTCCTGTGCAAGACTTGCCGTGGCAAGGGCAAGCAAAGACACACTTGCTACAACACGAACGGACTGCCTGATCAGGTCTGCGGAGAGTACATTCAATGGATTTACTCCTGTTAAAGGTTTTTGTTTCAGGGCCGCGGCGACGCGTAATCGAGAGAGCTTACCAGACCCATCCGGTCGGTTCAGACCGCTTTTGTTTTCCTTGTCAGATAACCTGCAGACTGCGTGCCTGCCGCGTTTACTACCTGGTATCAGAGGCAAACAAGCTACCATTCGAGACGGTCTTCGCGGCCCGGGAAAGGCGCGCTAGACTGAGGTAACGACAACTGGCTGCAACTGAGGCATGTGCATGGACCGAAACCGACACGACCGACTGTCGCAAATGTTTGCTGACAATCGACCGATCATTCTGGACGGGGGTCTGGCGACAGAACTCGAGGCGCAAGGTCATGACATTGGCTCCGCCCTCTGGTCCGCGGCCCTGCTCAGCACCCGACCAGACGCTATCGTTGCCGCTCACCGTGCCTTTCTTGATGCCGGCGCGGAGATCATCATCAGTGCCAGCTACCAGGCGAGCATCGAAGGGTTCATTGCACAGGGCTATTCGGATCTCGAGGCGGGTGAGCTGATCGTTCGCTCGGTAGAGTTGGCCTGCACGGCCCGGCAGCACTATTGCACAGCAAACCCGGAAACCGCTCACCTGCCATTGGTCGCAGCCAGCATTGGCCCCTATGGAGCCGCCATGCATGATGGCTCGGAGTACACGGGCGTATACAACGTAAGTGCAAACGAATTGCGCTCGTTTCACAGGCAGCGCCTTGTGATTCTGGAGCGCACGAACGCCGATCTGCTTGCCTGCGAAACTATCCCGACCATGCTCGAAGCGGAAACGTTGGCCAGCCTGCTTCGTGACAGCCCGTTACCGGCGTGGGTCAGCTTCTGCTGCCGGGACGGGCTGCGCATCAGTGATGGCACACCACTGCGCGAGGTTTGCGCCTTGTTTCGCGAGCACCCACGCGTACTTGCACTGGGCGTGAACTGCACGGCACCACAGCATGTCGCCTCGTTGATCGCAGAGATCAAACAGGCCGCACCGGACAAGGCAGTGATCGTGTACCCGAATTCAGGTGAAACCTATCACGTGGAAACCAACTCCTGGTCCGGCGACAATGGTGCCGAAGCCAGTGCCGACTACGCCAAGCGGTGGCGGCAGGCAGGCGCAACAGCTATTGGCGGCTGCTGCCGGATAGGACCCCGGCACATTGCTGCCATCCATGACGCCATTGCCACCTGAGCCCGGCAACGACAGCTGCCACACACGGCGAAGCAGCAATCCGGTCTTCCAACTTTTTTCGCAGAGAGCACCCGAATAATGACGCATGAATCCTCAGCCAAACCGGTCTTTTTCAACGACAACACTGCCGAATTCAGCGAATACGAGACGCCCGCAGAAAAATGCGTGAGCGGCCAACCACTGCAGCGAACCTGGAACCACTTCACCAGCAAAGATGACAAATTTTTTGCCGGCGTCTGGGAAGCGGAACCGGGGCGCTGGACGATCAGCTATTCGGAAAACGAGCTCTGTCAGATTCTGAGTGGCCGCTCAGTCCTGCACGACCGGCAAGGCAATGCCTACCCACTTAAGGCCGGCGATAATTTTGTCATTCCCGCCGGCTTTGAAGGTGAATGGGAAGTACAGACAACCACGCGCAAGATTTACGCCATCTATCAGGCCTGAGATGCTCGTGTCAGCCCTGCGGCAAGGCATTACCTACGCACTGCACCATCGACCTGAGCCAACATCTGCAATGCAATAGTGGCCACGGTATTGCCGCGCTCCGGCGCGCTCACGTCGGTGGAGTTACAAAAGGTCACGACCGACAGTGCTTTCTCAGGAAAACGCAGGTAGACACTTGAAAAGCCAACCCAGCCACCGGAGTGACCGATCAATTTCACACCGTCACGCTCGGAGACAAACAAGCCGAATGCGTAAGCAGGGTGTTCGCCAAAAATCTCGCTGCTTTCTGTTTCGAAACCGGGCAAAGGCGTGGTCGCGAGCTCAATGAGCGCTGGCTCGCCCTTACCCAGGGTGTTGTTTGTCCAGTTTCGATCCCATGCGATGAAATCGTCGAGTGACGTGTAGACCCCGCCATCGCCGACCCAGCTCAGATTGGTCATGTACAGCTCGTACCGGCCATCATCCGTCTTGCTATAGCCGTCGGCGCGGTTCTTTACCAGTTCGTTGACGTTGTCGTAGAACATTGAGTGCGACATGCCGAGCGGTTCGAAAATTGTGTTCTCGGCATAGCGGCGCAGGCTCAGGCCACTCACTCGCTCTACCACCTGCGATAGCAGAAAATAGCCGAGGTTGGAGTATTCCCAGCGAGTTCCCGGCTCCAAACGCAACGGCACGTCGCGTACCGCCGCGTAGAACTCCGCAATAGTCCAGTAGTCTTCGTTACCGAAACGAAACTCGCTGCCGTCCGCCTTGCGGAACAGGTCGGGGTCGTAATCACCCATGCCGGCTACGTGATGGACCATCTGCCGTATCGTCACCGGTTTGCCGTAGTCCCGCAGCTCGGGCAAGTAACGGCGCACGTCGGCATCCAGGTCCAGCCGCCCTTCCTCTGCCAGCAAGGCAATGGCCATCGCTGTGAACTGCTTGGACACCGAACCCGTTCGGAAAACCGTCTGCGACGTCACGGGCAGGCCGTACTCCAGGTTGGCGAGTCCGTAGCCTTTCTGCAGAATGTATTCGCCGTGCCGAATTACCCCTACCGCGCAACCCGGCCGCATGTCGTCCTCGATATCGGCAAACACTTTGTCGACCGCCTGTACCAGGCTGCCCTCGCTGGCATGTGCCATCAAGGGTAACGGCAGCAAAGCAACAGCAACTACCACAACACTGATCCGATGACAGGTATTCAAACCGGCACCCCGTTTGTTCATGCAAACCGAGCGACAATCGTAACCGGTTTGGCCGTGGATGTGGCCTTCTGGCTTGCGGTCACCACTGGCCACTGGCGGAGGTTGTGCAGCGCGGCCGCCCCGCAGCGCTGCACAAGCCCGCCAGAAGACTCGACAACGGTATCGCCCGCTGCGCCTCTGCCATCACTCAGTCAGTACTCGCACGCGCCCGAGCGTTGTGCCATCGCTCGGATGCTGCAGTTCGTACTCCAGCACGTTGACCATCAAGGTCCCGCCACTCATGCCGGGCTGCACACCGGTCAGTCGCAACAGCACTTCCAGCTGCACACTCGCGGTGAAGGGACCTATCCGGTCACTGATCAGCTGCGCCTCGGCGGCCGGGACTTGCCAGGTTTGTGCCTCGCGGCCGTTGGCAAAGCGCAACTCCACCTGTTGGCGAAACGCGGTATAGGAGATCATTGAACTAGGTGACAATGCCCGCACCGTGAACTCACCGTAGGTTGGGTCGTAATCCGATAGTTTCGCGCTGCCCAGGGACAAGCGAATCAGGCCGACATCCGCGACTGACGCCGCGCCGACTGCCAGTTCCTGCCGGATAGTGGTGCGTAGCGCCGCTTTGTCGGCTGCAGGGGCGGCCATTAATCGCCGGTCGAGCTCGACCCATGACTCGATGGGCGGTGTGATACCTGCGAGGTCGTAATAAAGGAATACCATAGTCGCATCGTCGGGACTCACGAGTTCGCGTCCACGTTGTGTAAGCGCCCGACCGGCCCCTTTCGCGGCGGATACTCCGGCGGACTTACCCTCGTTGCCAGTGGCTCGCGCCAGAGACGCCTGGCCGGCCGATGTCTGCCCCTGGGCGGCAGGTGAGTCGCCACCGCCGCACGCGGCAAGCAACAAGATACAGCCAGCTACAATTAGTTTCGTCATGACCGACTCCTACATGGTGGGCTTGTCAGCATTCTTGGTTGCCGCGTCCAGCTCGGCCGCGCGGCGTTCTTGCTCCGCACGCTCAAGTTGCTGCTCGGTTGCCATCAACAAGTCGTAGCCTTGTGCCTGGTGGACGACCCCGATCTCAAGGGTATGGGCGATCAGCGGATTGTCGCGCTTGGGTCGAATGACGGCAGACAAGGCAAGCCCGCAATCCGGCGATAGATTAACGCCGGACTCAGGCCTCGACGGCGCGCTGCAGCCGTAGTACATCGGTGACGTTTCAGTAACCGGCCGGTCCCGCAGGTCATAGGCCCAGTCCAGAAACCAGCCCTGCGCGTCCTCTCGCTTGCGCATGGGTGGCCCGTACTTGTCTTCAAGTGCGGCGGCAACTCCCGAGATCGATGGCGCCTTGCCATCGACATAGGCTTCTATGCGAGACGCGGCAATCACCCGTTCTTCATTGGGCAGGCCCATTGTGGTTACGTACCAGCGCGAGGTCCCGCCCAACATATCGGCAGCCCGCTTGTTCATGCTCCTGGCCATGGCGTTGTTTTGCATCTCGGCCATGATTTCTTTCGACGTCTTGTTTATTCGATCCTCTGCGAACACAGCGCCGAACCCCTGGCGCAAGGTTTGCCCGTAGGTATTGATCTTGAAGCCACCACGCGGACTGTTATCGACGATAAGCAATTCGTGACTGCACAAGACCACGTTGACAGCATCGTCATAACTCATTCCGGGTCGAACCCCCACTATGTCGTCTACCGGTGCGTTGGCTGCACGCGGCGCGCTTTTGGGTCGGGCAGGACAGCGCAGCTTGCCGCGCGCCTCTTTGGCAATTTCGGCGGCGGTGGCCGCTACCCGCGAATTGCTGCTGCTGGCCGCAGACGGGGCCCGGGCTGCGGCTTGCGCCGGGCCGGCCGCAGACTCGTCTGACGAACCACAAGCGGTGCTCACGGCCGCGACTAACATCAGAGTTAACAGCTTCATTGTTGGCATGATTTCATCCTCGCCATTCCGCGCGGCCGGTCAGTCACGGCACATCGGTGTGCTGCACACGTACCGCTATTTCTGTGTTGCGAAGTCCGGTCCGCCTGTAATAGCCGGCGTCGACACTCCGCCCCCTTCGACTTCATCAATCAGCCAACCTGTTTGACGAGTGCTCACAGGCACTATCGGTCATTGGCGCTACGCCAACGGCTGGCGCGATCGAATCCGTTGTCTGCAACCACTGTGATGTTGGGCCGCACGCCCGGCAACGGCAGTTAACGGCAGCTAACGGTGTTTAGGCGGTCCTAAGTGAAATCCTGCGAAAGTTCGCAAGGTAAAACCGCTTGCGGCCGTTGATGCACCAATGCGATGCGCATTGCTGACAGTTCCTGCGGACTCCTTGACGTTTCTTGCCAGTCCGCTGGTCAACGGCCGGTACTCAATGCCGTTTTAAGGGCAGGTGTTGCACACGACTGGTGACGAGTTCGCCGATCCACTGTTTTCCGGGCTGGAGTTCGGTACCCACAGCGGGGAAGTGTCAATGCAGCCTGACGAGATCAATCTGAACATCACACCGGCAGGCAATCCCGGCTCATTTCTCGCCGAGGAAACGGTGCAGCTCAGCGACTCACAGCGCTACACGCTTTACCTCAGTGGCCTGCCGGGGCAGCTTGACGGCGTACTCGCCACTGCCGGCAGCCGCCGCCTGGCGACCCACGCGAAGTTTCGCTATTACCAGGGCGCGGCTCGTTTCAGCGCGGTCGATCTGTACGTCGTACCCGCGGCAAGTGACATCAGCCTGCTAAGCCCGCTGCTAAGCAGTGTTCCGTACACCGGAATGAGCGGCTACCTGTCACTTGAACCTGATATGTACGACATCGTGCTGACCTGGCCCGGCACGAAAACGGTAGTCGCGGGACCGCTGCGTGTTGATCTTGCCGCGCGCGGCGTCTACGAGACCATCAGTGCTGACAGTCAGCAAACCGACGTGGCGCAGTTGCTGTATTTCGAGATTGACTAGATGGCTGCAACAGGCGCGCGACCTTCAGCGCGCTTTTTGCCAGCTGGTCGGTGAGGCTCGGTCGGGAACCATGTCCGACCGAGCCGCTGGCTAGATGGCCGGGAGAGTGTGTGTACCGGTTGGCACAGAAACCGCCCGGATCGGGTGTTCACCGGCATAGCAGCATATCGACACCCGCTGTCGACTCTGTGAAGAGCAACAGTGCTACTCGGTCTCCATTGGCCTGGCCGGGTCTGCGGCCCATTCCTGCAACGATGCCGTATAGACAGCAACGTCCTTGTAGCCGAGGCGGATCATCGTGAACGCATTGGCAGATGCGGCGATACCGCCACCGCAGTAGGTAATCGCGCGGCCTTCGTAATCACCGTCGAACAACGTCGCCAGTTCATCGACGGTTTTGAAGTGGCCATCGTCATTTGTCAGCGACATAACCGACACATTACTGGCACCGGGAATGTGTCCGGGTCGTTCATACATCGAGAACTCTCCCCGGTAATGCGCGGCTGGGAGCGAGTCGATGATAGTGACGCTGTCGTCGCCGATGGCGGCATGCACTTCATCGCTTGCCACTATCAACTCCGGTCGCAGGTTCACTGTCAGCGATCCTTTAACAACGGCAACGGACTCCGTTGACAACGATTGCCCGGCATCCGTCCACGCCTGCAAACCGCCGTCCAGCAATGCCGCGTTGTCGAAGCCAATCCAGCGCAACATCCACCAGACCCGTGCCGCCCAGGCAGATCCGTTCGCGTCATAGATAACGACGCGCGAGTTATCACCGACACCCAGACGCTCCATAGCCGCCGCGAATTCGCCGGGTTCCGGCACGGCGTAGTGCAAGGGACTGTCGCTGTCCACCAGCTCGCCCATGAGGTCCGCAAAACGGGCACCGGGTATGTGGCCCTTGTTGAAATTCTCACGGCCATTGACTGTGCGCATGCCGCCATCGTCCGTCCGCTCGATCATGACCGTCGCGTCCAGTATCACGAGGTCGCTGTCCTGATAGTGCTGACTGAGCCACCCGGCACTGACAAGTGTATCCATGGGCGGCGTCATTTCGTTGGGCACCGGGCCATTGCAGCCGGTCAGCAGAAAAGTAACGGCGAGTGTGCAATACATGTGCAAAGGATTCATGGTGTTTTCCCGGCCGGGGCACGCCCGTTCCAATCAGTTGGCGGAGAAGCAGTATACGAGAAAACTGTCAGCTCCGGCCCACCACAGCCAGGCCAGGCAGAACGCTGGCTCGTACGGCGTGGCCCTATTGCCTCTGCATTGCTCACGCCGGCGCGATCGCAGCACGACTGCTACCGGTTTCGCCGGATTGCAAAGTACCTGCATTCAAATCATCACCATCGCGTGGCACACTTCGGGCCTCCCTATGAATACCGTCCGCCAATGCGCAAGCCAAGGAGTGTGCGCGCCGGCAGGCCGGCTTACGATCGCAAGGAACCCGAAGATGCCCGCACGCTTGATGACAGATTATGCGAACGGACAGGAACTGTTTGTTGGCCGACCAGTCGCCAGAATTCTGCTCTGCCTAATAGGGATGCTGACGCTGGTGGCCGTAGCACCGGCTCATGCTCAGGACATCAAACGCTCGGATCTGTGCAATCAAGGTACAGCAACCCTGTATTTCACGACGGTGGGCGAAAACACCGGCCTGCTCAGCGCCGGAGCGATGACCCAGGGCTTTTCAGCCGTACCGCCGGACAGCTGCGTCGAGATAGTCCCCTACGGCATGAGCCGCGTCATTCTCACATTTTTCAAGAAAGACAGTCGCGGCCTGATGACCAACCTCAGAATCCAGCCGCAGAACACGGACGGTGAGTCAGCCGATTACCAGCTCGTTTGCGTGAACCCGACCAAACCGTGGCGAATATTCGGCACGACCGGCGACATTTTTTCGCGTTTCGTCAATGCGGACTGCCCGGCCGGTTTTTCGCCAGCCATACCCTCATGGATACACACACCGGGCGGCCTCAGTACTTACAATATTTCCGTCGACTCGAATTCCGCCGCTGTCGCCTGGCAAGACCGACAGCAAAGGACCTACCAACAGCTGCCTGCGATTCGGCAAAGTCAGATGCAGACCGATAACGTCCTGGTACAGACGAATCCCTATGCCGAACGCAGCCACGAGCAAGCCAAGGTCCTATTCGGCGCCATTGACGACTGGTTGCAGCGTTCACAGGCGGAAGCGCAACAGCGCCGGGCGCAGGCATGGGAACAACAACGCCGTCGCCGGCAACAGTTCGAGAATGAAGTCGACAAGGCGGAGCAGTCCCTGGAAACGCCGGACGATGCCGCCTGCGCACCGTACATGGAAAAAGACCGTTATACCCGGGACGAAGACGTCGCGCTCTCCGGGGTGAAGTTGAAGATGGCGCTGATGGATGCGCACAGAGCGCTGGTTTGCAACGGGTTCAGTGCTGACCCACAGGCGATCGCAAAAGCCGGCGGTGTGGAAAGATTCTGGGCCAACACGCGCGAGAAAGTGTTTCGGAAGCAGCTTGAGAACGGTGCCACGCTGTTCACAGACGTGGAAACGCGCCCGCCGCGCGGAGCGCCGAAGGGCGCGGACTACGTAGTCCTGACTGTACGGATTCGCTATCGGCCTCCGCAGTTGATCAGCGACGATGAGTGGTCAGCAATACGCGCGGATTTCAAACGCAAGTACGACGTGGGTCGCAAGCGCGCGGAAAACCAGCTGGCGATACACCGCCGGATCAAGATCGACGGTGAACAGCATGCACTGAAGCTCGATGCGCAAGCCTACCGGCCCGGTCAAAGGACGTCTTACAGCATTACGATGCTCTGACCGCAGGCTGACAGTCGGCATGTTCTGCACTGATTCCCGGTCACTGCAATAGCGAAATGCCGGCCATGGCGTGGCCAGCGCACAACCCGGCTGTCAGGCAGGCTGTGCAGACCCTGTCAATGCCGCTGGCGCGGTTCTCCGGGATCAGCAGGGCAAACTACAAAAACACGACCAGCGCTGCGGCCGCAGCGCTGGTCGCACACCGTGTCGCCGTGCAGAGAGTCGGGTTGGAGTCTGCCGCTGATCGCGCCGCTTGCAACAGGGGAGAGCAATCTCGACGCGCGGCAGCCGACACTCTACTCGACGACGTCGATGTCGTGCTCGATACTCTGTGCAGCGGCTTGCGCGTAACCGGCAGCCGCACTGCCGTCAGTTTCTCCCGGAGACTCAGCCGCCAACGACCAAAGCGCCCAGATCAACATGACGCAAGCGAAGGTAAACAGGCGGGGCGAGATGGAGCGCATGTGTGGATCCTCGTGTGAATGAGTTCAAGTTCAGGCGTTTCACATAAGGTAAAGCGGCGGGCAATGTCGGATTCCCTCACCATCTGGCAATAAATTTTCGGCACGGCGCCAAGGCGGCAGTGAGCAGCGCATTACCGCCCGGTCGGCACTGACTGCTGGTCGGGGTCGGGGTCGGGGTCGGGGTCGGGGTCGGGGAAGTGTGAACTTTGCCTGAGCAGGCGTCGCTGTCTCACGGCGGGAAGCACCTCAGTCTCTTTGGTACCGCTGACCGGATCCGGACAACGGACAGGCGCGGTGTGATCAAGGACGCTCGATCACACCGCGCCGTTCGGGCTTAGCTGCCAGGCCGCACGACGTGCCCGAGCTCCATGTTGCCCGCCCAGCGGTTGATCGGCGTGATGTAGTTTTCGGTAATGTCGTTCAGTTCCAGCTGACGCTGCTGCCACTCCCGGGACAAATCGGCATGCCTGGTTTTTGCGCCATCCGTAACTGGCGCACCGGAATCATCGATCACGTCCATCAGGTAGCGCAGTTGACCGTCCAGCATCGTGGCCCATGCGTCCTCGTCTTCGTAGGTCTCGAACTTGAGCTGGGTAATCTGCTGTTCCCAGGTATCCAGATCAGCAATCGCCGCCTCACCCAGGCGCTGCAGTTCCTCGTCGTCGTGGTTAGCCATCAGCGACTTGATCTGCGACCGTGCTTTCCTGGCGGTATCCAGTGCGATCAATACGTCATCCAGAGTGCCCTTGACCTCCTCAATACTACTGGCCCATTCGCGAATCTGGCGGTCGGACGCAATCGAACGTGGGTCTTTCACCACTTCGAACGTTGCCTCGTCCGTAGCAGCACCTATGGTAATCCGCGCCGTGTACCTGCCCGGTGCGACACTGGGACCGGCGTAGCCTGCCTGCAGCACGATATTGTCGATGCATTTCACCTCGTCACTGCTCATATCCCAGGACCACTTGTTCATGCCCTCTTCGGTCTTCGGGTAGGTGATCTCGAAAGGACGGCGCGGGTCCATGTTGCCGATGCGGCAGCGATCCTGGTCCGATTCCTTGTTCGACATCCTGCGCACAATTCGTCCGCTGGCATCCAGAATGTCTATCGTCAGTTCCGTGTCCTCACTTACCTCGTCGTTGATTACGTAATACAGCGGCACATCTTTCGACGGGTTTTTGCCCTCGTAACTGCGCACCCGGCTGCCCGGCTTGCCCATTTGCCAGGTTGGCGGCGTGTAAAGATGAACGGCCTTGTTCGTTGGTGCATTGCGCGCCTGCCGCACGACCCAGATATCGTCGAGCACCCAGAACGCCCGGCCCTGAGTCGCAACGGCGAGACTGTCTTCTCTGGCCCGCAGATCTGTTATCGGCACCGGTGGCAGATTGAGGTCCAGTGATTGCCATTCTCCACCGTCATTGTAGGAAACGAACATGCCCTCCTCGGTACCGGCATACAGCAACCCTTTCACGACCGGGTCTTCTCGCACCACGCGGACAAACTCGCCTTTCGGTACGCCGTCATCGATACGCTTCCAGCTCTTGCCGTAGTTGCTGGTCTTGTAAATGTACGGGTCGAAGTCGTTGAGTTTGTAGCCGGTTACCGCGAGGTATGCCGTGCCTTCGGCATGCGGACTTAGCTCGATCGTGTTGATCATCGCTTCGCCCTTGTGCGGCGGCGAAATATCGCTCCAGCTCCTGCCGCCATTGCGGGTCAGGTGCAGCAGACCGTCATCGGCGCCAACCCAGATCGTGCCCTTGTCCTTCTCGCTTTCCACGATCGCGTAGATCGTGTGATAGAACTCCGCACCCACGTTTTCCGGCGTCAGCGGTCCGCCGTTGCGGCCCATGTGCTCGGGGTTGTTGCGCGTCAGGTCCGGGCTCACCTCTTCCCAGTTCAGGCCGCGGTCGGTGCTCTTCAGCAGCATCTGCGTGCCGTAGTAAATCGTCTCGTGATCGTGCGGACTGGTGATCACTGGCGGATTCCAGTTCGCCCGGTACTTCAGATCCTTGGAGTCCTGCCCGTACACATGCTCCGGATACGGAATGATGTAACGGGTCTTTTTGTTGTCGTGATTGTACTCAGTGAGTGTTCCGTTGATCGTCGTTGCATAGACCAGCGTCGGATCGTCAGGATCGAACGCAATGTGCGCGCTCTCGCCACCACCTACCGCGTAGAAATCGTCCTCGCCGATAGCACCATCCCATGCATAACTAGCAATCGAGACGGTCGAGTTGTCCTGTTGCCCGGCGTACAGGCGGTACGGGTCCTGATTGTCCGTCACCAATCGATAGAACTGCGCTGTCGGCTGGTTGTAGATCGAACTCCAGGTCTTGCCGCCGTCGAAGGTGACGGTGGCACCACCGTCATTGCCATTGATCATGTTCAGGCTGTTCGCCGGGTTGATCCAGTGATCGTGATGATCACCGTGCGGTGTCTTGACCTGCTCCCAGTCCTTGCCGCCATCGACTGACTTGTAAAGCCCGGTATTCAGCACCCACACGGTGTCGGCATCCGAAGGATCGGCAGCGAGATGGATGTAATACCACGCCCGCGAATGCAAGACGCGATGATTGTTGATCAGCTTCCATGTTTTGCCGTAGTCGTCGGAACGCCACAAGCCGCCCTTCTCCGGCTCCGCTTCGATAATGGCGTAGACACGGGACGGGTCAGCCGCCGGCACGTCTATGCCAACCTTGCCGATCAGACCGGGCAGACCGCCTTCGAGCTTGTCCCAGCTGTCGCCGGCATCCGACGATTTGTAAATGCCGCCGCCCTCACCGCCGGACATGATGTACCAGGGCTTGCGGCCGTGGTGCCACATGCCCGCGTACAGAATGCGCGGATTCGTCGGGTCCATCGTTATATCGGTTGCACCCGTATCCGGGTTGACCTTCAGCACGTGGTCCCAGGTCTTGCCGCCGTCGGTTGTGCGGTACACGCCGCGTTCTTCGTTCGGCGCCCAGATCTGGCCCTGCGCCGCAACATAGGCGATGTCCGGGTTCGTCGGATGAATTTCGATCTTGGCGATCTGGCCCGCTTTCGGCAGGCCCATGAAGGTGAAGGTTTGACCCGCGTCAGTGGATTTCCACAAGCCCTTGCCCTGCGATGTGGTTACGCCGCGTATCGGCGCCTCACCGGTGCCGACGTAAATGACATTCGGGTCGGAGGCGGCAACCGCGACCGCACCGATCGTGCCGACCGGAATCTGGCCATCCGAGATATTGCTCCAGGTCACACCGGCATTGTTGGTTTTCCAGAGGCCGCCGCCCGTCGCGCCCATGTAATAAAGCTGCGGATTACCGACGACACCACTGACTGCGGTCACCCGACCGCCACGCCAGGGGCCAATGAGGCGGTACTCAAGACCGTCGATCAGCGATTCCTCAACCGCGTGAGCAGGTGCACTTAGAATGCTTAGTGCGCTAACGGCCAGTAATAGAGTTGCACGGTACAAAGGCTTGAGCATTTGGTACGTCCCCCGGTCTTCGCTAAGGAATAATAGAGTGCGAGCCAGCCAGTTCAGGGTTACTGCCGATTGAGTTTGCGGGCGCCGATACACGTGTATGCTGCAATTCACAAACCCAACCGTTTCCCGAAATACCTGGTGGAACTTCTGGACATTGTTTGTACGACGACAAGTCGC
Organism: Woeseia oceani; assembly: GCF_001677435.1. Taxonomy (GTDB): domain Bacteria; phylum Pseudomonadota; class Gammaproteobacteria; order Steroidobacterales; family Woeseiaceae; genus Woeseia; species Woeseia oceani. The sequence continues at coordinate 3,688,213 of NZ_CP016268.1, forward strand.
ATCGTTTGTAGATGTTTGCACCCAACCGTAACGCCGTTGAGCAGTCGAAACAAGGTGCATTCCGGCATGTGTAAACGAGCCGCGACGCGGTGCATTGCTACCGCAATAAAGGAGCCCCTGTGAAAAAGTTGATGCCGCTGGTCCTTGCCTTGCTCGGTTACGCCGTATACGAGTGGCAAGGCACGGACCTGACGACGCCAACGCCGTCATCGACCAACTCCGCTGCAGCAACGCAAGCGACAGTTACAAGAGAGACGGCGTTACGCGCCGGCGCACAAATACGCGGCAGCGGTATCGTCAGCCGGGTATTGTCCGACGACAACGATGGCAGCCGGCATCAACGGTTTATCCTCGAACTGCCCTCGGGCCGTACGCTGCTGGTGGCACACAATATTGACGTGGCGCCGCGCATCCCGTCTCTGCAGCGCGGTGATACTGTGGAATTCTACGGCGTCTATGAAAGCAACGACCGCGGCGGTGTCATACACTGGACCCACCACGATCCACAGGGGCGACATACCGACGGCTGGCTGCAGCACAATGGTCGCCGCTACGAATAGCGACTCGCGCGTCCCCCGGCCTGATCCAGCCGAACGTGACCTGCAGTAGTCCAGGCATCGCCGCCGGATAGCCAAGGGCTTGACCCGCGCCGTATACTGCAGCGACATCCACAACCGATCGTGCACTGTCATGCGAAAACAAACCCGAAACAAACGCGCCTCCTGTGCCATGTGCAAGCCGCACAAACGTGGCTGGGCGAATCGTTGGCGCGCGGCAGATCGCGGGCTTGCAGCCGCCCATGCCGCTGACATGCAGCAGGCCCTGGGATCAAAATCGTCCCGACGTAACACCGTCAGTCACTGACGACTGACATGCCGCATTCCGCACTTGCACTGCACATCCTCGGTGCCGGACAGGGCGCCAGCCAGGTTTACGATGGCCAGTGCAGCTCAGCGGCTGTTGTCACCCTGCACGACAAGCCCGTTTGCCTGATGGATATCGGCTTTGGTGTTACCCGTGCGTGCTTGCAACGGTTTTCCGGGCTGCCCGACAATATCGTTGTTACCCACAATCACAGCGATCACTCTGCCGAATTGCCGGTGGTATTGCGTGTTGAACAGGCACAGGGCCGCACGCTGTCGGTGTTCGCCGAGCAGGAAGTGTGCCGGCGGCTGCAAGTGCACCGTCTGGCCGAGCATGCCGAGGTAATGGCGGCCACCAGTCTTGCCAACTGGCATGCGCCCGCCGCGAATGAGCGGATTGCACTGACAACAGACCTCGGCATCGAATTCGTGAGCGCTGCGCACTCTGAACATGCCTGCGGAGTACTGCTGTATCACGCCGGCAAGCTGGTCATGGGTTACACCGGTGACAGCCTTGCGAGCGAGCCTTTGTACAGCCGGATCGCCGCGGCACCCACTCGTATTTACGACGCCCGCCCCGCGCCGTCCCGCTGGCACGCCACGTTCGATGATCTCGCGGGACGCCTTGATGAGCGTGCATGGATCGTCGGCCATGGCTACAGCCGCGACAGTGCCCCACCGAACCTGCCATTCTTGTTTGGCGGCGAATGCCTGTCGCTCGATTGAACATGCCGGTAACAGCATCGTGAAAATCGCACAAACAGCAAAACTGGTTATTCAGGGCGTGTACTTTCTATCGCCGTATGCGTGGCTGGACCGTTACCTGAAAAAGCGTGAGGCGCAATACGCCGTCGGCTCGGAAGAGCAGAAAGCACTACGAAACCGGCGACTGGTCCTTTCCGAGCGCTACATCGGCTACTGGTTTTTCACTGCTGTACTGCTTTATCTGTTGAGCACCCTGCTGCCGGCGTGGCTTGCCATCCTGTTCATCATCCGGGCAATCGGCATCCTGAACAAGGAAATGGGCGTCGTGCTGTTCGGTATCTGCAAGATCACCGAGGGAACCGCTGTTTCTGCTACCGGTCGCGTGATAGTGCTCGCACTGGTGAATTATCTGACCGCGTTGTTCCTGTTCGCTGCAACGTATTCTGTCGTCGGCGGACTCGACGACGTCCCGGCATTCGCACTGGACAGTGAACGACTGACCGGCCTGCTGCACGCTGCGCAAATTCATTTCAGTCTGGCAAGCAGTTACACACCCGCCACAGCACTGGTGGCTATCCTGTCCATCTTTCACAGCGCCTATTGCTTCCTGTTCGGCACGCTCGTGATCTCGCTGTTCGTGTCGCTGCTGAGCGTCAAACCGCTGCAATCGTAGCGGGTCGACAAGCGGCGGACCCTGGATACGTCGTCTGGTGGGTGCGCGATCCCGCACTCAGCTGCGCCGGGATCGTGACCGACAAGCACGACACAAGTAGCAGCGAGCGGGACGCACTCATGTATGTACCGGGTGCAGCGCCCATGCAAGCAATAGTGCGAACCAAGAATACGCCGGACCCGCAGCGCATCGTGTACCCCGGCAAGATATCCGCGCAGTAACAGCGACAGGCATCGCAGCCACCAATGGCGACCGCGATACCTGCCGTTCACTCACATTTTCACGCCATTCCTGGTGCGCTCAGAACGCGTAACTTGCACCGAACAACGCGGTCCACGAGTAAATTTCATCGGCATACAGTCGGCTGGGACGACCCTGATACTCGCGACGTGATGCGTCGTTGATGTTTTGCAATTCACCGAACAGCGAGAACCGTTCAGTCGCGTCGAAGCTGACTTTGAGATCGACCTGAGTCCGTTCGTCGAAATACACATCTTCGCTGCTGTCGCCACCTATGCCCTGCAAATAGGCATCACGGTAGGACACGGCAACACGCGCTTCGAACCGGCCCAACGCGTAGAACAACGCAACGTTGCCGATCGTATCCGGCTGGCGGAAGAACGGCAGGTTGTCTTCCTCACGGCCGAACACATCCACTTCGGAGTCGATGAAGGTGAGGTTCAGTGACGCGCCCAAACCATCGAATGGTTGTGGGAGATTGACGAACTGCTGCTCGATATTCAACTCGAGACCCAGCAACGTGCCCTTGTCAGCATTCTCCGGTCGGGAAAGAACCGTCAGCGGAATGCCGCGATAGACCACATCCTCAGTTCGCCGGGTAAATATCGGGTTCTTGATCTCTTTGTAGAACACACCGATCGAAGCAATACCCGCCGTCTCAAAGTAGTACTCGAATGACAGGTCCAGGCCCATTGACTCGAACGGATCCAGGTCTTCATTACCGGCAGCACCCTCGTCGTCTTCCACTTCCAGCGCCGGTGCTACGTCCTGGAAATTCGGGCGACCGATGGTGTTGGTCCAGGCACCGCGTACCACCACTTTGTCATTGGGGCGATACGTCAGGTGGAGACTGGGCAGCACATCCGTGTACTCGGTCGTACCCGTGAACGGGCTGGCCGGGTTCAGCGGGTCCACTGCCGGCAAGCTTACGAAGTAAGCGGTGTAATCGGCCTCGGTACGCTCGATGCGGGCGCCACCCAGAATCGTCAGATTGTTGATATCCACACTTGCCATGGCGTAGCCAGCAAGCAGGGTCTCGTCGATCTGGTAGTCCGAAGAGATCGAGTCCAATGCCGAACTCTCCGCATCAAACTCAAACATTTCCGGATTTGATTGCGCCAAAGCCTGATGTGCAGCGAAATCCAGCACAGGGCCCAACTCGGCGTGGCCATCCAGAAAATCAGCCGGGCCGGAGTGGAACAGGCCGGTATCCGCGAGCGTGAACGACGATGCGCCCGTGTAGTTCAGGTTGGTACGATCCCGGTACTTGTCGCGTGCGGCGTATTTGACGCCGAACTTCAGGTAGCCCGCATGTTGACCGAACTCGGTGTCTATGCGCAGATCGCCTTTCAGAGAATGAATGTCCTCTTCAATGGAATCGCTGCGGTTGCGCACCCGCCGGAAGTCATAGTTGGCAGGATCATTAATTGCCGCGCCGGCATCGAGGTCGAAGTAGGTATTGGCGACATCGATCGTGTTCGGAAACGCATCTGCGCCCGAACGGTACTCCCAGTCCACCCGCAACGGCGTTATTTCCTCGGCATGCGAGAACGTATAGCTCATTTCCCACAGCTTGTTGTCGCGGCTCAACTCGCCGCCCAGGGAAATGTTGGTCAGCTGTTGAGTCTGGTTGTTCTGGCGGTACTCGCGAGTGGCACGACCTTCGGAGTTCTGCACGACGGTACTTGAAACAGCCGTTTGCGTACCGCGTGCCGCATCCAGGTCCATCTGGTCGCGAGCTTCCTCGTCGGTGAACTCATTGAAAATTGTCCGCATATACCAAAGCGAGGTATCGGTCGGCCGGTATTCGAGATTGGCGTTCAGGCCGATGCGCTCACGCTCAATATCGTAGTTGAAATAGCGCACACCCTCAGGGGCGTAAGCATCCGGTGCAAACTCTGTCCAGCCATCGCCCTCGAACAGGTTGGTATCGTAGCGGCGGATGTAGTAACTGGAGGCCAGCACGAGTCCGAACTTTTCTTCCGCGCCCAGCCGGGAACCCCAAACTGCGCTGGCGCCGTAAGGTACTCGCTCGCTCTTGTCGTTGTAGCCGATGCGGCCACCGACAAAGGCAAATCGATCCGGCGAATCGAAAGCGCTGCGGGTAATGATATTGATATTGCCACCGACGGCATTGCCGTCCAGGTCCGGCGTCACGGCTTTGACGACCTCAACCACGGAGATCAGGTCTGACGGAATAACGTCGAGAGCAACACGTCGACCTTCACCTTCCGGCGCACCGACCAGGTTGTTGTCGATGGTCACGTTGTTCAGGTTGGAATCGATACCGCGCACAATCGGATAACGTCCCTCACCCTGATCCAGCTCAACTGACAACCCGGGCAAACGTTGCACGGCTTCAGCCGCATTAAAGTCGGGCAGCTTGCCAACGGTGTCCGCGGAGACGGCGTCGATAATGCTTTCCGCCGAACGCTTGCGTTGCAAAGCAAGTAGCTGTGATACCCGTGCGCTGGTGACGACAATTTCTTCAATCTCGTCGTACGTCGTATTGAGACTGACGTCGGCACTGACATTGCCGGTCTCCGGCACCTGCACAGTAGTGGACGATGCCTGGAAACCACCGGCGCTCACTACGATCGTGTACTCACCGGCGGCCAGGTTCCGTAGCGTGTAGCGTCCCCAACGGTCGGTAGTCGCTTTCTTGTTGCTGTCGACGACAGTAACCGTCGCGCCCTCGACGAAACGCTGCAGGTCCGGGTCGTTGACCACACCGACGATATCGCCAGCCTGCGCGAGCGCAGAAAATAATCCGAAGATAAGCAAAGAAACCGCGCGTGATGCAGTAAGTATCCGCGCCGGCCCGCTCTGTATTGTTGCCTGTTGCTGGTATTTCATAGCCGCCCCCCATGGACGTGCGTGCAGAAATGGCACAGTCCGCTTGTTTGATGCTGTGACTAAGAGTCTAAATTGGTCAGACCTTTTATTGCTTCGTTGGTCCTTCCAACTTTTGAGAAGGTAGTGTACTACTGAATTTTGTTCAAGCATTTGTTCATTTCCGTTAAATCCGTGTCTATAATCCGCCAAACTATTTAGCAAATAGGTATGACCATTTTGTTACAAGACTTTCTGCAATGAGCGTGCCCGCGGCTTGCACCGAGGCAGCAGGTGGCGATCGGGAACGGGTGTTGCTGCGCGAGCTCTTCGATGTCGCGATCAGCGCCGTGTCGGCCGAACTCACGCTACCGCCACACCTCCCGGACGAACCCTCGGGCCGCACCGTCTTGCTCGCGGTGGGTAAAGCCGCAGCCGCAATGGCGGATACTGTCGCGCAACGTTGGCACGGCCCGATGTCGGGATTGGCTGTCACGCGTTATGGACACGGCATCGACCATCCAGTCTGCAACCCGGCAATTGAAATCATTGAAGCCGGTCATCCGATACCGGATGAGAACAGCATGCTTGGGGCTCGTCGGGCGCTTGAGCTGGTGCAAGGACTTAGTGCTGACGATCTTGTACTGGTACTGGTTTCCGGCGGCGGCTCATCCCTCTGGTCGCTGCCTCTCGACAGCGTTGGTATGGCAATGAAGCGCGACATTACCGCGCAATTGTTACAGTCCAGCGCCTCCATCAATGAGCTCAACACGGTCCGCAAGTGGCTGTCACGCATCAAGGGCGGTCAGCTCGCGGCCGCCGCCGCGCCAGCCCGGGTCGAGACGCTCATAATTTCGGATGTGGTGAATAACGACCCGTCACTTATCGCCTCCGGCCCGACCGTCCCGCGCAAGGAAAGCTTCGACGATTTCCTGCGCGTCCTGACCCGCTACAAGCTGCAACTGCCCAGGTCAGTGCTCGATGACATTGAACGCAATGGCATGGCCGCCAGCAGAGGCGGCAATCACGCCGGGCAATGCAAAATCATCGCCGAACCCAGCAATGCGCTGGCCGCGGCAGCTGACCGAGCCGCAGCGCTCGGTTACCAGGTACACGACCTGGGGGATGCCATTGAAGGCGAGGCGCGGCTGGCCGCCGTCGAACACGCGAAGCTTGCGAAAACACTGGCACAAACCGGCCGCCCCGCAATAATTCTGTCAGGTGGCGAAGTTACAGTGAACGTTGTCAACAAAGCCGGTGTCGGCGGCCCGAACACGGAATTCCTGCTTGCGCTCGCCATTGAGCTGCATGGCGCGGCGGATATTTACGCGCTGGCTTGCGATACCGACGGCTATGATGGTGTCGGTAACAATGCCGGCGCGATCATCACACCAAGCACATTGCAGCGTGCAAAGCGGCTGAACCTTGATGCTGGCAAGGCGCTGGCCGGCAATGACTCGGGCACATTTTTCGATGCACTCGGTGACCTGGTGATCACTGGTGCAACACGAACCAATGTCAGCGATTTCCGGGCGATCGTCGTATGCCCGATACAGCAGGAGCAAAAGGCAAAGTGAGTAACGACAAGACGGGCAACGACTTCTCCTCTATCTGCACGCGCTGGATGACCCGCCGCGAGGCCATGAAAGGGCTGCTGGCGGCCGGTGCCACTGCCGCTACAGTCAGCACACTGACGGCGGCCTGCGCCACGTCAGACATCGTTGTTGATGACGCCTCTGCGCCACCACGACTGAGCTTTGCAGAAATTCCACGCATGCTCGATGGCAATCACCACGTCGCGGCCGGCTACAACGCTGAAGTACTGTTGTCATGGGGCGATCCTGTTCTGCCAGGTGGCCGCGCGTTCGATGCCGCGGCACAAACAGCCGCCGCGCAAAGCCGGCAGTTCGGCTACAACAACGACTTTCTCGCCTACTTTCCGCTACCGGCCGGCAAGCGCTCCGGGAGCGAGGAAGATCAGCACGGCTTGCTGTGCGTCAATCACGAGTACACCAACGCCTATCTGATGTTTCCCGGCTACAGCAATTGGCGTGACAGCGCGGCAGGCATAAACCGGGAGCAGGTCGATATCGAAATGGCGGCGCATGGCCACAGTGTTATCGAGGTTCGCAAGCAAAACGGTCACTGGTCATTTGTCGAGAACTCGCGGTTTAATCGTCGAATCACGATGGACACGCCGATGCGGATGTCCGGCCCTGCCGCCGGGCACCAGCGATTGCGCACCAGCGCAGACCCCGGCGGTACCCGCGTGCTTGGCACGATGGGCAACTGCGCCGGCGGTGTGACGCCGTGGGGAACTGTGCTCATTGCCGAGGAAAACTTCCGATACAACTTCGGTGGACACCCGGAGGAACTGGCCGAGAGCCATCCGCGAGAAGTCCGCAATTACGCCCGCTTCCGCTTCGGCAATCACGAACGCCGTCAGTGGTACCGCTTTCACGAACGCTTTCACATCGCGAACGAAGCGCACGAGGCCAACCGCTTCGGCTGGATGGTCGAGTTCGATCCCTACGACCCGCAATCGGAGCCGGTCAAACACACGGCACTCGGCCGCTGCCAGCATGAAGGTTGCTCGGTAGTGGCGGAGGAAGGCCGCCCGCTCGTTGCCTATACCGGCGACGACGGCATCAACGAGTACATTTACAAGTTCGTCAGTAACGGCACTTACCGAAAGGACAAAGGCAAGCGCAACAGCGCGCTGTTCGACGACGGCATTTTGTACGCTGCCCGCTTTAATGACGACGGCACGGGCCGCTGGTTGCCGCTGATCTTTGGCCAGGGACCGTTGACGCCCGAGAATGGTTTTAATGATCAGGGTGATGTGCTGATCGACTGTCGCATCGCCGCGGACCTGCTCGGCGCGACACCCATGGACCGGCCTGAAGACATCGACACCAACCCGCTGACCGGCCGGACCTACGTCATGCTCACCAAGAACACGGTGCGCGAGCGCACCGATGCCGTCAACCCACGGCAGAAGAACGCCTGGGGCCAGGTGGTCGAAATACTCGCTCCCGGTGCCGATGGCCAGCGCGATCACGCGGCACTGGAATTTGGCTGGGACATCTTCATCCTCGCCGGCGATCCGGGCAAAGACAGCACGGCGCGCGGGCAATACGGCGCCGGCACCAGCGACGACGGCTGGTTTTGCAATCCGGACAATATTGCGTTTGATCCCTTCGGTCGCATCTGGATGGCGACGGACAGCAGCAATCAATGCGGTTTCCACGACGGACTTTGGGCGGCCCAAACCGCCGGGCCGGAGCGCGCGCTTAGCCGGCATTTTTTCGGCTGCCCACGTGGCGCCGAACTGTGTGGCCCCTGCTTTACGCCGGACGGCAAAACGCTGTTCGTCGCGATTCAACACCCGGCAGACGAAAAGGGCTCGACCTATCTCAACCCCAGCACGCGCTGGCCCGATTTCAATGATTCGGTGCCACCGCGGCCATCGGTCGTGGCGATAACCCGGGCCGATGGCAAGGTGATCGGCAGCTAGCACATTGCCAAAACAAGAATAATGAACAGCGCAGCGGCGCGCACAAGAAGCATGGCTGAAATGGAAAGGACCTGATATGGCTTACACTCTCCTGCTGATACTTGCATCAGTCGTCTTCATCGTCCTTGCCACCACGCGTCTGCAGCTGCACCCGTTCCTCGCACTGATTCTTGCCGCACTCGGTTTTGGCCTGGGTTCGGGCATGTCCGGTACGGCTGTGATCGATGCCATCAGCGCCGGCTTTGGTGGCACTGTCGGTGCGATCGGCATCGTCATTTTGGCCGGCTCGATCATCGGCGTGTTTCTCGAAAAATCCGGCGGCGCATTGCGCCTTGCCGAAAGCATCATCAAGCGCTGTGGCGACAAACACATTCCGGCGGCGATGGGTGGCGTTGGTTACGTCGTCTCGATGCCGGTCTATTGCGACACCGCGTTCGTCATCCTGTCACCCCTTAACAAAGCCTTGTCCCGCAAAGCGGGCGTCGGCGTTGCGGCGGGTGCTGTTGCGCTCAGCCTGGGCCTGTACGCGACCCATACGATGGTGCCGCCGACACCCGGACCGGTTGCTGCTGCCGGCATCCTCGATGCGGACCTCGGGCTGGTCATACTGTGGGGCGTTGTCGCCTCGCTGGTTGCCCTGTTCGCCGGCTGGCTGTTCGCGACCCGGGTCGCGGCAAAGGTGGATATCGAGCCGTCAACGACGAACGAATCAGCGCAACCGACCGCAGACGAAATTCCGCTGAGCGCCGCCGATGCACCCGGCGTACTCGCGTCAGTCGCTCCAATTCTGTTGCCGATCGTGTTGATCTTGCTGCGGTCCGTTGCCCAGCTGCCATCCGCACCGTTCGGTGCTAACCGTTTGTTCGCTACTCTCGACTTCATCGGCCACCCGGTATTGGCCTTGCTGCTCGGCGTCGGCCTCGCTTTCACACTACCGTCACGTTTCGACCGCAAGATGCTCTCGGCCGGCGGCTGGCTCGGTGATGCCGTCGCCGCTGCTGCACCGATCATCATCATTACCGCGGCCGGCGGCGCGTTCGGCAAGGTTCTGCAAAACGCGGATATCGGTGCGGCGCTGGGACCTTACATTGAAACGATTGGTCTCGGCGTCGTGATCCCGTTTCTCCTCGCCGCGGTCCTGAAGACCGCGCAAGGATCATCAACCGTCGCCATCATTACGACGGCCAGCCTGATGGCACCGTTCATGGTCGCGCTTGGGCTCGACAGCGAAAGTGGCCGCGCATTGACGGTGATCGCGATCGGCGCGGGCTCCATGGTGGTTAGCCACGCGAATGACAGCTACTTCTGGGTCGTGACCCAGTTTTCGGGAATGGATGTGAAGACCGGCTACAAATTACAAACACTCGGTACGCTCGTCGAAGGCACAGCCGCGGCTGCCGTGGTTTGGGTGCTCAGCCTGTTTCTGCTTCCCTAACGGAGTTGCCAGCGATGAACTACCGACTGACCAAACGCGAATTCCTCTCTTTACTGGGCGCAGGCAGCGGGTTATTAACGCAGAGTCTGGTCGTCGCTCCCGCTGCATTGGCCGCCGGCGAAGTACGCGGGAAGGGACGCTTGCTGCAGGGTCCTGTCGCCGGTGCAAGCACGCCAACGAGCATGAAACTCTGGTGCCGGGCCAGCGACGCGGTACCGCTCTCCATTGCATACGGCCCGGCCGCCGATCCTGGTGATGCGCACGTGACGGAAGTCATTCAGCCGAGCGCCGATACGCTTTTTTCCTGCGTGTTTACGCTCACCGGTCTCCGGCCCGGTACGCTGTACGATTACCGGATTTTGATCAATGGCAATCCGGACCCTTACACCGGCCATCGCCACTTGCCGCAGTTTCGTACGCCCGCACTGGCAGCCGACATGCAGCGATTCAGTGTTGGCTTCGGTTCCTGCGCACGCTATGCGCAGGACCATGAACAGCTCATCTGGAAAGCCCTGCTACGACATCGTCCGGATTGGTTTTTCTGGACCGGGGACAATATTTACAACGACAGTGCCGACCTCGAGACGATGGCGGACGAATACCTGCGCCAGCGTGCGGTTGCCAACTATCAGGATGTTGCTGCGTCGATACCTCAACTTGCGATCTGGGATGATCATGACTTTGGCTTCAATAATTCCGATGGCCGCAACCCGATCAAGCAAGATGCATTGCGCATATTCAAGAACGTGTGGGCCAACCCGGCTTACGGTCTGCCGGATGCTGACGGCGTGTTTTTCGAATACAACTACGGCGGTGTGGATTTTTTCTTTCTTGATGGCCGCTACTACCGGGACCCCAACAAAGCCCCGGACCAGCCGCAAAAGACCATGCTTGGCAGGCGCCAGAAAGATTGGCTGAAAGAGCGGCTCGTCCGCAGTACCGCGCCCTTCAAAGTGCTGGTCAGTGGCAGCGGTTGGTCGGCGGCGAAAGGTGCTGGCGGTGACAGCTGGGCATCCTACCTGCACGAACGCAACGAGTTGTTCGAGTTTATACGCCGCGAGAACATTGGCGGCGTTGTGCTGGTCTCAGGCGACACTCACGTTGCCGAACTGAACGCAATACCCTGGTCGGAACACGGCGGCTATGACATGTACGATCTCGTCTCTTCTCCGCTCGCGCAGGTCACGACCACAACCTGGCTCGATCGACGTCCGGAGCGGCGTATTCGCCAGGCCTTTGCGGGCAGCACGAACTTTGGATTGTTGAATTTCGAGCTGACAGCAGAGCCAACACTGACCTTTAACGCCGTCGACTATATGGGCGCTACGGCCTGGGAACCCTTCACCGTGCGTGCCTCGGAATTGCAGAACGGCGTATCGACCTGGCTGGAAAAAATGGATGAACTGTCGCGGCGAAGGTACGAGCGCGCGCAAAAAGGCGAGCCTTACTACCAATGAACCCAGACCGATGAAGAATTGCGGTTCAGCAAAAACGACCCGCCCACCATTCAGTCGTCGTCGGCTGCATGATGATCCTGCAAGCGATCCGCGGCTGTCATCAAAGTCTCCCGGGCACGCTGCAGGTGCTCGTGCATCGCACGTCGCGCATCGTCGGGATTGCGGCGCTGCAACGCGTCGTAGATGGCGCGATGCTCATCCAACCGATCGCCGTGCAATTTCTGGCTGGGGATAAAACGGTGCAACTGACTCCACAGCTGACCACGCGTGTGCAGCGCCCACAAGCTGTCGATCACGGCAGTAAGCGCGGTATTCCGCGCTGCTTTCGCAATCTGGACGTGAAATTGCCGGTCGTATTGCTCGTATTTTTCAAGCTGATTGAAACTGTCTTTCATTTTCTGGATCAGCTGTTCCAGCGCGAGCAGTTCGCGATCCGTGATGATCGCGGCAGCCGCAGCGACAAGTTCGCCCTCGATCATGCGGCGTGCATCGAGCAACTCGAAGGGACTGACACCACGGTCGAATATATTCACCCGCAGCGGCTGGTTCTGCCAGGCTTGCACGTAAATGCCTGCGCCCTGCCGCACCGAAATCAAACCGTAGAGTTCCAGGGCAATGAGCGCCTCGCGAATCATCGGCCGGCTGGTTTCGAATTGCTCGGCCAGCTCGCGTTCGGTCGGCAAGCGCTGACCAATGCGGTACTCGCCCGAGTAGATCTTCTCGGCGATAGCGTCGGCGACTATTTTGTATCGTCTGGTGGTCAACTCACGGTCCGCGGTAGTGGAATGCCCGAGGTACTGGCTTCGGGCCTGTTGCTGGTAGTCAGGAATACCGTGAATTGTACGGCTGCCGTCACCGCATACCTAGCAGGGAATACTCTGTGCACGCAGTAACAGCAGGATATCGGCTTTGGCTGCACAATAGCCAGTCGAGCGTCTGGCCTGCGGACAGGGCTATTCAGTATGGACCGACCGCCGTTGCGGTCAGCAGGAGAAAAAGATGAAACGCCAGGCAGGAATGTTCGTTTTGTGTATGTTCGCGGCTGTTGCTGCTCCGCTGGCAGGAGAGGTACCGGTGTATCAGGCGGAGTTGCTCGCCCGCTTCGACGCAGCGGATGCGCGGCAAGGCGTTGCCGCTGACGCCGGACATTTTTACGCAACCAACAACTACAGTATCACCAAGCACTCGAAGCTTGATGGCAGCGAAGTAATGCGCTGGACCGGCCGCGCGGAAGGCGAGCCACTGATCCATCTGGACAGTCTGGCCGAATACCAGGGCCGCCTCTACGCTGCGCATTCAAATTACCCGATCTGGCCGATGACCAGTTCCGTGGAAGTGTGGGATGCCGTCACGCTGGAACACGTGGCCACCCACAGTTTCGGCATCTATCGCGGGTCTTTCACCTGGTTAGACCGACATGACGGTTACTGGTGGGGCGCATTTGCCAACTACGACAAAATTCAGGACGGGCAAACCGAGCCGTACGGCCACACCCGGCGCACCCAGGTCGTGCAGATGGATGATCACTTTGCGGTGCTGCAATCGTGGGTCATCCCGGACGGCATACTCGAACGCATCAGCCCGATGAGCAACTCCGGCGGCTCCTGGGGGCCGGACGGCCTACTCTACCTCACCGGACATGATCACGGTGAAACCTACGTCATGCGAATACCGGAAGCCGGTTCCGTTTTGCAATGGATAGCGACGGTGGAAATCCCGCTCATGGAAGGTCAGGGCATTGCCTGGGATCGCTCATCGAACGACCGGATACTTTGGGCGATTCAAAAGAAAGGACGAATCGTTGTGCAAATAGCGATGCCGGAAATTCCGCACGCGAGGCCCTAGATCGGCACCGGCTTACGTCTCGACAACGTTCTCGCGAGTGACTCCCGATACAGCTGCCGACAGCGGCTGATCGCGCATTCAGCCGCCTCTCCCGCACGTTCCGGCCGGGAGCGAGTTCGCCTTTTTTCCCGTCCGGACGGTAAACTTTGCCCCGGACTGATTATCAGCAACGGGAGCTGCGGAATGTTGTCGAACAAACCCTTCTGGATATTGCTGATCATGGCCGACCTCGTTTTCTTTGCCGCGCCGGTCGTCTTCATCCTGGCAGCACTCGCCAACGACATGAGTATGAGCACCACAGTCGAAGCACTGGTTGCTCAGTATTCCGCCGACCGCACCAACCTGCTGGTGGTCAGCCTGATGGCGCTCGCGCCCATGCTCTTGCTTACGCTGATCATCTGGATCGGGCGGCGATTCGGCAAATTCGCACACTCAGGAGGCACCATTGCGCTCGGTGGCTCATTGGCCATCCTGATCGTCACGGTATTCGTGAACCTCGAGTACTGGCCGAAATTCCTGCCCGCGCGGACCTTTCTCGGTTGGCCACACGGTATCGAGTTTCTGCTGGGCCCGGCTATCGCGGCGCCGGTCGCGATGCTGATCGGCATGGTCATCGGCATGCTGGCAGCGCGCCGATGAGGCGTGTGATCCCGGCGCTCGCCGTCCTGCTGCTGTACGCGACACCGGCTGACGCGTGCCGCTGCGCGCAACGCAACCTCGCCGAGTACTTCAATGATGCCAACACCGTAGCGGTCGGCGCATTGGTCGAAACAGAAGTGCGCGATGGGCTCCGCTATCTCCACTTCGACCTCGCCGGGCCGAGCTACAAGGGCACACCGCTGCGAGCGGCTGGCAGCCGACTGACTGTCACCACGAATACTGATTCGGCAAGCTGCGGCATTCACCCGGAGATATCCGCTATTTACGTGCTGTTCGCCTATCCCAGCGACGACAAGCAGGGCAGCCAGTTGCACGTTGATAGCTGTAACGGCACGCGTGTACACCTGCCCGCCCATGGCGAAGAGCCGATAGGCTATCAGGACGTTCCGGCCCGTTTTGTCGCGCGACAATTGAACGGACTGGCCGGAATGAATGTATTGCGCGAAGTGTCCGCCAATGCACCACGGCCACATTCGGCGGACAACGAACGGCTGATCGGGCTGCTGGACCTCGCTCCGCTCGCGCACGGCGGGCATGTCGATGTTTACCCGGCGCCCGATGCAACGCTGCAACCACTCGCACGTATCGCAGACTACGCCGCGCTGGAAAGCCGCGAATACAGCTACGAACAACCCGGCACCGTGGTGTACGCCGCCATACCCGACTGGTACCGATTGAAGCTGGCCGACGGCTGCTTTGTCTGGGTAAAGGCCGCCGAGACCGGCACGTTTTTCAGCTACCCGGAGCTGGCCATCAACCGCCTGAACTATTTGACCGACGCCTGGGCTGGCTTTGTCTGGCCGGAACCGGGCGCCGGCCTGCCGTACCGGGATCCGCGCGTGGCCGTCAATGACGCTGCGGAGTACCCGGTCGAAGTTCATGAGATGGTGCTGGTCGGAGGAATGCCGTTCCTGCGTGTCACCGTCCTGAAGGGCGACGTTTGCAGCGGCAATGAACCGGGCGTACGCGCGACCGGCTGGATTCCGGCCTTTGGCGTTGATGGCGAAGCAACCACCTGGTTCTGGTCACGCGGTTGTTAACCGCGTAGCTTGCCTGGCCTCATATCACTGGTGTTGCGGCGGCTCGTTCTAGTCATCGAACTCCATCGCAAAATGAAAACAATTGATGTGGAAACCAGAGGCAAAATAAAACTGGTGCGCGCGATCCCGCTGTACGCCGGAGTCCAGGTGCAACATCTGGCAACCCTCGTCGATGGCGAACTCTCTTAACCACGCAACCAGTGCCTGCCCGTACCCGCGTGAGCGCAGCGACGGATCAGTGACCAGATCATCGACGTAGATCGTATCGCCAGCGAACAAGGTATGCATGAAACGGTAGCCCGCGACAGCAACCACTTTCCGGTTCTCTTCGATATAGGCGAGGTTGAAGCCATTCCCTTCCATCTCGCGAACGGTCTCGACGAACGTTTCTGCCTCAAGGTGCGGACGCAGGTATTTCAAGCAATCCAGACACGCCATGATTTCGGCATCAGTCTCTGCTATTCGCACCTGCAAGTGTGCCTTTCCGGCTTTGTTGGTCATTCGCGGTCATTTCCTGTTCGAGTGGGCTGTGGTCCGGCAGATACGCGCCCGGGCAGCGGCATTGTGCCACCGATTGTACCGCTGTCAGCCTGACCCGCGGCCACATCAGGACTGAGCAATACCAAGCAATCCAGTAGAATGTCGGCTGCGCGTCGAATCCGGTCACTCTGCAACGACTTATGGTGACCCGATACAACTGATCTCCGCCTACCGGAAGCCCTGATGACAGAAGAACTCGCCCGCTATCACCGGCAAATGCTGTTACCCGGCATCGGCGACAGCGGTCAGCGCCGCCTGTCAGGTTCGACCGCCCTGATTCTGGGTTGCGGCGCACTAGGCACCGTGTCCGCAGACATGCTGGCACGCGCCGGCGTCGGTCACCTGGTCATCGTGGACCGGGATTTCATCGAACTCACCAACCTGCAACGCCAGGTGTTGTTCGACGAGCAGGATGTAGCCGACGCACTGCCAAAAGCCGCAGCCGCACGGCGCAAGCTCGCGAAGATAAATTCGCAGGTCAAAGTCACGGCCATCGTTGACGACATCAATCACACGAACATCGAGCGTTTTGCCACCGGCGCCGACATCATTGTCGATGGTCTCGATAACTTTGAAACCCGTTACCTCGCCAACGACTGCGCGGTCAAACACGGCATACCCTATATGTACGGCGGTGCCGTTGGCACCACGGGCATGAGCCTGGCCGTGCTGCCGCACACGGCGAACGGCAACAGCGCCTGGGAGCAGGCAACGGCGGGTAACCTCGCGAGCCCCTGTTTTCGCTGCCTGTTTGAAGAAGCGCCGGCACCCGGCACGAGCCCTACCTGCGACACGATCGGCGTGCTCGGGCCCATCGTCTCGGTGATCGCCAATTTCCAGAGCGCCGAAGCCATCAAAGTCCTGACCGGCAACTTTGCTGCCGTCTCGCGGACCATGTTGAACATCGACATCTGGAGCAACACGATCACCCAGCTGAAGGTCGACAAAGCGCGCGACAACGGCAACTGTCCCGCCTGCCGGCAACGGTCGTTTGAGTTTCTTGCGGGCAAGGCCGGCTCGCGCAGTACGTCCTTGTGCGGTCGCAATGCCGTACAGCTTACCCACCGGCAGAACGAAGGTCGGGTGAATCTTGAGGAAATGGCCCGCCGTCTGGCAGCGCACGGCACCGTGACGGTCAATGAATTCATGCTACGGGTCGCGGTTAATGACAATGCGTACGAGCTGACGGTATTTGCCGATGGCCGCGCTATAGTTAAAGGCACTGACGACGCCAGCATGGCGCGCAGTGTGTACGCGAAATTCGTGGGCAATTAGTCGCCGGCACTGCAGAATCGTGGCCCTGGGCGGACTGCTTGATGCCGCGCGACGTATCCGGGACGGCCTGACGGTAAGCGCACGGCGCCATTTCGGATCAAGGTATGGGTGCGACATTGCGCTGATTTTCTGGCGTCCATGTCGATTCTGACCGTCGACAAACGACAACGTCTGTAACGTTGCAAAGACAGGGGGAACTATCGTGACTGCAATCCGGGTTTTAGTAGGTACGAGAAAAGGCGCTTTTATCCTCACCTCCGATGCCGCACGCAAAAAATGGTCCGTCGATGGTCCTCATTTTGCCGGCTGGGAGATCTATCACATGAAGGGGTCACCGCTTGATCCCAATCGACTGTTCGCCTCGCAATCGTCGAGCTGGTTCGGTCAGATCATTCAGCGCTCGGACGATGGCGGCAAGACCTGGGTCCAACCCGGCAGCGAAAGCGGCGATGCAAAAACCGACGACAACGGTATGCCAAAAGGCGAGAGCAACAAATTTGTTTATGACACGTCCAAAGAAACCGGCAAGCCGTTGACGACCCACCAATGGTACGACGGCACTCAGCACCCATGGGAGTTTGCCCGTGTCTGGCACCTCGAACCGGCGCTCGACGATGTTGATACCTGCTATGCCGGCGTTGAAGATGCCGCCTTGTTTAAGACAACCAACGCCGGCAAAACCTGGCATGAACTCGCCGGACTGCGTGGTCACGACACCGGTGCCGGCTGGAGCCCCGGTGCGGGCGGCATGTGCCTGCACACGATCGTGCTTGATCCGGCCAACAAACAACGCATTTTCTGCGCGATCTCTGCCGCCGGCGCTTTCCGTTCCGACGACGGCGGCAAGACCTGGAAAGCGATCAATCAGGGCCTGCATTCCGAATACATTCCGGATCCGACGGCGGAAGTCGGGCATTGCGTGCACCGTGTTGCGATAAACCCCAACAACCCGAACGTGCTCTTCATGCAAAAGCACTGGGACGTCATGCGCAGTGACGACGCGGGCGATACCTGGCGCGAGGTCAGTGGCAACCTGCCCAGCGACTTCGGCTTTCCCATCGTTGTGCATTCGCACGAACCGGAAACGATTTACGTCGTGCCCATCGAGAGTGACTCGTTGCATTATCCGCCCGAGGGCAAACTGCGCGTGTACCGCAGCCGTTCCGGCGGCGAGAACTGGGAGGCACTGACAAAGGGCCTGCCGCAAGAGCATTGCTACGTGAACGTCCTGCGCGATGCGATGGCGGTGGACACTGCCACGCCGTGCGGCGTTTATTTCGGCACCACCGGCGGTCAGGTGTATGCCTCTGCCGATGACGGAGACAGCTGGGCACCGATCGTACGCGACCTGCCAGCCGTACTGTCTGTCGAAGTGCAAACCATTCCATGATTCGTGTGAGCATGCCGCTGCACCTGCGGACCCTGGCCAACGTGGACGGCGAGGTGCTACTGGAGGTCGCCGTCCCCGTTACCACCAACAGCATTCTGGACGCGCTGGAAGCGAAGTTTCCAATGCTGTGCGGCACCGTTCGCGATCACGTCACTCGTGAGCGGCGCCCGCGCGTGCGGTTCTTTGCGGTTCAGGAAGACATCACGCACGACTCACCGGATGCACCGTTGCCAGCGGCGATTGCCAATGGCGACACGCCGTTCATGATTGTTGGCGCGATCTCCGGAGGCTAGTGCGGGCGACACCGCGCCGCTTAGCGTCGCAGTGCTTTGACCACCTCACGCGCCAGTCGCGGCTGCAGCTCAGACAGGAACCACGGGTTTTTCTTGAGCCAGATGTTGTTGCGCGGACTGGGGTGCGGCAGCGGAATGACAGCAGGTGCATAGTCGCGCCAGTGCCTGACTGTTTCTGTCAGGTTCTTCTGCGTTTTATCGAGATGCCAGGCCTGCGCGTACTGGCCAATAACCAGCGTCAGGCGAATATGACTCAGTGCCTGCAGCAACGGCTTGCGCCAGGCTGGCGCGCACTCGGGCCGCGGCGGCAAATCACCGGACTTGCCAGTACCGGGAAAGCAAAAGCCCATCGGCAAAATGGCAATCTTGCGCTCGTCATAAAACGTATCGCGGTCGATACCCATCCACTCGCGCAAGCGATCGCCGCTGGCATCGTCGAAAGGTACCCCTGATTCGTGCACGCGCTTGCCCGGTGCCTGCCCCGCGATCAGTATGCGCGCCGCTTTGCCGGCCTGCAGCACCGGACGCGGTCCGTGCGGCAGATGCGCTTGGCAGATTGTGCACGCGCGGACTTCTTTCAATAATGTCCCGATACCCGGCATTCAGTCGCTACCTTCAGCACCCCGAATCCACAAATGGCTGTACCAGCCGTACACGCCTTTTTTCGACACGTGTGGCGCCGTACAGGTGTACTTGCTGCGCCCCGGCGGCAACGGCGCAGCGGCTCGCACCTCCACGCTGTGCTGACCGAGGCGTTGCATGGACAATCGCTCGCCGCTGTTATTGAAACAACTCAGTTGCTCGATACTGAAACGGGGATCGTCCAGGAACAACTGCAGCGACGGCGGCGCGCTACTCTCTCTCAGTCGCGGCGGCGGATTTCGCACCTTGACCGGCAGCGGTTCCGAGTTGATCCGTTCCGCGAATGCCGCCATACCCGCGTGCGCCATCGACATCGGAAAACGCGGTACGGCCGTCAGCGATGAGAGCTGCCCCGCCGCCCCCGATTGCTGCCCAAGTCCGTACCAACCCAGATCGGCGAGACCCTGCTCGAGCTCGTCATTGAATTCGCCGTAAGGCCAGGCATAGACGCGCGGTGCAACGCCTACCTCGGCGCGTATGCGTTCTTCCGCCCGCTTGGCATCCAGCAAAAAGTACTCCCGCCTGTCGTCCGCGGAGCCGCCGCGCGGTAACGCGAGCGCCGACCGATGGACGACACCGTGGTTCGCAATCTGCGCGCCACTGTCCGCCAGGGTCCGCAACTGTGTCCAGTCCATGTACGCGGAATAGTCGCGATCAATGTAGTCGGTACTAACAAACACCGTGAACGGATAATCGTACTTGCGCAGCATTGGCCACGCTTCCTCGAAGACCGACACGTAAGCATCATCGAAGGTTATCGCCACACTGTTGTTCGGGAACGGTTTGCCTTTGGTCAAACGCCAGAGCACATCGTCCAATGGCAACACAGTGTAGCCTTCGTCGCGGAGAAAGCGCAGATGAGCGGCAAACAATTCCGGAGTAACGCTGGTACTCGCGGGCGTAGCGGTCGCGACGTGGTGGTACAGGAGAATGACCACGTGATCATCGACCAGACCTTGGTCCTCGCTTTGCGGCAATGCAATGCCTGTGCAAAGCACCAGGCTTAAGAACAGGCAGGCGGCCATGTTCAGTGGGGACACGATGCGCTCCGTATTCACAACGACGCAACCGTCAACGGTCGGTCGTCGTATCAGGTTGCTCGGGTTCCAGATCATTCTGCCGAATCATGGCCTTCACTTCACGCACGTATTCTTCGCGACGCTCTGAATATTCGGTCAAATGCTCGGCAAGGCGTAGCGCTGACAGTTTTTCGCCGTTTCTGCGCATAGCCTCGCGCGCTACCCGCAACTCCAGGTAACTGCGATGGCTGTTCAGATTATCCATGTAGCTCGCCACCGCGTCGTGGACACTCTCGAAGCGCCGGACCTCGTGATTGCGACCGCTCGCACGGTTGGAGGGCACCATTCCGCAACCGCGCGAGAAACACCATTCGCCGAACAATGCATTGCCGTTGCGAGCAAAGCGCGAACGACCCCAGCCGGACTCCTTTGCCGCCTGTACCAGCACCAGTGCTTCCGGGATGACATCAACGCGGCGTAGCAGCAGTTGCCGGGCCTCGTCCGCCGGCAATTCTTGCAGGTCAACGCCGTGGCGCTCGGCCAGCGCGGCGTAACGGCGGCGCTCGAAAAAACTCAATGAGCTTGTGTCACCAAGCGCGACCAGCCAAGCGCGATCATTGCGAATGCGACTGTTGTGGTGGCGAACGATGGGTTTCAAGAACCCGAAAAAAGCCGCTTTGCGCGCAGCGATGTCATCCACCGGCAGCGCGGGCAATGACTGTTCACCAACGTGCGGAACCTCCACGCGGAGCAACAGTAAACCGCCGGCGATAAAAACGGCGAGCGCCGATATGAACGCGTAGCGTGGCCGTATCTGAATTTGTTCGGTGTTCATTCCGCAAGCGCCGAACGTACGACGCTCATCTCATTCAGTAGCTGACTGTGACGTTCCCTGGCGTCAGTGCCTGGCTGCTGATCCGCGTCATCCAGCATGCCGTACAAATACGCAACCTGATCAACCAGCTTTGGCTGCATGTAGATACCCTCTTCGGTCCTGAGCAAGGCAAGTGCCATCTGCACGCGCTGCAAGCGAGCCTCATCCGCTTCGCTGATCGCGTCATTGTCGCGTCGGGTCGTCAGCGCGTCTGACTCTGCACTGAGCCGTGCTTCCAGGCGACGCGCGTCATCCAGCAGCGCCTGAATCTGCAGCTGCAGCGCGACCTGTTCACGGATATTGGCCAGGCTTGTACCGAACTCGAGCACGCGCGGATCAGCCAGCAGTTCAAACGCGTGTTCGGTAGTTGCCGAACCAACGGTGAGCCGCAACCGGTAACGGCCCGGCGCTGCCATCGGTCCGTTGCGGTAGCGGCGTTTCACGTCTTTGTGCCAGGCACCACGGTACGTCATGTCCCAGCGAAAGCGGTTCATTCCCTTGCTCGTCGACAAGGTCTCGTCCACCACGTAGTCAATTTCATTACTGGCCATGTCACGCGACTCGCTGGCCTCCTCAGCTTCCTCTCCGTCCGCAGCACGATACGAGTTCACGACCTGACCATTCATGTCGAGAATTTCAAGGCGCACATCATCGTCCGCCGCTGGCAGGTAATAGTCGATCACTACTGCCGGTCGTGGGTACTCGGGAACGCCGGAGTCGTCACTGTAGGAATGCCGGTATCGGTAAGTGTCTTTCGGCTGAAACAGGACGACTGCATCGTCAGTCATCTCGAAGTCTGCCTGCCGCAAGGTCGTTACGTTGTCGAGTAACCAGAAACCGCGGCCCATGGTGGACAGCACCAGGTCGCCGCGATGCACCTTGATGTCCGTCACCGGCGTTACCGGCAGGTTCTGCTGGAATGGCTGCCAGCTTTCGCCGTCGTCCAGAGAAATGAACATGCCGAACTCAGTGCCCGCATACAACAGACCGGGGCGCACCGGGTCTTCGCGGACCACGCGGACCGGATGATCCGCGGGAATACCGTTCTTGCCGTCGGTCAACAACGTCCAGCGCTGCCCGAAATTATTGGTCTTGTAGATATAAGGTTGCCAGTCGCCCAACTGATAACGCAGCACCGCAACGTACGCCGTCGTGGCATCGTGCGGCGAAGGTTCGACAGAATCGACCCGCCCTCCTTTTGGCATGCGCGGCGTAACGTTCTGCCAGTTCTCGCCGTTATCGCGGCTCACAAAGACCGGTCCGTCATTGGCGCCGGTCCAGATCACACCCGCCTGCAACGGTGACTCGCGCAGCGAATACAGCGTGCTGTAGAACTCTTCGCCGGTAATGTCACGCGTAATCGGACTGCCGGAAATGACCTGCTTGTCCGCTTCGTTGGCGGTCAGGTCCGGGGAGATCGTCTCCCAGGTAACGCCATCGTCCGTCGTGCGATGCACGAATTGCGAGCCGTGATACACCACGTCCGGATCGTGCGGCGATACATGAATGGGAGATACGCGTTGAAAGCGGTAGCGCAGGTCCTTCGGATTGTGGCCGTACATATTGGCGGCACCAACGTAGTAGCCCTTCTCCTGACCGGTTCGCTTGTCGTAGACACCGAAACGGCCTTTGCAATTCGCATACACGATGTTGTGGTTGCCCGGCTTCGGCACCGCAGGACCCGTTTCGCAGCCCCCGGTGTGCACCAGCCAGCCCAGCTTGCTCTGCACCGGCCCCGGCGCCTGACTCGGTACGGCGATGGTCGTGCCATTGTCCTGCTGGCCGCCGTACAGCCAGTACGGGTACTGGTCGTCGACTTCCACCTGGTAGACCTCAACCGTCGGCTGATTGAATTGCGTGGACCAGGTCTTGCCGCCGTTCCAGGTGATATTCGCACCACCGTCATTGCCCTGTATGAACAGCTGCGGATTGTTGGGATCGATCCACATATCGTGGTTGTCAGCGTGCGGCGGCTGCAGGCGGGTCCAGCTTTCACCGCCGTCAACGGACTTCAGGTAAGCCGTCGCCATCGCGTACAGCACGTTCGCATCCTGCGGATCGACGTCCAGATTGCCGTAATAAAACGGTCTCGTGCGTATGCCGCTCTCGCTCGAGACCTGTGCAAACGATTCGCCCTGATCCACGGACTTGTACAGGCCGCCTTCGTCACCGGGCGCCTCAACCAGTGCGTAGACAATGCTGGAGTCCGAGGCACTGATCGCGAAATCGATTTTGCCGATCAGTCCCTCGGGCAGACCTTTGGTGATCTTGTTCCAGCTTTGCCCGCCATCGACGGACTTCCAGATACCGCCCGTATCAGCGGGTCCACCACTGATAATGGTCCAGGGCGTGCGTTGCGCTTTCCACGCCGCGGCAAAGACGATGTCCGGGTTGCCCGGCAGCAGTTCGATGTCAGCGAAACCGGTCGTCGCCGAATGAAAGAGCACTTTGTTCCAGGTCTTACCGCCATCCGTGGTTTTGTAAATGCCGCGATCTTCGTTGGCATTGAAAGCCTGGCCGATAGCCGCCACCCAGACTGTATTGTGATTGCGCGGGTCGATCTCCACCGCGCCAATGTGAGCGGTATTGTCGAGACCGATGTGTACCCAGCTCTCGCCGCCGTCGGTCGACTTGTACATGCCCTTGCCCGCGATCACGTTGCTGCGCAGGCCATCCGAACCGGTGCCGACGTAGATGATATTGGCATCGTTCTGAGCCACCGCGATGTCACCTATCGACGGCGATGCGAAGTAGCCGTCCGAGACCGGTTTCCACGTCTCACCGTAGTCGTCGGTCTTCCAGACACCGGCACCGGAACCACCAAGATAGAACGTACCGGGCGCAGCCACTGTACCGGCTACCGCCGTTACCCGACCGCCACGCGTAGGTCCGAGATTGCGGTACTGAAAACTGTCGAATGCCTGGGCACTGGCAAACTCCGTGACCAGCAATAGCGTCGTTAACAGGACGAATGGCAGTTGCAACTTCATGGCTACTCAATCTGTATTGCCGCAGAATGCCTTGAGGTTATCACCTTGGGACACGGCGTCCACCGCCGCCCGGTGCGTCGAGCATGCCGCCATCAATGTTCAGCGGGCGACAATACTGAACGGCGGCGTCTCTGCCAGCACGACATCGCTGTCATCCAGCAACAACCGGACTGTGTAGCGCCCAGGTGGCAACGGCCACACACTGTCGGGTGACGAACCCACCAGCTCCGCCGTGCCGCTGATCCCGGCGCGGGTATGCTGCCAGGCCAGCGTTTGCCGATCACCTTCGACTGCGTACACGCCCAGCCAGTCATAGCGATGCCCCGGCGCATTGTGCCAGCTGACAGTCAGCGGCTCGCCGCTCGTGTAGCGGTCCTGGCTCATGATCACCGTCGGTGGGTTGTTAACGACCCACAGCGACGAACCGCCAAGCCGCTTGCCCGCCTCGTCAAGGCAGACAATGTCGTAGACACCATCAGTCTCCAATGGCGGCAAAGACAACTCGCGGCTTTCAGGGCGGATGGCATAGTGCTGCGTTGCCGCACTGCCGCGCCGACGGACGGTCAGGTAAGCGCTCGCGGCTAAACCGCTCAGGTGCACGACGACCGGTTGGTCGCGGCGGTAAACTCGCTGCGCGGTCGTCACTATGGCAGGCGCTGTTGCCGCGACAACCTGATAATCCGCGATGACCGCGCGGTGATCACTGGGCCACGGAGCGATGGGTATGGCGACATCCTGAGCATCAGGCTCGCCAGCCAGACGAACGCTCTGCAGTTCAGCCGGACCGGCATGCCAGATGAAATCGATGCGACTTTGCCAGGCGCCTTCTGCCTCCGGGTCGTAGCCGGACAATGGCGGTCGCGCTGCCCACCAGGTAAAGCCCGGGTGCAGCAATGGATCGGGATACGCTTCGCGGTAGCTGTCGCGAAACCCCGCCGCTGCCATGGCTGCAGCTACCGGCCAATTGACCGGGTAGCGACGAAACGGGTATGTCGTGATCGCGGCAGGCGACCAGTCGGCCGCAGACGGCGAGTTGAAATCGCCGGCGACGAACACGGGGATCCGCTCGCGTAACAGGGCCGGCAGTACAACAAGGTATCGCTCGAGGTCCGGCAAGCGAACCTGCCGTTCCAGCTGCAGTATGTCGGCCAACGATCGGCCGTCCCGTATCCAGTCTTCAGCGTACGGGTCCGATGGCAAGTGCACGTTTGCAACAGCCACCACCTGATCGGGGGCTGTTTCCACCAGCAGGTAAATGCCGTCAGCCTCGGGCGGGTCCAGCAATGGAAACCTGGACACGATGTGGTTGCGCAGGTTGTAGTGCCAGCCGAGTCGCTCGGCTATTTTTTTCAGCTCACCGTACGGTTCCTGGACGGCAACGATATCCGGGCGGGCAGCGTCGATCGCCCGGATGACGCTGTCGAAACTAACGTAGTCGCCGCCAAGTTCAATATTGAAAGACATGATCCGCAGCGCCGTGGTGACGCGATCAGGCGCAGTATTCTGTGACGCCGCGGCAGGGTCATCCTGCCTGCTTGCGCACGCTGCCAGTGCCAACAGTGCTGCTGCCGTTGCGACAACGACCCGCATAGCGACAGTGTAACGATGACTGGCAAAGAGCATGCGCGTGTCTCCGGCGTGCAGAAATTAACTGAGGACAGGGTCCGCTATTCACTGTCGCCGCTGCGGCCAGCCGTTACTTCATTCGGGTCGCAACGTAGTTGCGTATGTCCAGACTCAGATCTTCCATCGGTGCGTAATAGCCGTGCTCGAACGGTGCCGCATGCATGCCACGTTGGACGCGTTCACAAATGTGCCAGTCCTGCTGGTTTACGAGGTGCCAGAAATCAGCCGAATCGCCCGGATCAAAATCGTCGGCCTCGATGGCATTCGGGTGGAACAGCAGCCGGCAATCAATGAGGGTTTCTTCCGGCCCCAGCGGGAACAACATGAACGCCGCGGCATGATCCATCGCCAGGCTCAACATCAGGTTCGGGTAGATGAGCTCGCCGAAATGCCGGACCTTCTCTACCTCGTTCAGACCGGGCATTGGCGGTCGCGTGGTCTTGCCCGTCATCGTGAAAGTGTTGGTTCCTGCTCGCTGCGGCACACCGGCTTCCCAGTCCAGACCGATTGCGCCCTTCTCGCGGAAGGCCGGTACCACCGTACACAGCTCGGGGTGCACGCCCGCGCAGTGATAACACTCATTGTAGTTTTCAAGAATGACTTTCCAGTTGGCGGCAACCCGGTACTCGTAACGCCACCGGCATTGCAGTTCGTGCAACGGGTAGCGCGCGACCCGCTTTACGATCGGCCCAAGCTGCTGCAAGACGCCCGTGGCGTTGTCCGCTTCCCTGGACAAGCGCAGAAAAATGAAGCCACCCCACTCCTGCAACGGCACCCCGTACAAAGGCAACTCGCTCTTGTCGACCTCGATATGCGGCGTGTTCTGCAGGCTGCCATCCAGCCCGTAGCTCCAGGAATGGTAGGGGCACCGAATGCGCTTTCGAAAATGCCCGCTGCTCACACTGGCATCGGTCGAGTCAATCAGCTGGCAACCACGGTGCCGGCAAACATTGTAGAAGGCGCGCAGCACGGAGTCCTCGCCGCGGACGATCAACAGCTGTTCGCCGGCAAGCGCCAGAGAGCGGTAGTCGCCGGCTGCCGGACATTCTTCGCTGCGCCCGACGCAAAACCATTCGGCCGTAAAAATATCGCGGCATTCCCGTTTGAACCAGGAGGGCTCCAGGTAGGTATCGCGATGCAATGTCTGTTCCATCGGCCGCCGTAATCCGTGCTGCAATATGCGCGTGGGCGCAGATTATCACAGAGCATTTGCCGGCCCCGCTGCCGCTATTCCATATCGTGGTGCAAATACGCGAACCCGTGGCATTAGCCGCTACGCTAGGCACCTTTGCACGATCGGAAGCCATCGATGCCCGCCAACAAAGAATACGACGCGATCATAATAGGCGCTGGCCACAACGGCCTGACCACGGCCGCGTACCTCGCCGCTGCCGGCTTGCAGACACTGGTTCTCGAACGCCGTCCGGTCGTTGGTGGTTGTGCCGTCACAGAAGAAATCGACAGCGAGAAAGCGCCGGGCTGCCGGGTCTCTACAGCGTCCTATATCGCCAGCATGCTGCGACCGGAAGTGATCCGCGATTTGCGGCTTGCCGACTACGGCCTGCGGATGGTTGCCTGCGAACCCGGTGTCCAGGCCGCACTCCCGGATGGCCGCGTCGTGTCGTGGTGGGGAGATCGCAACAAGCTGGCCGCGCACCTGCAAGAAATTGCGCCGGCGGACGTCGACGCATTCTTTGCGCTCGACGACGAGCTGCGCCGACTCGCACTGTACCTGCAACCGTTCTTCCTCAATCCGCCACCGGACCCGGAGCGCCGCGGCTTTGCCCGGATCGGCGAACTCTGGCGTATGGCAAAACCCTTCAAGGGCATCGCCGGTCGCGAGGTCGCGGGCCTGACCCGTTTCATGACCATGTCATTGGGTGACCTGCTCGACGAGCGCTTCGAGTCTGATGCCATCAAGCGGCTCATCCTGTCCAACAGCTTGTATGGCAAACACGGCGGCCCGTACCAACCGGGTACCGCCATGGGCCTGCTGTTTCATCTGCTGTCCGGCGGTGAAGAAGAACGCCAGGGCTTCGCCGGCCACGTGATCGGCGGCATGGGCGCTATTACCCAGGCCATGGCGCAATCCTGTCGCGACCGTGGGGTCAAGATTCGCTGCGATGCGGAAGTCCAGAGCATTGATCGCAAAGAGTCGCAGGTGTGCGGCGTCACACTGACTGACGGTACGACGATAGACGCGACACTGGTGGTCTCGAATGCCGACCCCAAACGCACGTTTCTCGGCTTGTGCGACCGCGGGGCATTGCCAGACGATTTTGTGCGCGCTGTCGAAGCCATCAAAATGAACGGCCCGTGCGGCAAGGTTAACTTCGTCATGGATGCCGAACCGCAAGTAACCGGCATGCCAGCATCACACTCGCCGACGGAACGCTCGTTGTTCACATTGCCGCCGTCGCTACTGGAAGCCGAAGATTCCTACCACGATGCATTGATGGGACGATTACCTGCACACCTGTGGGTGGACTGTGTGCTTGCCTCCAACGTGGATGACAGTCTTTGCAGTGACGGGCGGCATGTCATGACCTGCTTCGTGCAATACCTGCCCTACAAGCTGGCGGACAGCAACTGGGGTGCACAACGCGAAACCCTCGGTGAGCGGGTTACCGCCATCATCGAAAACTACGCACCGGGCTTCAGCAATTCAGTCATTGCCCGCCGGGTACACACGCCGCTCGATCTCGAACAGGCGTTTGGGATTACCGAAGGCAATATTTTTCACGGCGACATCAGTATCAACCAGCTCTCGTTCATGCGTCCGGTGCCGGGCTACGCGCAATACCGCACGCCAATAGACGGTTTGTATCTGTGCGGTGCCGGAACCCACCCCGGCGGCGGAGTCACCGGCGCACCGGGTTACAACGCCGCCCGTCGCATACTCGCCGACCGTGGTTAAGCAACGGATCTATTGGTAATCGCGTGGGATGGTTTCCGTCCAGCGCTTTTGCCGGATCTGTTTGCCGTCCTGGCTAAGACGACGCTGAAAATCGTAGTACAGGTTGTTGCGATCACTGCGCAGGTGCAGCTCGCCTTCCCACAACAAGGTGCGATCCGCAAGTTGCACTTCTATGCTGTGCTGACCGCGCACAGACGTGTTTTGCGGTTGCTCGTCGGAGGTCCGATGCTCGATGGACTCGCGCCAGGTTTCGATGCCCCACGGGAAACGTGACGACGATGCATTCTCAAGCGTTACCACGGCTTCATTAGTCTTCGGGTCGCGCTTGATCGCCGACACTTCGCCATAACCGGAGGCGTTACCGCTGTCGAGCGTGGCGTAGCCGTCCAGTGCCGGGTTGTCAGCCGGCGGCAAGAAGTCGGCGGCTGGCGCACTGTCCGCCGGCAGCAACGGCAATGTGATTCGTGCGCCACTGTCGCCGCCGACCCGCAGCTCGGTCGTCATCGGTTCCGGCGTGGGCCAGAACATCGGCCATTGCGCGTTGCTGACAGAGATGCGAATTCGATGTCCTTTTGCAAACACCCAGGAGGTGAAGTGCAATTCGATGTCGAGTGGAAAAAACTCGCCGGCAACGATGTCCTGCGGTTCGCTGGCTGAATCGCGGTGCGTCCCGTTAAAGCCGGCGCCGGTAATAAGTGTTACCTGACCGTCCGGCGCCACATCCGACAGGCGCACAAACCAGTTGGCACGGCTTGCGCTGGCGGCGACGTTGAGCTCTGCCAGCGGCAAGCCGAGGATCTTAACCGCCTCATTGAGCGGTTCACTGTCGTAGACGAGGCTGTGCGCATCCGTCGGCCGCTGGTCCGGTGCAATATCGCCCCACCACATCACCGGCCCGCCCGCTTCGATGCCTTTTGATGGGCGGTACTGCAAGGCATGGACGGCCGCGTCCGTCGATGTCGAGGTCGTAAGCGAGTGATCGCCCTGCGCGCGCAAGGTCAGCGTGTCGCGGTTGGCGGGTGGCCATACAGCAATGTTCTGCCAGCGCCCGTTGATGTACTCGAGGTCCGTCTGCGGCGGGTGCCAGTCGCGCAGGTAGGCCACGAGCTCCGGACCATCGTGATAGCCGTTGTCGACACCTCGCAGCCATTGATCGAGAAACTGCACTGCCTCGTCGCGCCATTCCATTCCCGGGTTCGGCCAGGGATCATGCGGGAACGCGTGTGTCCACGGTCCGATGATCGCTTTCGCCGGTGCGTTCAGGCTCTCCAGCATGCGCGGCAGGCTGTCACGATAACCGTCATACCAGCCGCCGATATGCAGACTCGGTATCCTGATCTTCCGGTGAATATCCCGGATGGATTCGCGGTTCCAGAACGCGTCGTAGCGCTGGTGGCGCAGATAGCTCAGGGTCCACGGCTCGGTGTCAAAGCGGTTTTCGAAATAGGCTTGGTCGATTTCGAACTCAGGGGCGCCCGGCCGCGCATTGTCCACTTCCTGGCTCATCAGCCAGGAATCAACGTGCAAGATGCCGTCGATGTAGTGCACATCTTCCTGATACAGGTCTTCGGTCGCGTCCACCGCGATGAATGCTTTGAGCGCGGGCGGGTTCCGGCCTGCCAGCTGAATGGCATTGAAGCCACCCCAGGAAATCCCGAACATGGCCACGTTGCCATTGGCAAAGTCTTGCTTTGCCAGCCAATCGATAACGACTTCGCCGTCGTCCAGTTCCTCTGCCGAATACTCGTACGGAATCAACCGCCCTTCGCTGTTCCCGGTACCGCGGATATCGACGCGCGCCACCGCGTAACCGCGCTCGAGGAAATAGGAGTAGAGCTGCAGGTTTCGCGCTCGCGATTCAACACGCCGGTACGGCAGGTACTCGAGCAACACCGGGTAAGGCCCGTCACTCTTTGCGGGCAGATAAATGTCGGCAGCCAGGTGCACGCCGTCCGGCATTGGAATCATTGCAAGCTGCGGCGATTGCAAGGGCGACTTGGTACAGGCTGCCAGTACCAGCACGACTATCGCTGAAAGCGCCAAATCAAGCCTGCGCATCATCGCCATCCGTCGTGCGATCACCGCGAATAAAACACCAGAGCACAGCACCGAGGAACGCAAATAGCGCGCCTGTCGATACCGCCATGGTCCAGCCAAAGTGGTAAGCGACAAACGGCACCAGCAAGCCGCCGGCAAAGCCCGCACAATTGCCACCGGTGTTAAGTACGCCGCCGGCCGAACACGAATGCCGGCCCGAGACCGCGATGGTCGTGGCCCAGTACGCGGCTTCGGTGAGCTGCGTGCATCCAAAGCAGATGCACAGCAAGGTGACGGTCATTGTCACGGTCGTCGCGTTGGCACCGAAATACAACAACGCTGCACACAGCAACAGGCTGGGAATAGCCAGCCAGCGCGGCCCCCAGCGTAATCCGCATCGTTTGCTCAACCGGTCACAGACGAGACCGCCGAGGGTCGCGCCGATTGCGCCGAGAATCCATTGCGCCGAGGTCAGTATGCCGGCGTCCTGCGCACTGAACTCACGCACCTGTACGAGGTAGTAAAAAAACCAGTTAAAGAACAGGTAGAACACGTAGTTCATGCAAAAATAGCTGATCGTCAGCAGCAAGACGTCAGGATTACGTAACGCGATAAGCCAGGCGTTTTGCGCGGCCTCGGTCGGTACCGGCGGCCGCCCGGCGTCGATCAGCTGCAATTCACGCGCATTCACCGACTTATGATCCTTCGGGTAATCGCGCACGTACCACCACCAGACGCCGGCCAAGGCAAACCCCACCGGCGCAGTAATGAACAAGGCGCCGCGCCAGCCGTACAGCCCGATCAGCCAGACCATCAGCGGCGCGGTGGCCGCAGCGCCGAGCGTGAGCCCGGTACTCGACAGCCCATTGGGCAAACCCCAACCGCCGACAGGAAACCAGTTGGAGACGACACCGCAGCCGGTAACCGGGAACAACGGCGCCTGGGTCACGCCGACCAGAAAGCGCAGGATGATGAGCGCGCCAAGCACTACACCGGTTGCCATGCTCGCCGTCCCCGGCACCATGCCCGTCAGCAGCGTCAGCGTACCCCAGCAAAAGGCAGTGATGGCAAGCACCCGGCGCGCACCGAAGCGGTCACCCAGAAAACCGCCGGGAATCTGGAACAGGGCATAGCCGGCGGCGAAAGAAGAAAAAATCAGTCCGAGCTGCTGTTCGGTAAGGCCGAGGTCGGCGATCAGGTCTTCACCAATGATCGACATGTTGCTGCGCAGCAGGTAGGCGATGAAACTCGCAACCACGATCAGGAGCATGATGCGCCAGCGAATGCCGCTGTCCCGGTCTACCCGTTCGAGTCCCTGCATGGATACTCCGTTAGCGATGCGGCTCTAAGCCGACACTGCATGCTGCCAGAAAGTGGTCGACGATGGGGATTCGGATCCATATCGTGCACCAGCCGACCATTCCATAGGGCACAGACGGCTCATTCGAAACGATGGAACGGAGGCGGCTCCGTTTCGATTACACTGGTGACCTTATTAACTGCGAATCTGACGCTCATGAAAACCGATCAACTCAACCGGCTGAACAAACGACTGCGCCGCAAGGCGGGCGAGGCCATTGCCGACTACGGCATGATCGCCGAAGGCGACAAGATCATGGTCTGCCTCTCCGGCGGCAAGGATTCCTACACGATGCTGGACCTGCTGCTCGGACTGCAGCGCAGCGCGCCGGTCAACTTTTCTCTGGTCGCCGTGAACCTCGACCAGAAACAGCCTGGGTTTCCGGAGCACGTATTGCCGGAGTACCTCGACAAGCTCGGCGTCGAATACCGCATCGTCGAGAAAGACACCTATCGCATCGTCAAAGACCGCATTCCCGAGGGCAAGACCATGTGCTCACTCTGCTCTCGCCTGCGGCGCGGCACGCTGTACGGAACCGCGCAGGAAATCGGCGCAACCAAAATTGCCCTGGGCCATCACATGGATGATCTCGTGGAAACAATGTTCCTCAACATGTTTCACGGCTCGCGCCTGAAAACCATGCCGCCGAAGCTCATCAGTGATGACAAGAAAAACATAGTTATCCGGCCGCTGGTGTACTGCCGGGAACGCGACATCGCGCGCTTCGCGAAAGAACGTCAATACCCGATTATCCCCTGCACGTTGTGCGGCTCGCAGCCAAATCTGGAGCGCGTGCAGATCAAGAAAATGCTGCGGGAATGGGAACGTGAATCGCCGAACCGGGTGGTCAGCATTTTCAAGTCGATGCAAAGAGTTACCCGCAGCCACATGCTCGACACGGACCTCTACGACTTTGCCGGCCTGACCATAGACCGCGCCGATGAACTGACAGAACTCGACATTGCGTTCGACCCGCCGCAGCTAGGGGCTGTCGGCTAGCGCACCCTGCCAATCGCGGCCGCGCGCAAGCCGCGGATGCACCGGGTGCGCTACGGCTAACTGGGTTTCTATTTAATTTCGAGCGAAAAAAAAGGCCGGGATGCTTGCGCATCCCGGCCTGTGTCTTGCAACTACAGCTTTCTAGCGGTCGGTAATCCGCAGCACGACGCGGCGATTCTGCGCCTTGCCGGTTGCATTGGCATTGCTGGCAACTGGCTCGGCCTCACCGTAGCCGCGAACCGTCATACGGTTCATGGCAACACCGCGAGCCGCAAGGTAATCACGCACCGTCGCTGCACGTCGCTGTGACAGGCTTTCGTTGTAAGCCGCTGCACCGTCGCTGTCGGTATGACCCGCCACTTCAACAGTGATTGAAGGATTGCGTTGCAGGGTTGCAGCCGCATCGTTCAATACACGCTCGGCACCCGGCAGCAAACGATCCGAGTTCGATTCGAAGTTCACGCCCGGCAGCTTGATCTCTTCTTTGATCTCGCAACCGGCCACGTCAACCTGCGCACCGGCACGGGTGTTCGGGCATTTGTCGAGGCGGTTCACAACGCCGTCTTTGTCGTCGTCCAGCTCACAACCACTGGCATTGACCTGCGCGCCACGCGGCGTGTTCGGGCACTTGTCTTTGCTGTCCGCTACGCCGTCGCCGTCGCTGTCAACTTCACAACCGGACGCATCAACGCGCACACCGGCGGTCGTGTTCGGGCATTTGTCCGCTGAATCCTTGACGCCATCGCGATCAGAGTCGAGTTCGCAACCGTTTGCGTCAACCATTACGCCGCGCGGCGTAGACGGGCAACGATCACCGGCATCGGCAACGCCGTCGCCATCGGTATCAACAAACTTGACGGTCTTCGAACCAAACGGAATCTGCAGACCAACACTGGCGATATTGTCAGACAAAGAGGATGACAGAGCGTCGTCCGTACGATGCCGGTACTCAAGACGCAGGGCCACGTCGCTGTCGCCGAACATGTCTAGCAGCAGGCCGGCACCCAGTGAGCCCATGCCACCGTCGCGGGTCGGCGTGCCACTGACTTCGGTTTCCATGTAGCCTAGACCGAGAAACAGGTAAGGACTGACCTTGCCGGCACGATTAAATACGCGCTGCAGATCGACGCCGATCGCAAACTGGTCTTGCGAGGTCACGCCGTTCATGTTAGCGCCCTGCAAAATGGCTTCGAGGTTCCACGCGTCGTTAAGCACTACGCCCAGACCCAGCTGGCCGCCAGACACTTCATCGTCGACGCCACGCTCGGGATCATCATCGATAAAGCTTGCCATCGGCGAGAAATAGCCTTGCCCAGGCTGGGCATCGGCAAACGCCTGAGATGACAGAACAACCGTCAACAACAGGACGGCATGCGAAAAATATTTCATGGAGACTCTCCAATGGCGAATGCTGCACTGCAGGTAAATCGCCGAAATTGCACAAACGAAGCACGGCGAACACGCTCCCTGCCGAACTGACAAAGCCGTCCGACAGGTAGTGAATTCAACCGTATTAAAACGAGCAAGCGACTGACAGGTACCTTCCCAAACACCCGCATGCCCGTGACAAGCGGCGGCAAACTATCACAACGTGCGCAGAACGCAATGACAGTTTGCAATAGTTAACATTCACCGCCTTGCTGGCCATTCAGACCGTGCATTGGGGGCGAAAATCCGTCGGATTTCGGTGTTTTCCCGCAAATCAGGGCACCTCGCAGTGATACTTGTCACCAAACTTCGGCACCCGGTCCGGCTTGATTCGGCGGTTAGAGCGAATGACCACCGTACCGCCCAGTTCCGCGCAGGCTCGCTGGTAATCAAAGTATTTCGCGCGGTACTCGCCACGCCGGTACTCGCGCTCTGCTTTTTGCGCCTCGTCAAGGGGCGCGCAGGCGGCGAGAATGAGCAAAATGAACAGGCTTGTCGGCTTCAACGTCTGCACCGTCCAACCGTAGTCCCTTCGGTTCGACCCTGAACCCGGCACAGCGTTCGCTTTCGGTGATAAACGGCCCGCAACAGTTCACGCCCGAAGCCACCAGAGCTCGCTGCCACCAGCCGCCGGTCAGCCCGGTGCAACGACGAATAGCCGCGCCGTGTCGGGCCGGGTACTATCCGAATAAACTATTCCTGCCAGTCGGCTCCGGCCTGCGCATGGAGGAGGAGCTGTTTTGCTGGAAAGTGGATTTTCTTACCTGGCTGTCCTGGTGGCAGTGGCAGGCACGCTGAAATTTGCCGAGCAACGCTGGCCGTCCCGCGTTTTCGAATACTTGCCACCCATCGTGTTGCTGTACCTCTCCGTCATGGTGCTGTCCACGCTCGGTGTCTGGCAAAAAACAGACAGCATTAACAGTGTTTACGCCGGGGTCAAAGACAACCTGCTACCGGCCATGATTTTCCTGATGCTGCTGAAGAGCGACCTGCGGCAAATTCGCCGCTTGGGAGGCCGCATGCTCGGCGGCTTCTTCGCGGCGTCGATCAGTATCGGCTGCGGCTTCGTCGTGTCATTCGCGTTGCTGCGCGACCTGCTGGGCAGCGAGGCCTGGCGTACGCTCGGTGCCCTGAGCGGCAGCTGGATGGGCGGCACTGGCAACATGGTCGCACTGCAGCAGGCTCTCAATGTTGAAGACTCGATGATGGGCTACGCATTGCTCATTGACTCGATTGACTACGCCCTGTGGGTTGCGATTCTGCTGGCGCTGGTGCCGCTGGCGCAGCGTTTTAATCAATGGACCGGGGCCACAACCGAACAACTTGATGCAATTGGTGCCCGGCTGGACAAGGAAGATGCTGCTGATGAAAGCGGCCCGAGCACGACAGCATTGCTGTTCTTGCTGGGGCTGGGTTTGCTGCTGTCTTCCTTGTCGCAATTCATTGCCGAAGTACTGCCGACCACCGCGTTTATCACCACCACAAGCTGGACCGTGATAGTGGTTACCGCCTTCGGCATTGTGGGCGCCTTGACGCCACTGGGCAAAATGGTTGGGTCCGTGCAGCTGTCCTCGCTAATGCTGTACGTGATCGTTGCGCTGGTAGGGTCACGGGCCGATCTCGCCGAACTGGCGCAGGCACCGCTCTATATATTCGCCGGCCTGATTATTCTGCTGGTGCACGGAATAATTATGGTTATCGTTGCCAAGCTATTCCGGCTGGACCTGTTTACTTGCGGCGTCGCATCACTGGCCAATATTGGCGGCGTCGCATCCGCACCCATCCTCGCAGCCGCTTACTCCCGCGTGCTGATTCCCATCGGTGTGCTGATGGCGCTGCTAGGCTATGTGGTAGGCACGGCGGGCGGTTTGATAGTCGCTCGTATACTTGCATTAATTGCCGGATAAAGACGAACCCCATGAAGCCAATCATTGCCACACTCATCCTATCTTCCGTAATGCTAGCCGGCTGCGGCCACGCACCGATCACCAGCACGAGTTTTGATACCGATGTCATTGGTATCGAAGAACAGCATCTGAACGCGGACTTCTGGCTGGCCAAACTGCGACGACCGAACGCTGTTCTGATGGATCAGGCTGCAATCGCTGACTTTAACAAAGCCGCGTTCAGCAACGACCCGACCATGGTGTCGTTGGCCGACTACCCACAGCAACTGGCAGGCAGTACCGTGGCCGGACTCATAACCGCCATCAGCAAACCGTCAAGCTATGATCGCTTCCTCCCTGATGGCCGGGCGCTGAATGCGAGCGACTACGACCACTACCTCGCTGCACTGAATCTCAATGCCATACCCGCCTTGGTGAAACCGGCATTTGGCCTGATAGTTGAGCGCACCGACATGCGCACCTTCCCCACCCGCGACAAAGTCATTTCCGCCGAATCCTCGTTCGATCTCGACCGCTTTCAGGAGCACGCGCTGTTCCCCGGCGAAGCCGTCGCCATCCTGCACACAAGCACCGATGGACAGTGGCTTTTCGTGCAGTCCTACAACTACGCCGCCTGGATAGAAAAGGACCGCGTAGCAAGAGGTGAGCGGCACACGGTTTTCGACTTTGTTGGTGCGGAAAGCTTCTTGCTCGTCACCGGCAGCAAGGTGTACACAAACTACAACCCACACCTGGCCGCCACCTCGGAAGTCCAGCTCGACATGGGCGTGCGTCTGCCGTTGATGACCGGCAGTGACGTCGGTCACAACCTGCACGGACAAAACCCCTACGCCAGTTACATTGTGCGTCTGCCGGTGCGTAACGATGACGGTTCACTGCGGATCGAACCGGCTCTGATTGGCCGCGGCCAGGACGTGCTCCGAGGATACCTGCCTTACACTCACGGCAATGTCCTGCGCCAGGCATTCAAGTTTCTGGGCGAACGCTACGGCTGGGGGCATGATTACAACGGCCGCGATTGCACAGGCTTCGTTTCCGAAATCTACAAATCCTTTGGAATACTCATGCCACGCAATTCCGGTGATCAGGGCCGCAGTATAGCCGGTGACAACATTCGCTTTGATGAGGCAACAACCGCCGCCGGGAAAATGCCCGCGATCAACGCGCTGCGCCCAGGCGCAATGCTCTACCTGCCCGGCCATGTCGCCATGTACATCGGTGACGACCGGGGCCAGCCGTATATCATTCATGATGTCGCCGGCCTCAGCTATTATGACGACAACGGCTCGCTGTATCGCGGCTTGTTGCACGGTGTTTCGGTGACCCCGCTATTGCCGATGCAGCTCTCGGCAGAAACCCGCTATCTCGACCGTATCTACAGTATCAAGACCATCAAGTAACGGAGTAGTCAGTGAAGATTTCCGGTATCACTTACGGTCTGCTGAAGATCCCGCTGAAAACGCCGTTCAAAACTGCGCTCCGCACCGTGCACCACATCGAAGACGCGGTTATCCGCATCGAGACAGACACCGGTCATGTCGGCCACGGCAGCGCACCAGCCACGGCCGTCATCACCGGGGAAACGCACGCCTCGATCGTTGCGGCGATACGCAACGAGATCATGCCCAAAATCATGGGCCAGGATGTCGAAAACCTGAATCAGGTTGTCGACATCATTCAACGTTCGCTCTACAAGAACACCAGCGCCAAAGCCGCCGTGGAAATCGCGTTGTACGATCTGTTCGCGCAACAGCTCGAGCGGCCGCTCTACAAAGTCCTGGGCGGTGGTGAGCCGCAGTTGTCTACCGATATCACAATCAGCGTCGACCACATACGCAAGATGGTCGACGACTCATTGGCGGCCATTGAGCTTGGCTACGAAACACTGAAGATCAAAGTCGGCAAAGACATCAATCTCGATATCGAGCGCATCAAGGCCATACATGCCGCGGTCGATGGCAAGGCAGTGCTGCGACTGGATGCGAATCAGGGCTGGACGCCAAAGAAAACCGTGTCAGCACTGCGCGAACTCGAAGCCAGTGGTGTGGAACTCGAGTTCATCGAACAGCCGGTGAAAGGCGACGACATTGACGGCATGAAGTACGTAACCGAACGGGTCACCACGCCGGTGATGGCTGACGAAAGCACATTCGGCCCCAAGGAAGTGATTGACCTGATAAAAATGCGCGGCGCGGACATCATCAATATTAAATTGATGAAGACCGGTGGCCTGTCGAATGCCATCAAGATTGCCGACATGGCCGCCGTCTATGACATGGAATGCATGATTGGCTGCATGCTCGAAAGCGCGATCAGCGTATCGGCAGCGGCCCACGTTGCGGTCGCCAAGTCGCAAAGCATCACCAAAATCGACCTCGACGGCCCGAGCTGGGCAGCAAGCAACCCGGTGAGAGGCGGCGCCAGTTTCGAGAATTCCGAAATTTCCCTAGGCAACGCACCGGGACTGGGGATCGACGGCATCGACGGTCTGGTCGATCTTTCGTTCTGACGCTCAGTCCCGTTTGGCAAGATCTGCCTGGGCTTTCTGATCGCGAATCAGCAGTTCCCTGCCGCGAGCATTGCGTTCAACCAGGTGATAGAACAGGAGATCAATCACGTGCTGCTGTGACACCGGCTCGAGTATCTGCGGAATATTCGGTTGGCCGTTGTGTGACGCGGAGTAAAGCCGTATGTCAGCCAAGGCATTAAGCGGGTTGCTGTTGTAGGCGGTCAGCGTAACGATCAAGGCGCCTGCTTTGCGGGCCTGTTGTGCCATATGTATCAGGCTCCGCGTCTGGCCAGCGGCACAGATGACAAAGAGAACGTCACCCCTGCCCAGGGTGGCCACGCCGGACAGCTGAATATACGCTTCGGGCTCGGCGGACACCGGGTAACCCAGCACCAGCAGTTTGCTGGCGAAATCTTTGGCAACCAGCGTGGCGGCGCCGACGGCCGCGATCTGGAATCGCTTGCCGGATTCGATCGCCTTTACGGCAGCGAGCAAACACTCATCATCATTGAGGAGCCCCGTACTCGCCAGCACCTCGCATTTGCTGTGCAATACCCGCTGCGGGATGGTCTGTACCGGGTGACTGCCGTGTGCCAGTTCATGCTCTTCCGCCCCACCACTGTCCTGGCGTACCACCGTTTCGTGTATCGCGAGCTTAAGATCGGTAAAGCCCTTGTAGCCGAGCTTCTGGCTGAACTTGACGACGCTGGACTGGCTTACCCCCACTGAGCTGGCCAACTGCTGCGAGGAGTAGTCGCGAATCAACGCTGAGTTTGCGAGGATGAAGTCAGCCAGTTTTTTCTCACTGGTGGACATCTGCTCACGTGCCGCACGCATTTTAAGCAAACAGCTCATCAATACTGGCAGATGATCGCGCCACCCCCGAACAGGACGTTCTTGATCTGAACGCCGAAGCATAATTTGCAGAACCACAGCGCACAAGCGCCGCCCGCGCGATACATGGCCTACAGTGCGAAAGGAATCCTGCGCAACGCGATCTGCCCGTTGCTGATGACCATTACAACATCCTGCAAAGCAGCGACATCCTCCAGGGGATTGCCGGGCAGTAGTATCAAATCGGCTTCGTAGCCCACCGCAATGCGGCCTGTCCGGTCGTCGACTCCCAGCAGTTCCGCCGAGTTGACCGTGGCGGTCTGCAAGGCATCGAAGTTGGTCATGCCCAGGCGCACGAACGCCTCGACTTCAAAAGCGATACGATTGATCGACTCAGCCTGGTAGTAGTTGTCAGCTCCGGTTGCAATGCGCACACCCAGGCGGTAAGCGGTCCGGATCGCCTTTTCAAGGTGCGGCACCATGTGTTTGCCACGCAAACGCAGTACGTAATCGTACTGCTCTTCGTTCATTTCGTTCATCGTGACCCAGGTCGGCACGAACCAGGTGCCACGCTCCTTCATCAGGCGCAACGTTTCCTCGGACAGATAGGTGCCGTGATCGATACTGCGCGCACCCGCCAGCACCGCGGCACGCGCGCCTTCGTCACCGTGCGCGTGCACGAGTACGGACATATCGTGGCGAGCGGCCTCATCGACGACGACCTTAAGTTGATGTTCGGTGTAAACCTGTTGCCGCGGGTCCGTACCGGGCAGCCCTGCACGCTCCGTACCACGGGTCTTGATGACGTCTGCACCGCGGTCTGCATTGATCTGTACCAGCAGGCGCAGTTCTTCATCCGTATTCACGCCGCCGCTCAATGCGACCAGCCGTGGATCGGCCAGCACCGAATCGCCAAGGTTTGGCGTCACGTAGACACCGGCAGCGAGCACATCGGGTCCCGCCACCTTGCCGGCACGAACCAGTTCCCGCAGCGTTACGTCCTGAAATGCGCCAACACTCGCAGAGCGCACCGTGGTTACACCGGAGTCCAATGCACGCTCCGCTGACTCCAGGTTGTCCAGATGTGTATGTACATCGAACAGACCCGGCATCAGGTAGTTACCTTCGCCGTCGATCCGTTCGTAACCAGCCGGCACTTCGATACCGCGGTCCACTTTCTCGATTCGGCCATCGGCAACCAGCACGGTTGCATCACGCAGAATTCGTTTGCTCACCCCATCGAATACATGCACGTTCGTCAGCGCGAAGTTTCCTTGCTCACTGGCCGTTGCCGATCCAAGAGCGAACAGTAAAAGACAGGTTGCAAACAGAATTCTCTGGTGCATGGTATTCCTCGGGGAGATCAGGGTGCGTATGCGCTGATAATGCGGTATCGGGCAACAATTGCAAATCCCCGGCGGATGGTTTCATGCGTTTGCATTTGGCATGCCGCGAGCAGGTTGAATGCGTAGAATCGGCGTTGAAGGAGACGCATGAATACTACCCGACCCGACCCCGGCCCCGTTCGCGACGTATACGCATTGCTGACCGGCGATGAAGACGCGCGTGTTTGCAAGGACATTCCGGATGAATCCTGCCGCGAACAGCCGCGCAACTTTTTTCTGCATGTCATTTCGCTCACCGCAACGTCGACCGGGGACTGGCTCTCGAGCCCGAAACTCGTGCTCGCGTGGCTGCTCACTCACATAGGTGCGCCAGCTTTCATGCTCGCCTTGCTGGTGCCGATTCGCGAGTCATTGTCACTGCTGCCACAGCTGTTTATCGCCAGCGCGATACGCCGGGCAGCCGTACGCAAGTGGTTCTGGGTCGCCGGCAGCATGGTCCAGGGCCTCGCCGTCGCGGCAATGGCGCTGGTCATCACATCACTGCAAGGTGCCGTGGCCGGCTGGTCGGTACTGGGTTTGCTCGCCGTATTCAGCATCGCGCGCGGAGTTTGTTCGGTGGCATCGAAGGATGTACTCGGCAAGACGATCGCCAAGACCCGCCGCGGTACAGTCAGTGGCTACGCAGCCTCGGCAGGCGGCGCGATAGTGCTGGCGGTCGGTATCGCCGGCTTGTTGCCGGGAGCGGGTGAACACGACCTCGGTTTTTACGTGCTCTTGCTAACGGCTGCCGGCGCATTGTGGATACTCGGTGCCGCCGTCTACAGTCTATTGATTGAATACCGGGGTGCAACGGACGGTGGGGGCAACGCCATTACTGAAGCGATCCATCAGCTTTCGCTCATTCGCGATGACGCGGAGCTGCGAAACTTCATCATCGTCCGCACTTTGCTGATTTCGACAGCGCTGGTCTCACCGTTTTACGTCAATCTGATGAGCACTGCGTCCGGTGACACGCTGGCAGGACTCGGCGCGTTGATGATTGCGGCCGGAACCGCCAGCTTTGTCAGCGCCCCGCTCTGGGGAAGAATGGCGGACCGGTCGAGCCGGCGCGTTATGGTCTATGCGGCCGCACTGGCCGCGTGCACCGGCATTGTCACGTTCGGCGTTGCCTCGCTGACCGGCTTGAGTATCGGGCTCTGGTGGTACCCGCTCGCCTATTTCCTGCTCTGCATCGCGCATGCCGGGGTCCGCCTCGGCAGAAAAACCCACCTTGTTGATATCGCCACTGCAGACAACCGGGCAAGCTATGTCGCCGTCAGCAACACGGTGATAGGCATCATGCTGTTGCTCGGCGGCGTGCTGACCGGTGCGATCGCCGGTTTTGGCAGTGCCAGTGCCATCATTGTTCTGGCCATAGTGTCTGCGCTGGCCGCGTGGTCGGCGTCCCGCCTGACCGAAGCCCAGTAGCCACGAGCGTCGCCACAACCGGGCGGCGGCGGCGGATTGCACCGGAAGTGTGCGCTGGCCGACCAATACTGCCCGAAAGAGTGCAATACGGGCGGCGAGCAATTATTTAACTAATTGGTTTTAATTGATATTTTTCATGCCAGCCGGCGAACACGGGCTGGTATGAATCGTGCAATGTCAGAGTGTCATTACCCGCAACCTGACCGATACCCTGCAAATGAATGTTGTACGCCTGCCATCGACGGCACCACGCACCCCCAATAAACGCAGCCGCCCGCCATCTATGCGCGGCATACGTACCTTCTGTGTCGCTGCGCGTCACCTGAGTTTTCGACTCGCGGCGGAGGAACTGTTTGTCTCGGCCTCTGCCGTCAGTCACCAGATCAAGAGTCTGGAACAGGAACTGCAGGTGCCGCTGTTCGAGCGCAATGGTCGAAGCATAAGTCTGACCGTCGCCGGCGAACTGTTGTTTGAGGAAGCCAACCACGCAGTCAGTCGTATAGACGACGCTTTCCAGCAACTGCGTGGAGAGTACCGGCATGCAAGCCTGCGGGTATCTGTGCAGCCGTTTCTCGCCAGTGAATTGTTTGTACCGCGGCTGAACGAATTCACGGCACTGTATCCACACATTGATATTCATATCGAGACCAGTAACGAGGTATCCGAGCGACATCCCGTTACGGCGGACGTATCCATCCGACTGTTCCGCACACCGCCATCGGGACTTGCCGCTGAACGCCTGTTTCCGCTGCGACTGGTGCCCGCGTGTTCTCCGGGATTCCGCGACAGTCTCAACCTCGTCGGCTGGCATCTTGCGAAAGCGGTGCCGATGGTCGTGCACAGTTCGCGACCGAACGCCTGGAAAATGTGGTCCGACAACTCAGGCATTCGCGTCCCACAGACCAGCAATTACATCCGGCTTGACTCAATGACAGCCGTAACCCGCGCCGCCGAACAAGGATTGGGTGCCGCACTGGTGTCTCTGCCCATGGCCCGTAGCTGGTTTGATAGCGGGCGACTCGTGCGTCTCTTTGATTACGAACTGGTGACTCCGGACAACTACTACTTTGTTTGCGAGAAGGATCAGCTGCAACGCCCTGAAGTTATTGCGTTGCGCGATTGGGTAATGCAATCGTTCGCGGTGAACAGATGAAATTTGCTCATGTGTCTCACGCGTTCTAT
This sequence comes from Woeseia oceani, assembly GCF_001677435.1. Taxonomy (GTDB): domain Bacteria; phylum Pseudomonadota; class Gammaproteobacteria; order Steroidobacterales; family Woeseiaceae; genus Woeseia; species Woeseia oceani. The sequence continues at coordinate 3,732,115 of NZ_CP016268.1, forward strand.
TCGTTTGTCTCATCCCTTGCCGCCGATTAACGTGGAGTCGTCTACAGCAGGAACTGCACGCAACGAAATTCGTGCAGCACCATCAGGGAGAAAGGCGTCAATGAATACGACCAACCACAAGCAGCACATGACACGACTGAGACGAAACGGCCTTGCTTTGATTCTTTCACTGCTGGCCTCTCAATTCGCCGCAGCGAGCGCACCGGAGACCAACTACAAGATGATCGCGCTGGTCGATCAGGCTCAGGGAAAGCTGATTGTTGCTGGCGAATACCGGAAAGCCATCGACAAACTGGCCGCATCCGAATCTCGCAGCACCTCATTCAGTGCGTACAACAACCTGTGCGTAGCGTACATGAAGGAAAAGAAGCTCGAGCAGGCCGAGATGGCATGCAACAAGGCCGTCGCGCTGCGTAGCAGCGTCAACAAGATACTGAATCCTTACCTGGACACCCACACCCGAAACAAGGCCCGCGATAAAGCCATTGCGCTGTCGAACCGCGGCGTACTGCATGTCATCAAGGGCGACAAGCAACTCGCTTTACAGGATTTCGAGGAATCCATGCAGAGTTACGATCGTCTGAGTGACGTCCGCGAAAACCTTGCTTTGCTCACCGTTGAGGCTGTCGCCTCGACCGCTACCGTGCTCAAAACTCGCTGATAAAGAGATCTCCATCCCGCAGCATTGAAACGTTGCATCAGTGAGTAAACCGAACCGGCCCACACCCCCCCCGTGGGCCGGTTTTTTTCTTCTTCGACCTGCAGCTCCGGTAACCCGCCAACGCGCATTTGGCGCCGCAACGGCCTCATCAAGTATGATCCGCTCTTGCATCGCCAGAGCCCGCCCGATGAACAGCGCCGACTACCGCAGCACCCTGCACGACTACGCCATGCCCGCCGAATGGCAGCCGCACCTCGCTACCTGGATATCCTGGCCGCACAACCAGGACAGCTGGCCCGGCAAGTTCGGCCCCGTGGAGCCCGTAATGGTACAGGCTGTCGCCGCACTGGCTGCCAGTGAGCCGGTGTATATCAATGTTCTGGATGCCGCCCACGAAAAGCACGTAGCGGCGTTACTCGAAGGCCACGCCAGTGCCGGGCGGGTCAAGTTCCACCGCTTCCCGACCAACGACGCCTGGTGCCGCGACCACGGCGCACTTTTTGTAACAGGCCGTGCCGCCGGTGCTGAACCGCTGCTCGCTCTGAACTTCGGCTTCAACGCCTGGGGCGGCAAGTACCCGTTCGAACTCGACAACGCTATCCCGCCACAGATGGCGGCAACCCTCG